>JADLBZ010000234.1 GCA_020847415.1 Planctomycetota bacterium
GCCGTCGTCGGTAAGCGACTGCAGCAGGCGCGGCGTGCCCTTGGCGTCTGCAAAGGTGATGAGGACGTTGTTGTCCTTGTTGCGATGGGCCACCACGTAGCGGGGCGTGCCCTTGTCGTCCAGGAACGCGCAGGAGGCCTGCTCGCCGTCCACGCCAAGCTGCAGGCGCGGCTTCAGGTTGGCGTCCATCATGGTGATGCGGGCGCTGCCGTCGTCGCCGATGTCAAACATCATGCGGGGCACGCCTTTGTCGTCCACCAGGTGAAACTCACGGGCGGTCAGCACGTCCTTGTCGCCCTCCTGGGCCTGCACCGGTTCGGACTGCATCAGCCAGGTGGCGCCCGCACTGCCGCAAACACCCGCCACGCCCAGCACAGCCAGGCCGGCAAACTTCTGCATGCACTTCATGGTCTCTCCATAAGAAGGGTTGAAAGGATTGGCCCCACACGCGCAGCGAATATAGCAGGTGTTGCGGCTGTTTGCCCTGCGGCACGGGCAAGCTAACGTGTCGGCATGACCGACAAAGCCATCCAGTCGCGCCTGGCCCTGGCCCAGGACGCCGTGTTCGACGCCGGCAACGCGGTGGCGAAGATGTACTACAACCTTTCCATTGACGTGGTCTGGAAGCACGACGGCAGCCCGGTGACCAAGGCCGACCACGAGTGCGAGAAGATCCTGCGGCGGCGCATCAGCGCGGTGTTTCCCGACGACGCCATCATCGGCGAAGAACACGAGGACGAACACGGCACCAGCGGCTTCAAGTGGATTATTGACCCCCTGGACGGCACCGAGAGCTTCATCCGCAAGGTGCCCATCTTCGGCACCCTGGTGGGCCTTGAGCTGGCAGGCGAGGTGGTGGCCGGCCTCTGCTACATGCCGGCCCAGAGAGAGTACGCCTGGTCCAGCCGCGGGCAGGGCTGCTGGTGGGCGCAGGACACCACCGGCGCCGAGAACGTGGAGGCGCTGCGCGAGCGCGCCATCCGTGCCAAGGTCTCGCCCCTGGACGACCTGAAAGAGGCCATGATTACCACCTCCGGCCAGGGGGCGTTTCACCGGAGCAAGCGGGTGGAGGCCTTCACGAAGCTCCGTGCCGCGACGCGCAAAGACCGCGGCTGGGGCAACTGCTGGGGGCACTTGCTGGTAGCTACAGGTCGCGTGGAAGTGAGCATTGAGCCCAAGATCCGCGAGTGGGACGTGGCGCCTTTTGCCAGCATGGTGGCGGAGGCCGGTGGCCGGTTGACTGATTTTGCAGGCGAGCCAAGCATCTACAGCGGCCACGCCATCTGCAGCAACGGTGTGCTGCACCCGGCCGTGCTGAAGGCGGTCAGCGGCAAGATAAGCTGACCGGCGCGTGGAGACGTGCCCGGATTTGTCGTAAACTGTGCCCCGCCATGGACTACGCGCTGGAAACCCAGGGATTGTCCAAGACCTATCGCGGCTTGCGCCGCGTGCGGGCGCTTGACCCCGTGGACCTGAAAGTAGAGGCAGGCACGGTGGTTGGCCTGCTGGGCAGCAACGGCGCGGGCAAGTCCACTTTGGTCAAGACAGTGCTGGGCATCTGCCGGGCCACCACCGGGCGCGCGCTGTTGTTCGGGCGCGACTCGCGAGACCCAGCCGCGCGCCGGGCAGTCGGCTATCTGCCGGAGGGCACCAGCTACCCCCGCTACCTCACCGGCCGCGGCGTCTGCGAGTACTTCGGGCGCCTGACCGGCCTTTCCGGGGAGCGCCTGCGCAATGAGGTCAACGAGAAGCTCAAGCTGGTGGGCATGGCGGCCTGGGGCGACCTTAAGGTGCGCAAGTACAGCAAGGGCATGAAGCAGCGCGTGGGCCTGGCCCAGGCGCTGCTGGGCAACCCGCGCCTGGTGTTCCTGGACGAGCCCACTGACGGTGTGGACCCGGCCGGCCGCCACGAGATTCGCGACCTGATTGCCCGGCTGGGCAAAGACGGCGTGACGGTGTTCCTGAACTCGCACCTGCTTGCGGAAGTAGAGGTCGTCTGCCGCGAGATCGCCATCATGTACCGGGGGCGCATCCTGCGGCGCGGCAAAGTCAGCGAGATCATTCAGGAGATGTCCGGCAAGGGCGGCATGCAGCAGTTGCGTTTCCGCACCGGGCCGCTGCCGGCGACCCTTCCGGAGCTGCCCGGAAAGGCTACGCCCACGGACGATGGCCTGATGCTGGAAGTGGCTGACCGCAACCTGACCAGCCGCGCCATTGACGCGCTGCGCGGCGCCAACGTGGAGATCTTTGCCGTGGAGGCGTACCGGGCCAGTCTGGAAGAGGCCTTCTTGCACATTATGGATACCAACGACTACGCCGGGGTGGGCGGGCAGCAATGATCGGCGTGTTCCTGACGATTGCCCGCGACACCTGGCGCCAGAGCGTGCACCAGTGGGTGCTGCTGTTGCTGTTGGGGGCGCTGGCGGTGTTTGTTCCCGTCGTGATTGCGTTTCCTGAAGTCAAGGAGAGCTCAGACGGCACCAAGTTCCTTGGTCGCATCATTGACGAGGGCCCCCGCGAAACGGGCCTGGAGCAGGGCTGGGAGGGACTCTACGCCGACGTTCTGCGCGACGAGCGCAGCCTGGACGAGTTGGAAACCAAGTCCCGCGAGGAGATGGAAGCTTCCGTAGACGTGCTGGAGCAGGCGGACTACCGCGTCAAGGAACTGCAGCACAAGGGGGCCGGCGAGATAGAGATTGCCAAGGCCATGCAGGTCCGGCGTGACGCCGAGGCCGAAGTGGACGCTCGCACGGCAGCTTACCGGAAGTTGCGGGACGGCGGGCGAGACTGGATTGACCAGGAGATTCGCAACCGCACCGGGCACATCAGCCGGCTGCAGAAGGGCGTGGAGTTCTGGCTCTCCAGCAACTCCACGTTCCTGTTCATTATCTCGATGCTGGGCTTCATTGCTGCCTGTGCGGGCTACATCCCCAACATGCTGGAGGCGGGCAGCATTGACCTGCTGCTTTCCAAGCCCGTGCGGCGCTGGCAGTTGTTCTTTGGCAAGTACGTGGGCGGCCTGGCGGTGTATTCGGTGGCGCTGCTGCTGGCCTATGTGGCCATCTTCGTGGGCGTGGGCGCGCGCACCGGTATCTGGCACTGGCCGTTCTTCGGCGCGCTGCCCATGACCATCTTCTCCATGGCCCTGCTGTACGCCATTGTCGGATGGGTGGGCCTCTGGACCCGCAGCACAGGCCTCAGCATCGTGCTTGGTTACGTGTACTACCTGGTGGTGGACACAGCCGTCAGCTACCTGGCGGACAGCGGCAGCATGCCTTTCCTCGCGGACATTCCAGCCATCAAGGAGGCTGCCCGCATCATGAAGCTGATGTTCCCGAGCTTCCGGTGGTTGCGCGAGGCTGCGGAGGCCTCGGTGTTCAGCGTGATGGTGGTGCCCTGGCAGCACGTCGGGGTGGGCGTTGCGTGGCTGGTGGTCTGCCTGGGCACAGCCTACAACCGCTTCCGCATCAACGACTACTAGCGCTGCTTTCGTATTGAAATTGGGGTCGTCCGTTTTGCCTCGGAGACGTGCCAGGCCGCGACGGATGCTTTCGACACGCGCCCTTCGGGCTTCTGTCGCGCGCTGCCGCGGAAACGGCCGCCGGCGTTGCACGGAGGTACCCGTAAGTTCAAACCGGATGAACCACAGGCACGGTCGTAAGGGCTTCCTCCGGCACGGCGTGGGTGTGTCAACTTCGGGGTGTTCAATCGCCCTTTCGGCGGGCTATACTGTACCGGACTCCGTGACTCCGTTTTCCCGCAACCCCTGGGGTGCTTATGCCGCTCTATACCGTCACAGCGCGTGATCCGTCCGGCCGCACAATCAGCCAGGTCAAGGATGCCCCGTCGGTGGGCGACCTGGTGGCGGAGCTGCGCAAGTCGGGCCTGATCGTGACCGGCGTGAAGTCTGAGGGCGGCGCTGCGCCGGGGGGCGGGCCATCGAACGCGCCCACCGAGGCCCAGGCTGTGGCCAAGAGTCAGGGCAGCCTGTTCAAGAAGAAGGTCAAGGTGTCTGACTTGGCGGCCTTCTGCCGCCAGATGTCCACCATGTTGCGCGCCGGTCTTTCGCTGATGGACTCGCTGGAGACCATTTCGGCGGAAACCGAGAACCCTTCGTTCAAGGGCGCCCTGGATGGCGTCATCATGGACGTGGAGGCTGGCTCGAAGCTCTCTGACTCCATGCGCAAGTACCCGGACGTTTTCAACTCCCTGATGTGCAGCATGGTGGAGGCCGGTGAAGTGTCCGGCTCGCTGGACACGATCCTGGAGCAGCTCGGCCATTTCTTCAAGCGCCGCCACAAGCTGCAGAGCCAGATCAAGTCAGCCACCGCCTATCCCAAGTTCGTGGGCGGCTTCTTCATCCTGATCGTAACCGGCATCTTCACCTTCCTGGTGCCACAGTTCAAAGAACTGTTCACCAAGTTCGGCGCCGAACTCCCGTTCCTTACCAAGGTGCTGATCGCGATCTCGGACGCCATCGTGCAATACTGGTGGGTCACCCTGCCGGCGGTTGCGGGTGCTATTGCCGCCTTCATCTTCTGGCGGCGCACTCCGCAGGGCGCCTTGGCTTGGGACCGCATGATCCTGAAGGCGCCGCTGTTCGGGCCCCTGACCATCAAGTCCGGCGTTTCACGCTTCACGATGACGCTTTCCACGCTGATCAAGAACGGCATCACGCTGGACCAGTCGCTGGAAATCACCGCCCGCACCTTGGGCAACATCATCCTTGAGCAGGCGGTGCTGGATGCACGCCAGAAGCTGATCCAGGGTTACAGTCTGTTCCAGGCGCTCACCGAGTCGGGCCTCTTCCCGGGCCTGATGACCAAGATGGTGAAGGTCGGTGAAGACGCTGGTGCGTTGCCCGACATGTTGAACGACGTGACGGAGTACTATGAAGACGAAGTGCAGTCGGCGGTGGGCGCCATCACTTCCATGATCGAGCCCGCGCTGATTGTCTCGCTGGGTGCGGTGGTGCTGGTGGTGATCCTCGGCATCTACCTGCCCATCTTCGGCCTGTCGCGCGCAGCCGCAAAAGGCGCGAAGTAGACCTTGCCAATGGCGCGTTCCAGCGGGCCGACCCTTGGGGTCGGCCCGCTGCGTTTTGGCCTGCCGCCATGCCTGCCGTTCGCCCCCAATGGGTAGGAAACCACCATACTTGCTGACGGGCGGCAGGCTTGGTGTGGAAGGCGGCGGCGGATGCGTCTGGAGTAGACACTATAGGTTGTGTGTTGGTTTCGCTTCAACCGCTTGGGTTTCAGGCTGTTCAGCGACTGGTGGAAAGCATGTGGTTTGTCTGGAGATGCTGGTTGATTCTTTGGTGATACTGCCCCTAGTGGCTTTGCGTTACCAACACCCACTATTTTGGGCTTTTCTTTTGACCTCGAGTACATTCTGGGCTATATTCCCCCCTCGCCAGAGAAAACGTCTGGCACTTAACGCACTTTTCAACTTACACCATGCGTGGGGGCCGGCGCCTCAGGTTTGAGGCGCTTGCAGCACGCACGAACGCGGAGACAACGACCGCGAGTGGTCGCTGTCGTTTGGGGGGTAACATGCAGAAGAAGACTGGCGCTGTCGCAGCGGGAAGTACAACTCGCCGGCGGTCACGCAAGGAAGTGGACGCAAGCAGAGAGACCCAGAGCAAGGCAGCTACCATGGCAAGCGTAAGCAAGACCTGCCCCAGCGGCCTCGTGGTGGGGCGCTACTTCACCAAAGCCGGCGAGGATGTGCTGGCCGGCGTCAAGTACGGTCGCCGCGCCAGCAAGATCTCGAACCCCGACGGTTCCTCCGTCTTCACCATGGAAGGTGCCGAGATCCCCGCGGACTGGTCGCAGCTCGCCAGCGACATCATGATCAGCAAGTACTTCCGCAAGGCGCAGGTGCCGCAGTACGCCGACGGCGCCGACCCTCTGAAGTCCGAGCCCCTGCGCGACGAGGACGGCAACATCATCTACGGCCCCGAGCGCAGCGCCCGCCAGGTAGTGAACCGCCTGGCCGGTTGCTGGCGCCACTGGGGCGAGAAGTACGGTTACTTCCGCACCGCCGAGGACGCCCAGGCGTACTACGACGAAATCTGCTTCATGCTCATTCACCAGTATGCGGCACCCAACAGCCCCCAGTGGTTCAACACCGGCCTCAACTGGGCCTACGGCCTCACCGGCCCCAGCCAGGGCCACTTCTACGTGGACCCGGACACCGGCGTGCTGACCCAGAGCACCGACGCCTACACGCACCCCCAGCCGCACGCCTGCTTCATCCAGGCGGTGCGCGATGACCTGGTGGGCGACGGCGGCATCATGGACCTGTGGACCCGTGAGGCGCGGCTGTTCAAGTACGGCAGCGGCACGGGCACCAACTTCAGCCAGCTCCGGGGCGACGGCGAGCCTCTTTCGGGCGGCGGCCAGAGCAGCGGGCTGATGAGCTTCCTGCGCGTGGGCGACCGCGCGGCGGGCGCCATCAAGTCGGGCGGCACCACACGCCGCGCCGCCAAGATGTGCTGCCTGGACCTAGACCACCCGGACATTGAGGCCTTCGTTAACTGGAAGGCCAAAGAAGAGCGCAAGGCCAAGATCCTCATTGATGCCGGCTTTGACCCTGACTTCAACGGCGAGGCCTACCAGACTGTCTCCGGCCAGAACAGCAACAACAGCGTGCGCGTGCCCCACGAGTTTGTGGAGGCGGTGCGCGGCGACGGCGACTGGCACCTGCGCTGGCGCACCGACCGCAACCACATCAGCAAGACGCTGAAAGCCCGCGACCTGTGGCAGCAGATTGCCTACGCCGCCTGGGCCTGTGCCGACCCCGGCGTGCAGTACGACACCACCATCAATGACTGGCACACCTGCCCGCAGGACGGCCGCATCAACGCCAGCAACCCCTGCAGCGAGTACATGTTCCTGGACGATACCGCCTGCAACCTGGCGTCCTTGAACCTGCTGAAGTTCTTTGACGAGAAGAGCGCCACCTTCAACATCCCGGCCTATCGCCACGCCACGCGCCTGTGGACCATCACCCTCGAGATCTCGGTGCTGATGGCGCAGTTCCCCAGCCGCGAGATTGCCCAGAAGAGCTACGACTACCGCACCCTTGGCCTGGGCTACGCCAACCTGGGCACCTGCCTCATGGTCAGCGGCATTCCCTACGACAGCAAGCGCGCCCGCGCGGTGTGCGGGGCCCTGTCCGCCATCATGACCGGCGACACCTATGCCGCCTCGGCGGAGATGGCGGCTGCCCACGGGCCCTTCTCGGCCTACAAGCGCAACAGCCGCGACATGCTGCGGGTGGTGCGCAACCACCGGCGCGCGGCCTACAACACGCCGAATTCGGAGTACGAGGGCGTGCATGTGGCGCCCCAGGGCGTGGAGCCCGAGCACTGCCCGGACTACCTGCTGACCGCGGCCCGCGAGAGCTGGGACAAGGCGCTGGACCTGGGCAAGAAGTACGGCTACCGCAACGCCCAGACCACGGTGATCGCGCCCACGGGCACCATCGGCCTGCTGATGGACTGCGACACCACGGGCATTGAGCCCGACTTTGCCCTGGTGAAGTTCAAGAAGCTGGCCGGCGGCGGCTACTTCAAGATCGTGAACCAGAGCGTTGAGCCCGCCCTGCGCAACCTGGGCTACAGCGCCGAGCAGGCCAAGAACATCGTCGAGTACATCGTGGGTACCCTGACCCTGCAGGGCGCACCCCACGTCAACCCCCAGAGCCTGCGCGCCAAGGGCCTTACCGACGCCGACATCAGCCGCGTCGAGCACGCGCTGCAGGGTGCGCTGGAGGTCGGCTTTGCCTTCACGCCCTGGACGCTGGGCGAGGAAACGATGAAGCGCCTGGGCTTCAAGCCGGAGCAGACCGGGGCACCCGGCTTCAGCCTGCTCAAGGCCCTGGGCTTCAGCGACCAGGAGATTGAGAACGCCAACGAGCATATCTGCGGCCGCCAGACCATTGAGGGCGCGCCCTACCTGAAGCCCGAGCATCTGCAGGTGTTTGACTGCGCCAACCGCTGCGGCAAGCACGGCAAGCGGTTCATTCACCACATGGGCCACGTACGCATGATGGCGGCTGCCCAGCCGTTTATCTCGGGCGCCATCAGCAAGACCATCAACATGCCCAACGAGGTCACGGTCGAGGACATCAAGGACGCGTACATGCAGTCCTACGACCTGGCCCTGAAGGCGGTGGCCATCTACCGCGACGGCAGCAAGCACAGCCAGGTGCTGAGCACCAGCAAGAAGAAGGAAGACAAGAAGGAAGAGGCCGAAGCCAAGGCGGAAGAAAAGACCGAGTTGAAGGCCGAGCCGGCCCCGGCAACGGTGGTGCAGGTGGTGAAAGAGGGCCCGCTGCGCCGCCCGCTGCCCAAGCGCCGTCACGGCCTGACCTACGAGCTGAAAATCGGCAGCCAGAAGCTGTACCTGCGCACGGGCGAGTATGAAGACGGCGCCCTGGGCGAGATCTTCCTGGACATGTCCAAGGAAGGGGCGACCCTGCGCAGCATCTTGAACTGCTTTGCCATCGCGGTTTCCAAGGGCCTGCAGTACGGCGTGCCGCTGGAGGAGTTCGTCAACACCTTCATCTTCAGCCGCTTTGAGCCGCAGGGCCTGGTCGAGGGCCACCCGAACATCAAGATGGCCACCAGCGTGGTGGACCTGGTGTTCCGCACCCTGGGCCATGAGTACGCGGGCCGCACGGACTTCCTGCACATCAAGCCGGAAGAAGCACAGGGCCCGGCGCTGCTGGCCCAGCAGGGCGACAGCGGCGACCTGGGCGAAGCGGGCACCGCGGCGGTGGCAAAGGCCCCTGTGCCGTCGCCTGCCAAGGCGCTGTCGGCCCGGCAGCAGAAGCCCAAGAGTGCCTTGGACGAGCAGCTCGAGGGCATGATGGGGGATGCGCCCATCTGCGACGTCTGCGGCCACGTCACGGTGCGCAACGGCGCCTGCTACAAGTGCCTCAACTGCGGCAACAGCATGGGCTGCAGCTAAGCAGGCAGCTCGGAGTTCATCAGGCGACCCGCCGGGGAAACCCGGCGGGTTTGCTTTTGGCCGGTGCCGGCAGGAGCCCTTGGCGCCGGCAGGGGCCCGGCGCCGTGGGGGTCGCGCCAGACCTAATCTCGGCGTGGGGCCGATTGTTGAACCCGCTCCCGGCCGGATGCGCGGCCCATTGCCGACAACTACCGGGCGTGCGCGCGTCTGGATTCCGGTCAGCGGCGGCCGCGGCGTTTCGTACAATCTCTGCCCCTGTTCACGGCTGGTGCCCCTGAACCTGAGCCAAGGAGTTCTTCATGTTCCGAGTTGCCTTGCTGGGCGCTTGTGTTGCAGCCACGCCCCTGGCTGCCCAGAGTTTTGAGGCGCCCACGCGCATCAAGGCCGGCGAGAAGTTCGCGGGCCACGAGCTCGGCGGCCGCGACCGCCTGTACCCCTCGCCCGCCCTGCACGACCTGGACGGCGACGGAAAGCGCGAGATCGTGATCGGAGACCTTTTCGGTGGCCTTACGTACCTTAGCCCCACCAAGGACGGCTGGGGCGAAGAGAAGGTGCTGAACGGCGCCGACGGCAAGCCGCTGAAGTTCAACAACTGGTGATGTATCGGCATGACGCCACAGTTCGTGGACTTCAACGGCGACGGCATCACCGACATCTTCACTGCCACGTTTGACGGCTCGCCCTGGGTCAGCCTGGGCAGCAAGGAGGGCTTTGGCAAGCCCGAGCACGTCAAAGACAAAGAGGGCGCGCGCATCCTGCTGGCCCAGTACTGGGACTACGACGCCAAGAAGTGGACCAGCGTCGACCACACTGGCGGTGCCGCCCCCAAGGCGCACTGCATTTCAGCGGTCGCATGCGACTGGGACGCCGACGGCGACCTGGACATCCTGTTGGGCGACCGTGACGGCTACCTGTATCTCAACCTCAACGAGGGCAGCGCCAAGGAAGCCAAGTACAGCACCACCAGCAGCCGCCTGAAGGCCGGCGAGAAGGACCTCTACGCGGGCGGCAAGATCACCAACCCGGTGCTGACAGACTGGGACAAGGACGGCCTGACCGACATCGTGGTGGGCACGTTTGAAGGCAAGGTGCTGCTCTTCCGCAATGGTGGCAAGAAGGGCGAGCCCAAGCTGGAAGCCCCCAAGACCCTGCTGGAAAAGAGCACGGACGCCGCCAATTCGCCCCTGCCGGAAGAGGGCTGGTACGTTGAAGTCGCCGACCTTAACGGCGACGGCCATCTCGATCTGCTGGTGGGTGGCTACACGCGGTTCAAGGAAGAGGCTGATCCCAACGTAAAGCGGATATTCCAGGACCGCTCGCCTTACTTGTGGCAGTACTTGCAAAAGGCCGAGGCCACGACCACAGGCGGCAAGAACAAGTAGGCCGGATACAGGGATTGCATGACGCGGGGCCGGGCGACCGGCCCCGCTGCCGTGACGGGAGCCTTGCGCCTCGGTGCTTCCGGCGTAAGTGTTTCCGGGTTGCCACTTTGCGTGGTTGCTGCCATGCCGGTTGCCGCACCGAATTGGCGTTTTCTGGGTGAACCAACGGCCGTGACCCCCGTTATAATGGCGGTGCACTTGCGCGGCCTCGGGAGAATGCCGCGTACTACTGGGCGTGGAAACCGCGCATATGACCCGACCCGCCGCACCGGATCATGACACAGGATTCGTCTCTGGACGCCGCGAGTGGCTGAAAGCCGCCGGGCGTGTAGCTGTTGCCATCGCTATGACGCCTGCCGCTGTCGCGCTGGCCCAGAAGGCCGGTGGCAAGGGCGTTGGGCAGGCCCAGCCGTCCAAGGAAGAACTCGAGAAGCAGTACGGCGAGACCGAGACCAAGGTCAAGGTGGGCAGCAACCCCAGCCGCCCCGGCATCGCCGACTGGACCCAGATGCAGGGCGTGGGCCTGGTGTGGCCCGCCAAGTACTACCTGCCCTGGCCTGCCGGGCAGGGCCACGAGGTGTACCAAAGCTGGAACGGCAACAAGATCGGCCCGCCGCGGGCCACCCACATGCAGGCGCAGAACTACTACGCCTGGGACTTTCACATCATTCGGGGCCAGTACATCTGCGCCGCCCGCGACGGCAAGGTGACCAACGTCGTGGACAACGCGGCGGTGGGCAACGAGCGCGAGAATGTCATCTACATTGAGCACGCCGATGGCGAGACCAGCGTCTATGCCCACAACGGCAGCAACACGGCGCTGGTCAAGGTGGGCGACAAGGTGCTGGCGGGCCAGAAGATCTGCCAGGGCAGCAACGAGGCGCTGCACCTGCATTTCTGCATCTGGAAGGGGATGATTGACTACCCCTGCCGCTTCATGGACTTTGAGCCCAAGAACGGCGTGCCCCAGTACGGAGATTGCCCGGTCTCGGGCAACAAGGGGCCCGACGCCAACGTAACCGGCGAGATCCGCGCCAACTACGCCCGCGGTGAGGCAGCCTTCCAGGCCAAAGAGTACCTGGCGGCGCTCAACTTCTTCCTGGCTGCCACGGCGGTTGAGGTTCGCATTGAAGAATACGAGAAGTCGCTTGAGCGAATCGAGGAGTGCCGGGTGATTGTGGACGCCGAGGTGGCGGAAGCCATTACCAACGCCAAGAACGGCGACTTCGCCGGCGCCGACAAGCGCTTCAAGGAGATCCGCAAGAAGTACGGCGACTTCGCGGCGGCGCGCATTGATGCCGGCCTGGAAGAACTCAAGAACGATCCCAAGTTCAAGGACTGGGTGGCCAAGGAGCGCTCCGAGCGCATCTGGCTGGAGGCCCGCAAGGCCGAGAAGTTTGAACGCTGGGACGAAGCCATCAAGCATTACAAGGAACTGAAGAAGCTCTACAAGAAGGGCGAACCGGAGTTCGACGTCATCCAGAAGAAGCTGGCCGACCTGATGAAGGCCAAGATCCTGGAAGAGTAGCGGCAAGAGCAGCGGCCTGAAAAAGCAAGCGGGGCGGCCTTCCGGGGCCGCCCCGCGCTGCTTTGCGCGATGGCTACCAGCGCACCTTCTCGCTGACCACCTTGGCCTGCGTGAACAGCAGCAAGTAGTCGCGGCCGCCGGCCTTGCTGTCAGTGCCGCTCATGTTGAAGCCGCCGAAGGGCTGGCCGCCCACCAGGGCACCCGTGCACTTGCGGTTGAAGTACAGGTTGCCGGCGTGGAAGTCGCGCCGGGCGAGCTCGAGGTGCTCGCTGTTGCGCGAGTAGACCGCGCCGGTCAGGCCGTACTCGCTGCTGTTGACCACATCCAGCCCTTCCTGGAAGCTCTTCACTCGCAGCAGGGCCAGCACCGGGCCGAAGATCTCCTCGCAGTGGATGCGGGCGTCCGGGCGCACTTCGCCGAAGATGGTGGGCTGGACGAAGTAGCCGCCCTCCGGGCCGGTTTTGCCGCCCGCCAGCAACTTGCCTTCCTTCATGCCCACCGCGATGTACTGCATGATGCTCTTCTGGGCAGCGGCATCAATCACGGGGCCCATGTTGATTGCCGGGTCTTCCACCGAGCCCAGCTTGATGGCGCGGGTCTTCTCCACGATCAGGGGCACCACCTTGTCGTAGGACTCGCCCACGAAAATGGCGCGCGAGCAAGCGCTGCATTTCTGGCCCTGGAAGCCAAACGCCGCCGAGACGATGGCCGTGGCGGCGTCTTCGTAGTCGCTGCCCTCGTCAATCAGCATGGCGTCCTTGCCGCCCATCTCCAGCACGGCGCGCTTCAGCCACTTCTGGCCGGGGGCCACCTTGCCGCAGCGCTCCTGGATGCCCAGGCCCACGCCCTTGCTGCCGGTGAAGGCCACGATGCGGGTCATCGGGTGTTCCACGATGGTGTTGCCCACGTCGCTGCCGCCGCCCGGCACAAACTGCAGCACGCCCGCAGGCAGGCCGGCTTCTTCCAGCACTTCCACAAAGCGCGCCGCCACCAGCGGGGTTACGCTGGCGGGCTTCAGCACCACCGTGTTGCCGGTGACCAGGGCCGCCGTGGTCATTCCCACCAGGATGGCGAGCGGGAAGTTCCAGGGCGGGATGACAGCCGCCACGCCCAAGGGGATGTAGTAGAGGCTGTTGTCCTCGCCTGCGACGTCCGTCAGCGGCTGGCGGTCTACCTGCAGGCGGACGCACTCGCGGGCGTAGAATTCGCAGAAATCAATGGCCTCGGCGGTGTCGCCATCGGCCTCGGTCCAGCTCTTGCCGGCTTCCAGCACCAGGTAGGCATTGAACTCGTCGCGATACTTGCGCAGCAGGCCGGCGGCGCGCAGCAGGATACGGGCGCGCATGCCGGGGTCGGTCTTGCGCCAGTAGTTGTTGTACACGTCGTAGGCCGATTCCACGGCGCGGGCGGCGATGTCCTTGTTGGCCTTGATGACACGGCCCAACAGTTCCTTGGTGTTGCCGGGGTTGTGGGACTCGATGGTGGCGCCGTCGTGGTCTTTGTCTTTGCCTACGCGCAGGGGGCGAATCTCCTGGGCGCGTTCGCGCACCTTCACGAAGCCCGCGTGCATGGACTTGCGGCGGTCGTCGTTCCAGGTCGTGGTGATGGGCTCGTTTTGGAATGGCGTGGGCATGGTCGGCTCCGGCTGGGTCTGGCCCAGACAATAGTGCGTTTTTGCCGTTGTTGTAGTCCTTTCCATGTTGTTGACCTTGGCCCGGCGCCTGCGACAATCCGGGCCATGCGCCGCCTTGCTGCCCTGCTTGTGTTGTTGCTGCCCGTGCGGGCTGTACGGGCCCAGGAGGCCCCCCGCGACTCGGTGAGCAGCTTCGCTGAGGGCAGGGGCGTACTGGCCCCGTTGACACGCCTGGCCCACCAGCGCCTGGAAGAGTGCAGCGGGCTGCTGCACCTGGGCGGTGCCTGGTGGGCGCACAACGACAGCGGCGACGGCCCCTTCCTGTTCCGCAGCGACAACCTGGAGTTCTCGCCCGCCGAGCGGCTGGCCGTGCCCGGCGCCAAGGCCGTGGACTGGGAGGACATTGCCGCCCTGGACGGCGACCTGCTGGCCTGCGACGTGGGCGACAACGAGCGCAAGCGCGACGACATCACGCTGTACCGCGTGCGCTGCAAGGCCAACCCGGACCAGACCCACAAACTGGAACTGGCCGCCACTTACCCGGTGCGCTACCCCGACCAGGCCCACGACTGCGAGGCGGTCACGGTGATCGGCGGCAAGGTGCACCTGGTGACCAAGGACCGCACGCAGTCGGGCGTCACGCGCGTGTTCCGCCTCGGCGAGCTCAAGGACGGGCAGGCCAACACGCTGGAAGCTGCCGGCACCCTGGACTTGCCCGCGGGCACCATGATCACCGGGGCTGATTGCAGCGCCGAGGGCAAGGTCGTGTTGCTCTCCTACACGCGGCTGTTTGTCTATGCAGCCGACAAGTTCTCCGGCGCGCCCGAGTTCTCGTGCCGCATTGACGCCCAGCAGTGCGAAGCCGTGGCCTTGCAGGGCAACCGGCTGGTCTTTGCCAACGAGCAGCGCGAGGTGTTTGCCGTGAATGACTTCTTTGCCCGGAAGCCCTCCGCCCTGATGCCCGCCCCCGTTGCCGTGACGCTGCCAATTGAAGAAGCCAGCTACGAGCCGGACGGCACTGGCGCCGCCTGGAAGGGCGGGGCCGCCGTGCTTGCCCTGCGCAACCTGGCCGAGGGCGAGTACTTGCGCTGGATGCTGGCGGGGCCGCGGCTGATGGTGGCGGGGCGCCTGTGCTATGAGGGCGGATTTGTTTCCAGCAGCGAGAAGGGGGCGCGCCTGGGCTCGGGCCTGTTGCTGATGTTCGGGCGCGAAGATGCCGACAACCTAACCGGCAGCGAAGTACACGTTCTGCTGGGAGACAACGGCATCACCGGCCTGGATGCCTGGACGCTGAGCCTTGCGCCCAAGCTGGCTTTGAAGCCGCTGGGAGGCCTGAAAGCCGCCGGCAAGGTGGAAGGCGGCGTGATGCAGTTCGAGGTGAGCCTGCCTGCTGACACGGTGCTTGGGGCAGGCAAGCTGCCCGAAACCTTCCGGTTCAATGTGTGGGGCCGCAACCTGCACGGCGAGCTGGAGGTCAGCCTCGCGGGCAGCAGCTTCGTGACTGCTACGAGGCCCTACACCTGGGCGACTGCCACCCTGAAGACGAAGTAGCTACTTGCCGGCCGCAGCCAGCGCGGGTGCTTGAGCCGCTGCGCCCACGGGTGCCTTCTGCATCAGGAACAGCCGGTAGGTCTTGAACTCGGAGAAGGTGCGGGCGTTGCGCTGGCCGCTGAAGTACTTGCGCTCCAGCTTGTCCAGCCGCTTGCGAAACCACCACTTGGCCATGCCTGTGCGGCGCGGGTAGTTGGCCTGGGCGTAATCCATGAGAATACGCCACACGGGCTCGCCCACCTGGCGGAAGAATTCCTCCACCAGGGTCATGTTGGGCGCCGTGAAGGGCGTGATGTCAATGTCAGTGAGGCAGGTCAGCCCGGCGGCGCTGCAGGCGGCCAGGAACTTGTTCAGCTTGTGTCCGCCGCCGATGGGGCTGCCGGGCTTGCCCGGCGCCTTGAAGAAGTCGCAGATCAGCAGCCGCCCGCCGGGCTTCAGCAGGCGCATGATGTTGGCCATGCTTGGCTCCAGCGGCGGGTACTGGAAACTCTCGCTGAAGACAATCAGGTCGTACTGCCGGCCGGGCGCGAACACCTCAAAGCGCTCGCGATAGAACTTGGCGCGGCCCTGAAGGCGCGCCTCCGCCACGTCCAGCAGCGTGCTGTCCGGCGCCACACATTCCACCTGGTGGCCGCGCTGCACCAGTTCGTGCGCGAGGGCCCCCGTGCCGCAGCCCACGTCCAGCACCGTGGCGGCGTCGGTGGGCACATGAGAAAGCAGAAACTCCATGTGCCGGCGCTGGGCGGCGGGCAGGTTGCGCAACGAGACCTCTACCCCCGTGTCCCAGTAGCCGTAGTGCAGTTCTTCGGTGTTCAGCAGGTATCGGGCCAGCACCAGCCCGATCTCGAGACCGATGTCCCGGGTGGGGACTTTGGATTTGCTGGCCATGAGTTTCCCGCCGGGGGCCGGCCCGAGGACTGCGCCGGCAAGGCGACAGACTAGCGCTGCCAGGCGGCATGGGCAAAGGCAATGCCCGAATTGCGCGGCGGCGTCAGCAAGGCAGAATCCGGCCATGCTCACCGTAATCGCCAAAGTCCGGGCCAAACCCGGCAAGGAGCAGGTCGTGGAGGCCGAGTTGCGCGCCCTCGTGGCACCCACCCGCCGCGAAACCGGCTGCCTGAACTACGACCTGCACGTCTCGCAGACCGAGAAGGGCGTGTTTCTGTTTTACGAGAACTGGACCAGCCGCGAGGCCCTGGATGCCCATGCCCGCAGCCCGCACATGAACGCCTGGCGCGTCAGGCAGCCGGAACTGCTGGCCCACGCCGTGGAGTTGGGGTTGTTTGAGATGCTGACCGAGGCGCCCTGGCTGAAACAGTAGCGCGCGGGCAGATGCCCGCGCGCCAATCAAAGCTGGCGTGTCAGCGCAGGCCCAAGTACCACTGCCACGAAGCAGTAGCTGCGCCGTTGCCAATGCTGAAGAATTCGACTTTGGCGCCTTCCCCAACGGAAAGCCACAGCCCGACTCGGGCCGCGAATCCCTACGCCGCCATGCGCTGCATGCCCGCCAAGGCCACTTCGGTTTCAACGTCCAGGGCCTCGAAGGCCAGGCCGATGGTGCGGCCCGAGAGACTGCGGTGTCTTTCGACAAAGGCCAGGCGCGCGTTCAGGCGCAGCACTTTGCCCTCGGCCAGCGTGAGTTCGGCCTGCGCGCCGCTCGCGCCCACGGCACCCTCAATGGCTTCCATCTGTTCGGGCGAAAGCTTGACGTCTGTGGTGTCCACGGCCACGCCGCGGCTGGAGAGGTCAATGGTGCGGCTGGCAAAGGACACCCCGGCCAGGTTGAGGCTGATGGGCAGGTCGGCATGCAGGCGGTTGGCGCCGCGGCGGTTGACGGCACCGGCCGCGAGGGCGGCGGTGACCACGTCTTTGACCTGGCGGCCGCGCACGGGGCGCTGGAAACGCCCGGTGATCTGCAGGCCTTTGAGCTGCTTTTCCTGTTCAGGGCGGGTCAGGGCCACCACGGGCAGCCCGGGCAGCATCTCGTTGGCAAAGCGAACCACCGCCACGTTGTCGGGCGCCACGGTGCCGAAGTCCATGACCAGCAGGTCAAAGAGGCCGGTGGCCAGCTTGGCCTCGGCGTCGGCGCGGGCAATGGAGATGCTGACAGCGTGCCCGAACCCGCGCAGGATGCTGCGCACCAGGTAGGCGGACTCTTCGGCGATGTCGGTGATCAGGATGTTGGCCATGGCGGGCTCCGTGGGTGTGTGCCCGTCTTGCGGGCATGACAGGAATCGGCTGCCGGCGCTGCCGGACTTCGCTTTTTTTGGCGGTAGACGCGGGCCTTTCGCGGCGGAATAATCCGGCCCCGGATGCTTGTTTGAAACGTATGGGGACGCGGGTAGTCCCTTTCAGGAGACGAACATGGCTGGACCTGACACTGCGGTGGTGACGAGCGCCACCTTCGACGACTTCACCAAGGGCGTGGCCCTGGTGGACTTCACCGCCACCTGGTGCGGCCCCTGCAAGGCGCTGGCGCCCATCGTGGACAAGCTGGCCACCGAGTTCAAAGGCAAGGTCAACGTGGGCAAGCTCGACATTGACGAGAACCCCGAGCCCGCCCAGAACCACGGCATCATGGGCGTGCCCACGCTGCTCTTCTTCAAGGGCGGCAAGGTGGTGGACCAGCATGTGGGGCTGCTGAATGAATCGGCCCTGCGCAGCAAGCTGCAGAAGCTTTCTTCCTAGACAGTGATGAAGCAGCGGGGGCAGCCGTCACGGCTGCCCCCGTTTTCATTCCTGGGTTGACGGTGGGTTGGTGGGTCGCCCGCCGGCTTCTTGCAGCATCTTCAGGACGCGCTTGTCCTGCCGTGCCAGCCGCACAATCTGCCGGTAGCGCTGGTAGGCCTCCACGATCTGCAGGTCATAGGCCCCCAGCGTGATGCGCCCGGCTGCCGCTTCACGGGCCAGCTCCGCTGCCGCCGAAACGACCGGAATCGTCGCCAGCAGTGCCCAGCCCAGCGCGGGCGCCTTGGCGGCCAGCGAGCCATTGAAGAGATCGCTCTGGTTGCGCTCCTGATAGCCCGCCTCGCGCAGCGTCAGGTCCGCCAGCTTGCGCAGGTAAGCGAGGTCATCAGGCAATCCCGGGTCTGTGCCTGCTTCAGCTGCGCGACGCTGGCGCCCCGAAGGACTGGGCTTGGGTCGTGGTTGGTGAAGGGTCGGGGGAACGGGCGTGATGTTCATCTTGCGCGGCTCGCGGGGACGGGAATCGTTATCCCCGGCCGGAACTGCGACGACAAGACACTCCCGGCGGTGGTAACAGCCGCGGGTGCGCGATTGCAACGAACGCCCGGTTGTCCCGGATTGGCTACGTCACGGGCGGCAGAAAGCCACTGCCCTCAGACGAGCCAGCCCTGGGAATGGCGGTGACGCACAAGAGCTGCTGCGTATTGGGGGTGACGCGCGCGCGCTGCGACAGCACATGGCCGCAAACCCACAGCACCCCCTGCGCGTCGCAGACCAGCGGCACCAGGTCGCGTTCTTCGCGGGGCACTTTGGCATCCACCAGCACGTCCTGCAGCTTCTTCTCGCCCGTCATGCCCAGCGGCTGGATGCGGTCGCCTTCTTTGCGGCCGCGCACAAAGAGGGGAAACAGCACCTGGGCTGCGTCCAGGTATTCCACCTCGGGGGGCTTGTTCTGCATCAACTCGGCCAGGCCGCCTTCGGGCATGCCCATCATCTCGGCGCTGATGCGGGCCACGGGACCGCGGTTGACCTCGGCCAGCCAGGTGCCGTCGGCACAGATCTGGAACTCGGCGGGGGTCACGTACTCGGGCAGCATGGTCGAATGGGTAAAGGTCAGCACGACGTCTGTGTCGTCGAGCATGATGGCGACTTTGTCGGTCAGCTTGACGACCAGTCCGCGGCGCTCGCTGCCCAGCAGGTCGCGCACTCTTTCAACACGGCGGTGAGTCACCTCGCGGGCGGGCATGCCGCAGGCCATCAGGGCCGCGCGCAGGATGTAGCGCTGGGCCAAGGGGCCCTGCTGCCGCAATTTGTCAATGTTCACGCGCGTCAGGGTCTGGCCGCCGCGCTCTTCCGGCTTGCCGACAAAGGTCTCTGCCAGGTGCTGCAGCTCCACTTCCAGTTCCTGGGCCTGGAAGCCCAGTGCCGCCAGGTGCCGCCGCACCGCCGGGTTGAATTCGCGGGTCAGCAGGGGCATCAGGTTGTGGCGCACCTTGTTGCGCGAGTAGCGCGGGTCGCGGTTGCTGGGGTCGTCAAAGTACGGCACCTTCTCGGTGGTGACGTACTCCTCGATCTGCCCGCGCTCGATGCGCAGCAGGGGCCGGATCACGTCGCACTTCAACTCGCGCGAGAACGAACGCCGGAACGGAATGCCCGCGATGCCGGTCAGCCACGAGCCCGCAATGGCGCGCATCAGCACGGTTTCCGCCTGGTCGTCCATCTGGTGGCCGGTGGCCAGCTTGGTGATGTGCTTCTCGCGGCAGACGTCCAGGAACAGCCGGTAACGCTCGCGGCGGCCCAGTGCTTCGATGCTCATGGCGCGAAAGCGCGGCACGGTCTTCAGCTTGGGCACATCCACCCGGCGCACCACGATGGGAATCTTGAGGCGCTCGGCCGCCACTTTGCGGCAGAAGGCCTCGTTCTCGTCGGCCTGCGGCGTGATGCCGTGGTTCAGGTGCGCCAGCGTGATGTTCCAGCTGTAGCGGTAGGTCTGGCTGATCTGCGACAGCGCGTCGGCCAGGAACATGCTGTCGGGCCCGCCCGAGAATCCGATAAGCACCGACTCGCCCCGGTCAATGAGGTCGTAGGTGCGGATGAAGGCGTGGACTTCGTCGAAGTAGCGGTTCATGTGCCAGTTGGTTAAAACGCGGTCCCGGCTGCGCGTCAACCTGCGCGGCGGTGCTGTGCCACCCGGCAATGCCGCGCCGGCGCAAACATTGCTTCAGCACCACACCACCAGGGCACGCGACAGGTCAACGCCTCGCTCGGTGCGTGCGCCGGCAGGCAGGACCCGGACGCCGTAAGCGCGCGGGCCGGTGCGTTTGGGCTCGTACTCGTCCTGCCAGCGGCTGATGCCCTCCGCGGACTCCTCCGTGCAGCGGAAGCGTCCGAACGCCGGGTCGTGCTCGTGGCCCTTGTCGTCGTGCCGCGTGGTCATCAGTTCAACCGCCAGTTCGGCGGCGCTCAGGCTGCCGCGCATGTGCCGGTGATCTGGGCCACGCAGGTGCTGGAGACGATGGCAAAGAAGGGCTCTCCCACGCGCGCTGAAGTAACCGACGCGGCCATGAGCGAGCGCGCTGAGTGCGTGATGCTGAACAAGGGCCCGCACATCGAGAAGGCCGTGACCATGCTGGATGACATCCTGCGACGCATGCAGCAGCACCAGGACAAGAAAAGCCCGCGCCTGCGCATGCTGCGCGTTGCCGGACAGCCGTGATGCGGGCTGACGCCGCACCGCGACGTGCGCCGCCCGAAAGCGCCCGCGACCGGGCTTCCAAACAACCTCGCTCACCGGAATGCGCCCGGCAGCTCTTGCGGGCGGTGGACGCCGGGCACAGCCCGCATAGAGTGTGTTCGCAGCGCGGACCTGCGGCGCGCGGTGGCGAGCTGGGTTGATGCCGCACAGCCGCCGGGCCCCTGATTGAGGCGCTGCAAACACGGCCGGGTGGCGGAACTGGCAGACGCAGGGGACTTAAAATCCCCTGGTGGGTAACCACCGTGCGGGTTCGATCCCCGCCCCGGCCACCACTTCAAGATGTGCTTCAGAAAGCCTGTTTGCCGTCATTCGCGGCTTCCGGCTCAAGGGCCGCAACACCCCCGGTGTCACCCAGCAGGCCGTTGAAGAAGTCGCCGTTGGCGCCTTCCTCAACGGAAAGCAACTGCCCGGCTCGCGGCGTGAAGCCGCTCGCCGACCGGCCCGTGCAGCCGCGCGGGCCGGGCAGGGCGTTGAAAAGGA
>JADLBZ010000235.1 GCA_020847415.1 Planctomycetota bacterium
CTGCGCCGCGAGGCCATCTTCGCCTGCTGCAAGTGGGACCCCCAGGTGGGCGACGTGTCCGTGCTTGCCCCCTGGCCCCTGGTCCTGGCCCGTTCCGAATGGCAGCGGCTTGCCGGCATGGCCGAGGGCCTGGCCCGCGAGACCGTAGCCTTGGAGCAAGCCCTGTTGCGCACCCCGGCCCTGCAGCACGAGTTGCACCTGGCCAGGCCCCTGCGCAGCGCCCTTGCGGCTGCCGCCGACGCGCCCGCCGCCTGCGCCGCGCGCCTGATGCGCTTTGACTTTCACTGGACCACCGACGGCTGGCGCGTCAGCGAGGTGAACTCGGACGTGCCCGGCGGCTTCAATGAGGCCAGTGGCTTCACGGCCCTGATGGCGCGGCATTACCCCCGCCTGCAACCCGCCGGCGATCCCGCCGGCGTGCTGGCCCAGGCGCTGGCTGCGGCGGCCCAGGGCGGGCCCGTGGGGCTGGTGCACGCCACAGCCTACGTAGACGACCGCGAGGTCATGGAGTACCTGAAGCGGCGGCTGACCGAGCTGGGCTCGCAGGCCCTGCTGCTGAGCCCCGACCACGTAACCTGGCGCGATGGCCGGGCGCTCGTCGCCGGCGAGGCCCTGGGAGCCATGCTGCGCTACTTCCCCGCCGAGTGGCTGCCGAACCTGGGCCGCAAGACCGGCTGGCGCAGCTACTTCGCCGGGGCCGTGACGCCCGCCTGCAACCCGGCCACGGCCCTGCTGGCGCAGAACAAACGCCTGCCCCTGGCCTGGGCCGCCACGCGGCTGGATGTTCCCGGCTGGCGGTCGCTGCTGCCCGAAACCCGCGACCCGCGCGCCGCGGACTGGGAGACGGACCCGCGCTGGGTGATCAAGCCGGCGCTGGGGCGAGTGGGCGAGGCCATCGGCATCCATGGCGTTACGCCCGAAAAGGAATGGCGGCTGATCCGCAAGGCGGCCCGCAGGCGGCCCCGCGAATGGGTAGCCCAGCGCCGCTTCGAGGCCGTTGCTTTCGAGGCGCCGGGAGGCAGCATTTATCCCTGCATCGGCGTCTACACCGTGGACAGCCGCGCCTGCGGCGCCTACGGGCGCGCGGGGCAGCGGGCGCTGGTAGACGGCAAGGCGCTGGAAGCTGCAGTGCTGCTGGCACAGGACGGGGCATGAGCAACGATTGCTGGGATGTCTGGGCACCCGAAGGCGTGGTCTGGTCGGACTGGGCCAAGCCCGCGCCCTTTTCGGCGCCGGGGCTGTCGTTGCTGCCGGGCCCCCTGGCCGCCGAGGAAACCTACGCCCCTTACGTCGCCAAGCTTGTTGCCTATCCGGACCTCTGCCTGGTCGTGGACCTGCCCGGCCCGGAGTCTGTGACCGTGGGTGTGCTGGCGGCGTCCCAGGGCTACCGGCCGGTTCCGCTGGTGAACACAACCGGCAGTCCCGGCTCAAGTGCTGCCATCAACACGGGGCCCCTGCTGGGTGCACTTTGTACCGGGGCGGGGCGACTGGCGGGCATGCAGATCGCGGCGGACGCGCGGCCGGCGTTCTTGCTGGACTCTGAGCGCATGGGGCGCGGCTACGTGCCGTCCCCGCGCACCTACGACAACCGCTGGATGACCTTTCCCCAGGATTTCCCGTCCGGTAACTTCCTGCTGAGCCGGGGCATCAGGCGCGCCATGTTGATTGTCGGCCAGGGCGGAAACATCGCCGACGACCTGCTGCACGTGCTGTACGGCTGGCAGGAGTCCGGCATGAGCATTCTCTACGAAGTGCCGGGTGATGCCATGGCGCCCACTTCGGTCTCGGTGCCGCGGCCTTCCGCCTTCAAGTCGGCGGTACGGCGCCTCTTTGCCATGCTGGGCTTCAAGCGCAATGCAGCCGGCGGCTTTGGCGGCATGATCCCCGAGCCAAGCCAGAGCCGCGGGTATGGATAGCAGGGCGCTGCCTGCGGTTTCAAGGACCGGCCGGCAACCCCGCAATCTTGCGCCGCGCGGCCCGGGGGCTATGCTTTCGCCCCGCGCGGCAGGCCGCGAGACAGCCTGCCCAACCCCGGAGCGGACCATGGAACTGAAGACGAGACTGCAGAAGCTGGCGACCCTGGAGTCGCAGTATCCCCACATTCTTTCGGTGTCCCTGCACTGCCGCGACGGCGGTCGCGACCGCCGCAAGGAAAACCTGATCTTCCTGAAGAACCGCGCCGCCGAGCTGGAGCGCGTGCTGGGCGACGACAAGAAGGGCATCGAGTTCCTGCGCAAGGGCATCGCCCAGGTCGAGCTGATCCGCAGCCAGGACCTGAGCCCCAGCGTGATCGGCCTCGCGCTCTTCCTGAAGGGCGACGAAGTCATTGAGCGCTTCGAGACCTCCATCCCGTTTGAGAACCAGGCAGCCTACCGGCGCTTCCCGTGGGTCAGCCAGCTCGCCTTCATCGGCGAGGAGTTTGAGCCCCACGCCGTGGTTTACCTGGACAGCCGCAACGCCAAGATCTTCGAGCTGGCCCTGGGCGAGCTGGTGGACAGCTCGGACATCAAGAACGAAGTGCACCGCCGCATCCACCGCGGCGGCTGGAGCCAGATGCGCTACCAGCGCAGCATTGAGGGCGAGAAGAAGGCCCATATCCAGGAAGTGGCGGACGCTTTGGCGCAACTGGTGGCGCGCAACCGCTACAAGCGCGTGATTGTGGTAGGCCCCGACAAGTCGCGCTCGCAACTGGCAGACTGCCTGACCACCGACGTGCGCCGCCGCCTGATTGACGCCCAGCGCGTGGATGCCCGCAGCGCCGACCACGAGTTGCTGCAGACAGCCATTGATTACTTCAAGAAGGCCGAAGCCGAGGAAGAGACAGCCAAGGTCGAGCGCGTGATTCGCGAGATGCACAACAGCAGCATGGCGGTCTCGGGCCTTGAGGACACCTTGACTTACCTGGCCCGCGGCCAGGCCTACGAGGTGCTGCTGGAGGCCGGCCTCAACCAGCAGGGTGCCCAGTGCGACGACTGTGGCATGCTGTTCGCGCGCCCCACCAAGGTTTGCCACGCCTGCGAGAGCAAGAAGGTGACCGGGGTGGACGTGCGCGAGGCGGTAACCCGCACCGCGCTGAAGTACGGCACGCGGCTGGAGTTCGTGAAGAACAACGGCTTCCACTCGAAGCTGGGTGGTGCAGCGGCCCTGCTGCGCAGCCCGCGGGTATAGCGCTTCGGGGAGGTGGGGATTTGCCGGTGTGGGCGCAGCACAGCAACGGCAACTGCTGGCGCGAAGGCTGCGAACAAAAGCAACCGCGTCACGTCGCGGCGCAGCACTGCGGCGCCCTGAGGGGGCACTTCGGCGCTTCGCTGCGTTGGCGGTTGTGAACGGCAATGGCATTACGCCAAAGCGCAAGAGGCTGGTGCTGGGCAGAAGGCTGAACAGGAAGCCCGGCATCGGCTTGCAGTAGCTCTTGCGAGCTGTTGTGCGGGTCGGCACGCGAGCCGGAACAGCGATTTGGCGCTTTGGCGGTCCAGCCGTTGCGCCGTTGCCTTCGCGATGCACGCGGCCGAATCCACACAGGATCGCGACAAATCAATCAGCGGGGCGCCGGCCCTGGCTTGATTCGGGCACTTGTCGCGTTCACGCGGCGAGTGCACGGGCTTGTGCGATGTAGTTCCACAACGATCCGGCCGAAATTACCAAATTGCACATTTGCACCCAGCCGCGGGATGCAACCGCGGACCGTTGCATTCGCACTGCCGTGCGCCGCACGGTGTCGTTTCACGGGGTATAATCACGGTTGTGCAACGGCTGGAATGCAGGACCCTCCCATGAACGCCCCTGAACTTCTCTGCCCCTGTTGCGCGGCCCACCTTCAGCCGCCGCCCGAGCTGCACCTGATGCGCTGCGACAACTGCCACGCCGAACTTGCCCTGCTGAAGTCCGGCGGCGTGAGCGGCCTGGTCCAGCTCCCGCCCGTTGTCTCGGTGCCCTATTCTACGCCCCGGCAGCGCGCGGCACGGCAGCACACCGCCGTGGACGCGGACGCGCTGGTGGCTGCCCGCCGGGCGGTGTGCCGCGAGTCGGCGGCGCGCATGGCCACGCGCTGGAATGCCGCATTGCGGCTGATGGTGGTCATTGGCTTGATGGTCGGGTCGTTCGGCTACAAAGCGTTCGTGTCGCTGTACAAGGTCGAGCAAAGCAAAGACATCGAGAACGCTGCCCTGGTCATCATGGGCACATTCATGGCGTTGCCCGTGATTGTCTTCGTGGGCCTGTACTTCCAAGGCCAGGCGCGCATGGCCCGCGAAGAGGCCCGAAAGTGGTCCGATTGAAGCAAGCCGTAAAGAACGAAAGGCGCCCAAGGGCGCCTTTCGGTGTTGAATGGGGCAGACCGGCGGCAGGTTACGCCGCAACTTCGATGTATTTGCCCATGCCGCGCAGCCGCTGGTAGCGGCTCTCCAGCAACTCGTCCACGCCCAGGCTGGTCAGCTCGCCCAGGTGGCGCAGCAGCGCGGCCTTCACGATTTCCATGGCCTTGCGC
>JADLBZ010000236.1 GCA_020847415.1 Planctomycetota bacterium
ACGCCATCAATTTACCCCGCCGTCCCCGCCCGTGCCAACGTTTTCGCGCGTTTTTTTGCATCGGCCCCAATGGCCGGAGACTGTCCGGGTGGACCGAGACCCTTGCGAGGTCTCGATCGTCGATCCTAGGGCATCCTGAGCGTTACAAACTGGGTTCCGGCGTGTAATCGGCGACCAGTTCGGCCTGCTACCGGCTCACCGCGACTTGGGACCACGCGTGTGCCCCCCGGCGGCGCCTACGGCACGAGAGCTACGGCGTCAATCTCCACCAGCACGTCCTTGGGCAGCCGCGCAACCTCTACCGTCGCCCGGGCCGGGCGGTGGTCGCCCAGGGCCGCCGCGTAGGCCGTGTTCACTTCCTGGAAGTCGTTCATGCTCTTCAGGAAGATGGTCGTCTTCACTACATCCTTGATCGAACAGCCGGCGCCCTCCAGCACCCCCAGCAGGTTCGCCATCACGCGCACGGTCTGCTGGCCGGCGGTCTCGCCCACCACCTGCCCGGTTTTGGGGTCCAGGGCAATCTGCCCGCTGCAGAACACAAACCCGCCCGCGATCACCGCCTGGCTGTAGGGGCCGATGGCGGCGGGGGCCTTGTCGGTCTTCACGATCAGGGATTCTTTGGCCATGGGTTCACCGTGTTCAGGTTCCGGCGCGAGTATGGGCAGCGGGGCGGCGGCTGCAAGCGATTAAGTTACCAGACGTCGGGGTCGAACAGCTTCTTGTACTGTTCCAGGGCGTAGCGGTCGGTCATGCCGGCGATGAAGTCGCAGGCCACGCGCTGGAGGCTCTCGCCGGCCTGCACGCGTTTGTGAAATCCGCCCGGCATCAGGTAGGGCTCCGCCACGTAGCGCTCAAACATCTCGCGCATGAAGCGGGTGCTTTTTTCCATGCCGCGGCGCACGGTGCGGTGCATGTACAGCTTGTGATAGAGCATCTGCTTCAGGCCCTTCACCCGGGCCTTGAAGTCCGGGCTGAAGTCCACGACCGCCTCCTTGGCGTCGTAGGCCAGCACCTGGGCGGTGTCCGCGAAATTCAACTCGGCCAGGCGCGCCGCCGTGTGCCGCAGCAGGTCAGAGACCTGCAAATCCTTCAGGCAGCGCACAAGCTGGTAGCGCAGCAGGTCTTCCTCGCCGGCGGGCACCTGGGTTCGCGCATACTCCTCGGCCTGCCGGAACAGCTCGCTCTCGCGGCCGGCCTCAAACGTGAGAAGCTGCGAGTAAAGGCCGTCGTCCACGTCGTGGGCGTTGTAGCTGATCTCGTCGGCCAGGTTGGCCACCTGGGCCTCCAGGCTGGGCGAGACGCGCTCGATCAGCCCGCGGAAAAGGGGCTTGTCGTAGTCGGTGCGGTGCTTCATCAGGCCGTAGCGCACTTCCTGGGTCAGGTTCAGGCCCGGAAAGCGCGGCAGGTAGTGGCGCTCCAGCTCGTCCACGATGCGCAGGCTCTGGCCGTTGTGCTCGTAGCCGCCGCTGTCTTTCATCAGCTCGCGCATGGCGCGCTCGCCGGCGTGGCCAAAGGGTGTGTGGCCCAGGTCGTGGGCCAGGCACACAGCCTCGCACAGGTCCTCGTTCAAGCGCAGCACGCGGGCAATGGTGCGGGCGCACTGGGCAACCTCCAGGGTGTGCGTCAGGCGGGTGCGGAAGTGGTCGCCCTGCCAGTTCAGGAACACCTGGGTCTTGTACTCGAGGCGCCGGAAGGCGGCGCAATGGATGATGCGGTCGCGGTCGCGCTGGAAGCAGGTGCGGTACGGGTGTTCGTCCTCGGGGAAGCGCCGGCCTTGGCTGCGGGAGGCCCGCAGGGCGTAGGGAGCCAGCAGGCGGTTCTCGGTTTCCTCGATGAGTTTGCGGTCCATCATGGCTGCCATGAAAGCCAGCCCCGCGACAGGGCGAAACTGGTGTTGCATCCACATTCCAACTGGAGTGCTCGTTCCGTCCCGCCTCCGCGTCAGGCCGCGACGGGCGCTCGCGACACGCGCCCTGCGGGCTTCTGTCGCTTGCTGTCGCGGAAGATACCGCAAGCGTCAGACGAAGCCACCCCTGAATCAATCGAGACGCACCACTGCCCCCTTTTCCCGTTGCGCGGAAACGCCCGGCGCTGCACAACCGGGCCATGGACCTTGCCCTGCGCGTCAGCCATTACATTGACCCTGCCTTCCGCCTGCACCGCGACGTCACCGTGCTGGTGCAGGACGGCCTGGTCGCGCAGGTGATTCCCTCCGTGGGCACGGTCCTGCGCAGCCTGGCGCCGGCGGCGCTGGACCTTGGGCGCGCCCTGTGCCTGCCGGGGTTCGTCAACGCGCACGCGCACCTGGATCTCTCGCACCTGTGGCGCCAGGTGCCGCGCGGGCTGGCCTTTCACGAGTGGGTTCCCGCCGTGGTGGCGGCGCGCACCCTGCCGGCAACCATGATTGAGGGCGGCATTGAAGACGCCTGCCGCATGCTGGTTGCGGGCGGCACCACGGCTGTGCTGGACGTGAGCGTGGGCGGCAACTCGGCGGCGGCGCTGTCCCGGCACGGCTTACGTGGCACCGTGGCGCTGGAGGTGCTGGGCTTTGACCCGGCCGGCGCCGATGCCGCCATGCAGCGGGCCGACGAAGTCATTCGCGCCCGCTTTGAGCTGGACCGTGAGCGCCTGGGGGCTGACGCCGGCAACGCCGATGCACCCGCGGCACCGGGCGGCGTGGGCTTCGGTTACTCTCCGCACGCGCCCTACAGCACCAGCGCCGACCTGTTCCGGCACGCCTTCGGGCGCGCCTGCGGCGAGGGCCGGGTGTGCACCACCCACGCAGCCGAGACCCCTGAAGAAACGCGCTTTCTGCAGGACGGCACCGGCCCCCTGCGCGAGCTGCTGCAGCGCTTTGGCGTCAAGCTGGACGGCTTTCACGGCTTCGGCGCGGGCGCACTGGAGCTGCTTCTGGGCGACTGGCTCGCCCCCTGGCTGGCGGAAGCCAACCCCCACCTGGTGCTGGTGCACTGCAACTACCCCGGCCCGGCCGGCCTTGAGCTTCTGGCCCGCACCCGCCCCAGCGTCTGCTACTGCCCCCGCAGCCACGCCTGGTTTGACCACCAGCCCTGGCCTGCCCAGGCCATGCTGGAGGCGGGCGTGAACCTGGTGCTGGGGACCGACAGCCTGGCCAGCAACGAGGGCCTGGACCCTTTGGGCGAGTTGCGCGTGGCGGCAACCGCTCACCCAGCCGTACCCCTGGAAACCTGGTTTCGTGCCGCCACGGTAAACGGCCGCACGGCCTTGGGCATCGCGCCCGAAGCAGCGGACCTGACAGCCTGGGTGTTGCCCGTGGGCTGCGAGCCGACCACCACGGCTGAGGCGCTGGACATGCTACTGCGCGAGGGCCCGCCCCTGCTGGCAGGTGTTTCGCAGGGAGCAGTGATCGCGCGCTCGGTGTAGCTGTTGCGCGGGGAGTTACCCTTCGGCTTCGTCCAACAGGGTCGGCTGGGCGTCGGGTTCCGCATCGCGGCGCGGCTCCATGCCCGCCGGCCGTGGCACAAACTCGGTGTTGGGAGCACCCGGGGCGACTTCGGGCTTGGGCAGCCGCTCGGTTTCAAGGCCCTTGGGCACGTCGTCTTTCTCAAGGCGCGTGGTCTCGACCAGGCTGGGGCGCTCCGGCTTGGCCACACGCTCAGTGGCAAGGCCGCTGGCCTCCACATCCTGGCGCGTCAGTTGCCTTGTGGCCGCCATTTCCTTCTCCATGGCGGCGCGCATGGCGTCGTCTACCTCCGGGTGGATCGTCTTCGAGCCGTCGCTGGTGCGGTCGGAATCCGCCTCGGATTCCTCGGCTTCGCCGTGGCGGATCTGCTCGGGCACGCCGGGCACGCGGCCGGTGTTCTTGACCAGCACCGCCTCGCCCTCATAGCGGGGCGGCATGGCGTGGTGCCTGGGCGCAAACGGGGCTGCCCCGTACAGCAGGCTGAGCAGGGCCTGCAACTCGGCCAGGTCCAGCGTCTCGGGCAGCGCCGCCGCGTAGACAATGGCTGTCTTGCGGATTTCCTGGCAGCGCTGGGCGGCAAACACGCCCAGGGACATCTTCTGCATCTTATCGAGATGATCCTTCAGGGCGCCGCCGCGGTGCAGGCCAAACAGCACCACTTCGCGGGCGGTGCAGGCAATGCCCTGCTCCACCTTCTTGAGCTTGGCGCCCATGACGGCATAGACCGCGGTGGTTGCGGCAAGGGCGGGCACGCTCGTCATCGGCGAGCGCAGCGGCCACCAGCCCTTCCAATCCAGCGTGTAAGTCTTCAAACCCTCGGCTCCGACCCCAGCCAGAAGATACATCCGCCCGTGGAAAAAGTCGCCCAAGGCTCTGCGCTGCGCGCGCGGATGTTACCCCGGCCCTTTGCCGGGCGGCTGCTTCTTTTCCAGGAGCTTGCCCAGTTGTCCAAGGTCCTGCGCCTCGCTGCGGGCCGCCTCGACGTTCTCGTTGCGGATCGCAAGGTAGACCTCCTTGCGGTGCACCGCCACGTTGCCGGGCGCATTAATGCCCACGCGGACCTTGTCGCCCTTGATGTCCACGATGGTGACCTCGATGTCGTCACCGATCATGATGGACTGGTTGACCTGCCGGGAAAGTACAAGCATGCGTGCTCCGCACGTCAGGGGGAAGCGGGCTCCGCCCGCATGGCAGCCATCGTAATGGCCCAGCCGCGCCCGCGCCATGGCCTGCGTGGGTGAGGCAGACAATTGCAGCCGCTTCGCGTCAAATGCCGAGGCGAGGTGCACCGGCCGGGTGTTGCGTTTTGCGCCGGACATGGCATAGCCATGGCTGGAGGTATTGCCATGTCAAGACTCGCCATCATCGGCGGCGGTTTCATGGGCGGCGCGCTGGCGGAAGGCCTGCTGGATGCCGGCTGGCACCGCGACAGCTTCGTGGTCGCCGAGGTCAGCCGTGACCGCCGCGAATTCCTGACCCAGCACCTGCGCGTGCGCACCACCGAGAACGCGCCGGCCGCCGTGGCCGACGCCGGCACCGTGCTGTTCGCGGTCAAGCCGCAGTCGGTGCGCGACCTGCTGGCCGCCGTGGCCACTGCCTTCACGCCGGGAAAGCTGGCCATCAGCATCTGCGCCGGCATTCGCATCGCGGCCTTTGAGCAGGCCTTGGGCAACCCAGCCGTGATCCGCACCATGCCCAACACCCCCGCCGCCGTAGGCATGGGAGTGACCGCCCTGGCCCGCGGGCGCTTTGCCTCCGACCAGCACCTGGCCACGGCCCTGAACATCCTCTCGGCGGTTGGCCGCGTGGTGGTGGTAGACGAGGCCCAGATGGACGCGGTGACCGCCGTTTCCGGCACCGGGCCCGCCTATGTGTTCTATCTGGCCGAAGCGCTGCTTGATGCCGCCATGGCAGAGGGCCTCAACCGCGAGCAGGCCCACATGCTGGTCTACCAGACCTTCGTGGGCGCGGCGCACCTGCTGCAGCACGACTCCGCCGGGCCGGTGGAACTGCGCCGGCGGGTCACCAGTCCCAACGGCACCACCCACGCGGCCGTCACTCACCTGCAGGGCCAGAACTGGGCCGGGCTGTTCAAGGATGCCGTGCACAAGGCGCGCCTGCGCGCCGAGGAGTTGGGGCGATAACGGCTAAACGAAGCGCGCCACGGTGTAGATTCCGCTGTTGAAGCGGATGCCCAGGCCCTCGCGCAGGCCGGCAAGGTCCGCGCCCTCGGGCACGTTGGCCAGGGAGTCCAGCACCCCGGCCAGCGCGTTGTCGAAGTTCAGCTCCAGCTCGCCCAGCAGCTTCTCGGACTCCCGGGTGCTGAAGCCGTAGTTCTCCAGCGTGCGCTCCATGTTGCTGAAGAGCTGCTCGCGCGTCTGGGCGGGCACGTTGGTGATGCCCTCTACCACCAGCGACGAGAAGTACTGCCCGGCCTGCATGATGATCTCGTTGCGCACGTTCTGGGGGGCCTGCCCGGCATAGGCAAGCTGCCAGCCTACGCTCTGCCCGAAGAAGTACGCGTCCGGGATGGCGGCGCTGCCCAGCGCGTAGTCGGCGAAGTCGTGAGTGCCCACGAGTTCGTCGTTGGCAAAGTCGTAGTAGACGAAGTTGAAGCTCTCGTGCAGCCGCTCGCGCTCGTCGGCGATTTCGCCCACGGTCAGCTCGCCGGCCTTGACGCGCAGCTCGCCCTCGGCACCGCCCAAGCCCTCCAGTCGGGCATCCACGGAGGCGCGGCGTGCGGCAGCCTCGCTGCCGCCGCGGTCGCCCAGCAACTCGCCCCTCTGCACGGTGAGGCGGTCGCCATCGAGGCGGAACTTCACGCCGTTGATCTGGAAGGGCCGGTCGGCCTCCACGTTAAGGCGCTCGATGCTGTCCTTGAGCGGGATGGCGGCGTTGAACGTGAAGGCCGGGTTGCTGTTCAACTCGTCTTCGCTGATGGTGCCTTCGCTGGCCAGCAGCAGCGCCCAGGCGCGCCGGGCCACGTCGAACTGCTCGAAGTTGCCGGCGAACCGGCGCACATCAATGGCCACCTCTGCCGAGCTGAACTGCACGCCGGTCAGTTCCGCCGAGGGAAAGCTGAGGTTGCTGGAGAACTCAAACGCGCTGCGCGCGCTGACCCGCACGTCAAAGATGCTGCCGTCGCCGGCCGCCCCGCGCAGGATGTCGCCGTAGCTGTACTTCAGGTTGTTCAGGGTCTGGGTAACGCCGGCTGCCGCCGTCTTGCCGTTCACGAACTGCAGCAGCGACGTGGAGGAAAACGACGAACCGATGCCGCCAATGCCAGCCATAGCGCTCTCGATAATGCCGCATATCTACATCGGCGCTTTGGGGGCCGGGCTTGCGCGGATTTCCGGGCGATAGATGTAAGCGCCTGCAGCGCCAGCGCTTGTGCTGCTGCTGACAGCAACCAACATTCCCCCCACCCCAAGGGATTGTCGCACCCGGCTGTATAGTTCGCGCAGGGGACCTAATGCGGCGGATGCATGGAGCACCCGCCCCCAACTACCCGGACCCCAGGGGAGATGACGATGAGCAGCTTTAACAAGGTGATTGTGATGGGCAACCTGACCCGCGACCCGGAACTGCGCAGCACGCCGGGCGGAACCCAGGTGACGGAGATCAGCCTCGCCGTCAACGACAACTACACCGACAGCCAGGGCCAGAAGCAGGAGCGCACCACCTTTGTGGACATCACCGTGTGGGGCAAGCAGGCTGAAACCCTGTGCCGCTGGAAGAAGAAGGGCGACCCCCTGCTGGTAGAGGGCCGCCTTCAGATGGACGAGTGGAACGACAAACAGAGCGGCGAGAAGCGCAAGAAGCTGAAGGTGGTGGCCACGGGCTTCACGTTCGTGGGACGCGGCGGCAGTGGTGAAGGCGGCGGTGGTGGCGGAGGCGGCGGCCGCAGCCAGGGCCGGCCGCAGCAGGGCAAGCCCGCACAGGGCAAGGCTGCCCAGGGCGGCGGCGACTTCGGCGGGGCCGAGGGCGGCTACGACAGCTACGCCACCAGCCTGCCCCAGGGCGAGGGCGAAGAGCCCCCGTTCTAACCAGACGGCGAAGGGCAGCCGGCAGGAAACTCGCGGCAGGGGGCGGTCAGCAATGACCGCCCCCTGTCTGTTGCGCGCTGCCGCGCGTGTCGTTCTTCGCCGTCTTCGGTTCTTCGCGTCAATTGCCATTGCTGTTCTCTGCGCCGCCGTGCCTCCGTGGTGAAATGCAGTCACGAACAGCAGCGGCTCCTGCGGGCGAGGACGCCCGCATCACGAACGGCAACGGATCCTGCGGGGGAGGACGCCCGCATCACGAACAGCAGCGGCTCCTGCGGGCGAGGACGCCCACATCACGAACGGCAACGGCTGACGCAAAGATGGCGTAGCAGGGCGAAGGACGGCAACTGCGGTTCATTGCAGAGATCGCAGAGGCCACGGCGAACAACCGCGGGTGCGCTACTTTCCGCTGCTGCCGTCGTTCGTATTCGCGGACATGTCCTCGGTCTGGCGGCAGGGGCACTGGGCGCAGCAAGAGCCCTCATCCAGATCGACAACATCAATGGCGACCTTTTGCGACTCGTCGCCTTTTTGTGACTCGTCGACTTTTTGCGACTTGGCGACTTCTTGCAACTCTTCGAAGTCAATGAGCACGTAGGCCTGCGGCAAGGGGCCTTTGAGTTTCAATTGTTTCGCTGCAATCTTGGAGGCCAGTCTGTGGCCATCCAGCGGGAACAGGCCAGCCAAGGCACATAAGGCCGCATCAAACTCGTCGTGGGTGAGGGTGTGCTCATCACTGCAGCCAAAGGCCTCTTTCAACGCGCCCCCAGCGTTGCCGATTGACGTATAGGCATCCTTGATCTTCTCCTTGATTTCGTCTTTCGTTGCTCCATCTGTCTCCTTTAATGCTGTGGCTGCCTCCCCAAGTGCCTTGGCTGCCGCCTCAAGTGCTGTGTCTGCCTCCCCCATTGCTGCAACTGCCGCATTAATTGCCTTGGCTGCCTCCTCAATTTCTGCGACTGCCTTCTTAATTGCCTCGGCTGCCTCCTCAATTTCTGCGACTGCCTTCTTAATTGCCTCGGCGTCTTTCTCTTTCGTTAGGGCCTCGGTGAGCTTATCAGCGGCCGTTTTGAGCGTTCTAGCGGCCTCGGTGAGCTTATCACGGCCAGCACTCTTGAGTTGTGTTGTAGCCTGATTTGTTGTTCCTAGGCGGAACTTTAAGTCGCTGAGGAGACAAGCGAGCTTCACACCCTGCTCATTCTCCAGCCCCAACCACACGCCTGCCACATACACTACCTTGCCCTTGTATCCTTCATGCACCTTGCCGCCGAGTTTGAGGGAACCGGCTGGATAGGTTTCAAAGAGCCACAACCCCAAGGGGTCGCGGCAAAACGTTGCCTTCTTCTTCAGCTCTCGGCGCCAGTAAATCATCCGCGCCACAGCTACGCCGATGTAGCTCGCAACCGGGGCTAGCGCCGCCAACGCCCTGTCCACGGGGCGTTTGATCAGGTCGGCGATCTCAAGCGGGTCGGCAGGATCGGGCAAGCCCTGCAGGTCAATGGGCACATCC
>JADLBZ010000237.1 GCA_020847415.1 Planctomycetota bacterium
CCAGGAGGCGGCCCCTGCACGGCATTCACGCAACGGCTAGCGGCGCTGCAGCATGCTCATGATGGCGGTGAGCTGCGTCTGCTGCATGGCCAAGGCTTCCTTGATGGTGACAATGTCGGCTGCCGCGGCTGAGCTTCCGCCGCCGCCGCCTCCACCACCGCCGCCCGAGGCGAGGTTCTCGCCCACTTCGCGGCCCAGGTTCAGCAGATCGCCGTACCAGCGCGACTCCGGCAGTGAAGTCACCATCTTCTCGGTCAGCTCGCGCTGGGCCTTGCTGAGGGCCGAGAAGTGCTTCAGCAACTGGTCCATCTGCTCGGTGGTGGCGTCGCCAAGCTCAACCTTCATGCCCTTCTCGCGGGTCTTGGTCAGCTCGTCGCGCAGGTTGCGAATCTCGTCGCGCACGCGGCCCAGCACGTCCTGGATGGGGGAAAGGTCCACCTTGACCGTGACATTGACCGGCCCGCCGCCTCCACCACCGCCGCCGCCGTGCGAGACGGCAGGCGCGTGGGAAACCGCAGGCGCCGGGGCAGCAGCCTGCTTGGGCGCCGGGGCCTCTTCAACCGCCGTGGCCGAGGACGACTCTTCCGCACCGCCGCCCTTGCTCATGGGCTGTGAGAGAGGCGAAACATCAGGGTGCTCCTTGGGTGGAGTCGCCTTCACGCGCTTGGAGAGGTTTGCGAGTTTTGCCAGGTCCGCCATAAGGATCACCTTGCGGGTAAAAAAGACGCGTCCGGCCTTGGCCGGACGCGTCATACGCAGGCACAAAGCGTGCCGGGATTCTATTCTTCGTGGCTCAGCGCCGCAAGCAAGCAGCCCTTGGCTGTGGCGTTGAGCTGGTCTTCCGCGCGGCGGATGTCGGAGATCTTGATGGGGAACTTGTTCGCCATCTTGGAGAACTCGTCCTTGAACACCTCGACGAAACCGCCCACCTTGCTGGTACCGCCCGAGATGGCAATGGGCACCGGCTTGGGGAAGTTGGGGATGTCCTTGGTCAGCGCGAACTTCTTGGCGATGTTGTCCAGGGAGTACTTGATGAGGTGGCGGTAGTAGATGACGATCGCCTCTTCCTCGGGCGTCTTGGGCGCGTTGATGTCCACGCCGCGCTCCTTGATCGCCGTGATCTTGGAAGCGGCGCAGCCCATTACCTGCGCAGCCTGCTGGTCAATCCAGTCGCCGCCCTTGGCGGTGCTGAAGCTGATGACGTTCATGCTGCGGAAGGCCACGCAGACGTTCACCATGCCGCCACCGCACGAGATGCCGATGCCGGTGAAGTCGTCGTCGCCGAGCTCGCTGAACACAATGGCCTGGCCTTCGTTGAAGGGCGTGCCCTTGTAGCCCAGGCGCTCCAGCAGGCCGTTGGCGATGTTCGTGTGGTACACGATGTTGAGGGTGCTATCCACCGGGTCGGCCGGGATGGAGTAGTACACCACTTCGCCCTCGGCGCGCGGCGGGCCAAGGATCTTCTTGAACAGCTCGACTTCCATGGGCATGGCGTCGGCGTCGGTCGGGCTGATGAGGCCGTTCTTCATCGGGCGGCGCATCTCGCGGTTGAAGATGTTCGCCAGCTCGAAGGCGTCCTCGCCGATCACGTACAGCTTGTTCTCGCGCTTGATGAACGGAACGCCCTGGCCCTTCAGCATCTTGAGTGTGTAGGGATCCTCAGGAATATCGAGGAACGCGTTGCGCGCGGGGAAGAACTCAATGCTCCCCTCCTCGTCCATCTTGGCGGCGACGAGGTTTGCAGTACCCACGTCCAGCCCGCGCCCCAGCGGCGCTCCTGATTCGTCAGCCACAGTGAACCCCTCCGGATGTTGTAATCCTGAACTTCCTGATTCCGCGGTATCGTCGCCGGCCGAGACCGTCTCGAACCGGACTTCGCCCGCGTCCGTTTCCTGCTGCGGCTCAGGGCCTGCTTTCGCAAGGCCTTCCCGGGCATCGGGGCTTTCTTCGCCCGGCGCCTCGGCCGCAGCCGCTGCTTCCACTTCTGAAGATGCCGCATTATCTAGCAGCGGCTGCCCATTTGCGCCAGCGGGTAGTTGATCGGGCCCGGAATCAGCCTGCCGTTCAGGCTCTGCGACGTCCTCGGCGGCAGATTGGACATCCTGGTCCATGCTTGCGCTTGCGCCGGAATCGCCCAACTGCATTTCAAAGGCTGCCTGGGTCATCGGGCCCGCCGAGATATCCGGCGCCGGGGCATACCCGGCTACGTCCAGCGCATCGCCAATCACGGTTGCCGGGCCAGCCGCGGCAACTTCCTGTTCGTGGTGCGCGTTGGCGGCACTGACCCACTTCTCGAGCACCTCGGGCGGCGGCGGGTATTCCGCCGTGCGGTCGCTGGGGTCTTCCGGCAGCTCGTTGCTTTGCCACTCGGATCCCTCATCGTTGCTGGCGCCATACGCAGAGGCGCTCTCCGCCGCGGGGACCTCGGCCGCAGCAGGGCTTTCGTCGGCGACTGCTGCATCGGCCTCTGCGGCTGTTTCCTCGCCGGGTTCAGCAACGGCGTGCTCCGCATCGCTACCCGCAAGTCCTTCTGCTGTGGCCGGTCCGCTTTCCTCGCCGGCCGGGGTGTATTCCCCGGCGGCTTCCTCTACCACAGGGGTATCCACCACAGGGGCATCCGTCGCTTCAGCGCCCGCGCTTTGCCGGCCCGGCGCGTCCGTCAGCTCGTCTTCGTGCGATCCGCCCAGCGTGGCCTCGTCCAGGTCGCTCAGGTCGCCAAGGTCGGTACCCGCGTCTTCCACAACTTCGTGTGCTGCAGCTTCGCCGGTCGCGTCGCCCGCAGCGGGCGGGGCGTCGTCCACCGAGATGTCCGAATCGTCCTCCGGCTCCTCGATGATCTCGTGGCGCCCGCTGGGGGTCACGTTCACCGGCGTGTCGTGCCAGTTCTTGATCTGCACCTTGGTGGTGCCGCGCTTGGCTGCCTTCTGCAGGCGCTCCAGGATCGTTTCCTCGTGAATGGGCTCGTTGCCCAGTTCCCGCAGGTCCAGGTCGTCATGGTCGTCGTCGTAGACGACCTGATCCGGCTGTTCCGGCGGCGGCTCGTTCTCGGGTTCGTTCAAGTTGAGGGTGCGCGGAGCGCGAATCAGAGCCAGTTCAGGGTCGGACCGAATCCTACCCCCGCGGCCCGCCCATGCAAGGGCCCGGGCCTAACCGAACAGCTCAGCCAGTCGGTAGTACTCGGGTGTCACGCGCTTGGTCTTGCCAGCCACGTCGGCCAGGGGCACGGGGTGTACTTCGGTGCCCTTCAGGCCCGCCAGAAGGCCGGTCTGGCCCCGTTGTAGAAGATCAAACGCCCGGTCGCCCAGGTGCGTGGCCAGGATGCGGTCAGCCGCAGCCGGGGCGGCACAGCGCTGCAGATAGCCCAGCGTCGTGCAGCGCGATTCCCAGCCCAGCCTCATCTCAATCTCTCGCGCCAGAATGGTCCCCACGCCGCCCAGCCGCACGCGGCCCAGGTGGTCCTTGGGCGCATTGGCGGAGTCCAGCACGCGGGCGTTGTCCATGGCGCCCTCAGCCACGACCACGATCGAGTACGTGCGCCCATGGGCGTCGTGGCGGGTCTTGAGCCGCGTGCAGATCTCGTCCAGCGTGAAGGGGAACTCGGGGACCAGCACCAGGTCGGCGCCGCCGGCGATGCCGCTCTCCACGGCAATCCAGCCCACGTCACGGCCCATAACCTCAAGGACCATCACGCGGCTGTGGGATTCGGCGGTGGCGCGCAGGTTGTCCAGGGCCGCGGTGGCGATCTCGACGGCGGTGAGGAAGCCGATGGTCAGCTCGCTGCCGGCGAGGTCGTTGTCAATGGTCTTGGCAACGCCGACCACGGGAAAGCCGGCTTCGTGCAGGCGCGCGGCGGCCTGTTGGCTGCCGTTGCCGCCAATGACGCACAGGGCGTCAATGTCGTGGCGGGCCAGCGCCTGCCGGGCCACTTCGGCGTCGCCCGGCTGCAGGAAGAGACGGCTGCGGGCGCTGCGCAGGATGGTGCCGGCGCGCTGGACAATGCCGGCGACATCGGCGCGGGTCAGGTCGCGGACGGCGCCCTTGAGCAGGCCGTCCCAGCTGTCAAAGACACCCACCGGGGTGACGCCCGCCGCAAAGCAGCGCCGTGCCACGGCACGGATGCAAGCGTTGGTGCCGGGCGCGTCCCCGCCGCTGGTGATGATGCCGAGGCGTCTCATGCTGCCAGCATAAGCACCCGCGACCGGCAAAGGAAAGCCGCAGGGCGCATTTGGGCCGTGAATGGACCGGGCGATAGCGCCAGGAAAGGCGCCCGCCGTGTTGAACTGGCGGGCGAAGTGCGGCGTAAACGAAGCGGTGGCGCGAGCCTGAACCCGCGCCACCACACGATTAGCATTGGCTGGCCCTCAAGGACTCGAACCCCGCGACAGCGCGGTGCGCTGTCGCGGCCGCGAAGTAGCCGGACCCGAGCCCGCCGCGCAGGGCGGGCGAAGTGCGGCGTAAACGAAGCGGTGGCGCGAGCCTGAACCCGCGCCACCACACGATTAGCATTGGCTGGCCCTCAAGGACTCGAACC
>JADLBZ010000238.1 GCA_020847415.1 Planctomycetota bacterium
AAGGGCTTCAGCGGAGGCAGGCCCTTGGGGTCTGCCGCCAGGTCCCAGGGGCGCAACCGGTCGAGTTTCATGTCCGTGCGGCGCTTCTCGTGCATGCGGGCCAGCACGGGCAGCACGACCTTCTCCACGGCGTCGGCGTAGGCGTCGCAGTGGGCGGGCGTGTAGTCAAAGCGCTCATAGGCCCGGAAGGTGTAGGCGCGGAAGTCCGCAAAGCCGGCGTTGCGGGCCACCTGCTCGCGCAGGCGCAGTTGCGCCTCATACAAATCGTCCAGCTTGTCGGCATCCTGCAGCCGGCGCTGGGCCAGAGCCCGCCAGGCGCGCTCGCGAAGGGCGCGGTCCGGCTCAAGAAGCAGCTTGCCCATCTGCTGGGGCGTGCGTTCCCGGCCGTCAAACTCGATGGTGACGGCACCCTGGATCTCGTCGTAGCGATTGGTCAGCTTGGCGATCTCGGTCTGCAGCGGGATGTTCTCGTCGCGGTACAGCGCAAGCTGGTTCAGCACGCTGCGCTCCAGCACGGCGTAGTTCGCATCCAGCTGCTTGCGTGCCGGAGAGGCCGCGAACTTGCGCTGCAGTTGCTGCGTCACCGGCTTCAGCAGCGGGTCCACGTGTTCCACCCAGTGCATAAACGCGCTGCGGTACGATTCGCTGGTGGTGTCCACCGTGCTGCGGATGTAGATGCGCGCGCCCGCCTCTTCCACCACGCCTGCCAGCTCGGACCAGTCCAGCAGCCACTTCTCCAGCGCTTCACGGGTGTCCAGCGGCGCCGCCAGCAGCTTCTCGAACAGCGGCTGTACGTCCGCAAACTCGCGGATAACCAGGTTTTGGGGCACACAGGTGCGAGGAAAGGCGCGGGGCAGGCTCTCCAGGGTGTCCACGGTCATGGGCGGCTTCCTTACAAAGAAGGGGCGGCCGCAGCCGCCCCCGGTTGAATTCGCGGGCCGATAATCAGGAGGCGCGCTCGACGCCGATGACCTCGTACTTCACGGCGCCTTCGGGCGTCTGCACTACGGCTGTCTCGCCGGGCTTCTTGCCGACAATGCCCTGCGCGATGGGGCTCTCGTTGCTGATGATGCCCTGCTCAAGGCTGGCTTCGTAACGGCCGAAGATCTCGTAGACGCGCTTCTTGCCGTCCTCGCCCTTGAGGGTGACGCGGGTGCCAAAGCCTGCCCTGGTGGCGTCCACCGACTCGGGCTCGATCACCTTGACGCGCTTGAGTTCGTCCATGATCTCCTTGGCCTGCTCCTTCAGGCGGGCTTCCTTTTCGCGGGCGGCATCCAGCTCGGCGTTTTCGCTGATATCGCCCATGGCCAGCGCCTCGCCGATGGCCTTGGCCACCTCGGGCAGGTCCTCTTCCTGGATGCGCTTGAGCTCTGCCTGGCGCTTGCGCAGGCCGTTGGCGGTGGCCAGGATTTCGCGGCCGGCCTCTTCTTCGATGGCCTCGGCCGCCTTGAGGGCAGCGCGCGACTGCAGGCTGGGGAACACGCGACCGACCTGGTCACGCAGGGCGGCGCTGTGAATATCAGAAAGACCGCGGCAGCGCTCAATCTCGTGCAGCAGGTGCGCGGCGCGATCTTCCGACAGGCCTTCCAGCACGGTGGCCAGCATGCGGGACTGGCGCTCGGTCATGGAGGCGCGCAGCGAGGCCAGCGTCTCCTTGTGATGCGTCTCGCCACGCTCGATCTGCGTGAGCACCTTGTTGACCACCCAGAGCAGCCGGGTGAACAGTTCGTGGGCCGGGTCCAGGGCCAGATTGGCGGGCAGCTTGCCGCCCAGAATGCCGCGCCGGGCGACCCACTGGTACTGCAGCGGGAATTTCTCGGGCGCGTCCACTACCTTGCGGATGGAGCCCGCAAGCTGCGTCTCGTGGCCGCCCTCCATCAGGCGGCGCGCGATGTGGTCCCACAGCGGCGGCAGATCCTTCAGGAACGCGCCGGCAAAGGTCTTGGGCCAGCCGGCTTCGTCCAGAGAGGCATGGCGCTCCAGGGCGCGCTGCTGGTAGTCGGCGTCCCGGACGTCCTCGATGCGCTTGAGTACATCGGCACCCGAGCGCAGCAGATCGTCTACGGGCTGTTGCAGGGTCACCGTCACGCCCGGCTCGGCCTGCTTCACGTCCTCGTGCAGGAACGAGGCCACGATGCGCTCGGCGGCAAGGCAGGGGGCCCCGTCGCGGGGGCGGCTGTCCAGGTCGCCGCTGCGGGCCGCGAAATCGGCGGCTGCCTTGGCGATATGCTCGCACAACTGCTGGCGGGCCGGTCCGGCCTCGCTGTCACGCAGGGAGCGGCGAGCAATGGCCAGCTTGGCCAGCAGGCGATAGGCGTTTTCGAACTGCTCGCGCGTCTCGTCCTCCAGCGTCATGGCGGTGACCAGGCGCTCAAGGGCGGGGTTGGCGCCGGTGCCGACGCGTACGTACTGGTGGCGGGCCAGTTCCTTGCGCACGTTCGTCCACCACTTGCTCCACGACTTGGTGTCAATGGCGGCGGGCACCAGCTCAGCCTTGACGCGCTTGAGCGTGCTCTTGTTGCCGTGGCTCTTGAGGATGGACATGACCACGGCCAGCGGTTCGTCCTTGCAGCGCAGCTTCAGGCCGTCCAGGTCGGCAGCGCGCTGCACCATGATGTCTTCGTTGGGCAGCAGCCGGAAAAACGCCGCAGCGGCGCCCATCTTCACCCGGTGGTCCTGTTTGTCGGCGAAGTTGATCTTGATTTCGCCGCAATCGGCATCCAGCTCGCGAACCTGGCCCAGGCCCCAGCCGGCGTCGTGAAACAGCCAGTCGCCGGGCTGAAACTTCATCTCGTCGTAAAGCGCCTTCACGAAGCGGTTCTCGTTGTCCTTGGCGGCGGCGGTCGCCCTGGCCAGCACCTTGTCAAAGCCGGCCATGGTGCCGTAGGCGTTGGTGAACACCGTGGTCGCCAGTTGCTTCTGGTTGGCGTTGCGGGGCGAGATGCGGGCAATCTCGGCCACCACGCTGACCGCCATGCGGCCCTGGCCCAGGCTGTCCAGCTTGACCGCCACCTGCTCGAGCAGGCTGCCCGCCTTCTCAGCGTGGCCGCTGCGGGTCAGTCGGTCCGCCAGCGAGAAGAAGGTCTCGAGCTCGGTGGGAGCCTTCTGGAGGGCTTCGTTCCAGTGGGTTTCCACTTCGCCAAGCTGTTCCTGCTTGATGAGTTCCGCGATGCGGGCCGTCTCTTTACCCAGGCTGCTGACCATGTTCGCTCGTGCTCGCTAAGTGGCCGCCGTGGCGGCCGGGTCCGTTGAAAAAACCAGCGTCGGCGCTAACGCCGACGCTTGATGCATGTATAGCCGGAAGGGGGCCGGGGTCAAGCGCCGGGTGCGGGGGGCTCCGGCGGCAGAGTTGCAAGGTCGCGCAACGATTTCAGCACGCTGACCTTCTGGGTGTCGCGTGCGCCCGCCAGTTCCTCGGCCAGGCGTGCCAGGTTGGCCACGCGCTCGCGCAGGGTGCGCGCCTGCTTGCGGGCGGCCAGCAACTGTTCCAGGCGCTCTTCGCTTTCCTTTTCCAGTTCGTCGGCGCGGCGCGAATGGCGCTGCAGCTCGGCACCGTGCAGGGCGTCGAGTTCGCCCATCCGGCGGGCCAGGGCGGCGCGTTCTTCTTCCGTCTCGCGCAGGCGGTTGGCCAGGCGGCGGGTCTCGTCCTGCGAAAGCGCACCCGACTCGGCGCCGGGCGGCGCAATAATGGCTGTGTCGTTCGCGCGGGTCTTGGCGCCCACCAGCGCCCGTTCCATCTCAGCCAGCTTGTCTTTCAACTCACGGCCCTGGTCGACCAGGGTCTGGGCGCGCAACTCGGCTTTCTGCAGCTTTCGCTCCAGCTCGCGCACAGCCTCGCGGCTTTCTTCGATTTCCTTGTTCAGGGCCGGGATGCGCCGCTGGGCCAGCCGATAGCTGCGGGCGGCCTCGGTATCCAGCTTCTCCTGCACCTCGGCGGCCTCCTTCTCCTTGGCCACCAGGCCTTCCTGCAGGCGGGTGATGCGGTCCTCAAGGCCGGCCACGCGCTCAGCCTCGGCGGCCAGGGGCGCCAGGCGCTCGACTTCGGCCTTGGCCTTGGCCAGGGCTTCCGTCACGGTGCGCAATTCGGCGTCGCGGTCGCCCTGCTCGCGCTGGCGCTGGTCCACCTGGGCGGCAGCCTCGGTCCCATCGGCCAGCTCTTTGCGGGCCAGGGCCAGCTCGCGCGACAGTGCTTCATGGGCGGCGCGCAGCTGTTCAAGCTGCGTGCGGCCCTCGGCCTCGCTTGCGTCGGCATCGCGCTTCTGCTGTTGCTCGGCCGACAGCCGCCGCGAAACGTCGTCCAGGGCATGCTCGGCTCGTGCCTCGGCCTGCTGGGAATCCGTCAAGGCGGCCCGCAACTGCGTGTTCTCGGCCTGCAGGGCGTTGAGCTGCGCCTCCATCATGTCCAGGCGGCGGGCCGGGTCCGCTTCGGGCGCGGCGTGCACCGGCGGGGCAGCCCGCAGGCGCTCCAGCTCGGCCCGGGTCTCGGCAAGCTGCGCCTCAGCCTGGTTGCGTGCCGTGCGGTCCTCCAGCAGCGAGGCCTGGAGGCGGCTCACTTCGCCGGCCGGTGCCGCGGCGGCAAGCTGCTGCTCCAGCGCCCGGTTGCGGTCGGCCGCCGCATCGCGCTGCTGCACAGCCGATGCCAGCTCGGCCTGGGCGGCCTTCAGTTGCACGCGCAGGCGGGCAAGTTCGTCCTCTGCGGCGGTGTCGGCAGGCGGCGCCGAGAAGTCATCGCCGAGGTCGGCCTCGGCTTCCGGCTGGGCGGCTTCAACGTCCACGGCCTGCACCGCCTCAGCGGCACTCTCGAAGGCACCGGCGGTGCCGATTTCGGGCTCGCCGTCGGGTTCAACATCCAGGGGGACGTTGGCGTCTTCTTCCAGTTGCACGGGCTCGGGCTCAGGGATCTGCACCGGCACATCGCGAACCACGGGCGCTGCCGCGGGCAACAGGGTCAGCTCGCCTTCGTCGCCAAACGAAAGCTCGGGATCCTGGAGGGAATCCTCCGGCATCATGGGCGAGTCGTGGTTCTGGGGCGCGGTCATGGCCGTCGGGCATTCTAGCAGGCGCACGCAGCCTGCCGCTATCCCGACGCGCAACAAACGTACCCCGATCAGCCTTCGGGGTTGCTGCCGTCGGCGCGCTTGCCCGTGGCCTGCTTGTCAGGCAGCGGCGGGTGTTCGTCCCAGGTGAAGGCCCGTGCGGGGATCACCTCGCGATGCAGAATCTCGGTCTCGCCCTGGCGCGCCTCCCACTGCAGCACACAAACCTCGTGCACGTTGTTCTCGAAGAAGCGCATCCGGAAGGTGTGGCGCCCGGCACTCAGGTGCACCGGCTCTGACGACTTCTCGCGCTGGTAGTGCAGGTTGTCGTCTTCCAGCACCAGCTTGTCGTCCAGCCACAGAATCACGCCGTCATCCGTGCGGCCGGTGAACACATAGTCGCCCTCCTGCTCTACGATCAGGGCCCCGTACCACTCAATGGCGAAGGTCTCGGCCGGGAAGGGCAGCCGGAACGAGTTGGCATTCTCGAAGTTCACCTGCTTGTCCTTGCGGATGCCAAAGCAGGCCAGCGGCTCCAGCTCGGGCATGCGGTCGTAGCCGCCGGGGGCGGGCAGGTCGTACAGGTAGGCGATCAGGCCCTTGTTGGTGACATCTATGGCATAGGGTGCGCTTTGCACCACGCTGAGGCGCGCCACGAGCAGCCCTTCACCCAGGCCGGCGGGCAGAACCGCCCGGCACTGCTGGCTGCGGGCTTCGGCGCTTTGTGCCTTGGCCAGCACCTCAAACACAACCGGCACACCATCGGCGAACAGGCGGAAATTGGGGGCATCTTCGGCCCAAAGCGAAGCGGGGCCGTAGTCTACGACTTCAAACTCAAAGGCCTGCCCCTCGCGGATGCTGACCAGCGTGGAGGGCGCGTAGGGCAGGGCGGGCGGCTGTTCGCCTTCGGGCCACAGGGGCCGCACGTTGCGAATCTCCGGCGGCCGGGGCGGCACCACGGGCGGGAAGAACAGGTGGGCAGGCAGGGTGGCAGTCTGGACCCAGGTGGACTGCTGCTCCTCAGGGCTGGAAGCGTCCACGGGCGGGCGCTCCATGCGCACCACCTGAAGGGCGGCTGGGCCGGATTCGTTGGTCAGGTCAATGGCGAGCGGCAGATAGCGCTCGGAGCCCGCCGTCACCTCGAAATCCAGGGTGGTCAGGTCGTTGCTGCCGCCGGGTACAGCGGCTGTCTCCCGGGTCTGGCCGTCCAGCGTAACGCGCAGGCGCCCGTAGGCCGCAAAGCGAACCAGTACTTGCTGTTCGGCGGCAACCCAGTCGTGGGGGACGCCGAGCTTGCCTTCCCAGTGGCAGGCCAGCGGCTGGTCGCGGAAGGCGAGGTCCAGCTTGTCGCGCGCGGAGAACTGGAACTCGCGTTCCAGGCGCACCAGGTCCGGCTCGTGCATGCCGGGCTCGATGAAGTCGAAGTTTGACCAGCCCTGCAGGTTGTGCCAGCTCGCGAAAAGGCCAAACTGGGTGGTGACCTTGAAGTCCAAGGAGTTGGAGGGGATCCACTGCACTGGGTCCGCTGAGTTCATTTGCTTGAGCATGGGCCCAAACACGACGACCTTGCCGGTCGCTGCTCCAACGGGAATGCGAATCGACAGCGCGGTATCCGAATGCGCGACGATGGCCGCCTCCTGCCCTGCGATCTGGACGCGAGGCGTTGTTCCGGCAGAACCCGTTCCGTTGTCAAACTCCAAGCTCACGAAGTTCTTCCCGTGGATCGTGATCTCGTCGCCGATCTCGCCGCTGGTCTTGCTCAGGTGCGTGATGATCGGGGCGTTGTCGCTCCACAGGTGTTTGGGCAGCAGCAGCATATCGGGCGGCACGGGCACCGGCTGTGCGTCGCCCGTGGGCACGTACATGAAGTTGCAGGCGCCCAGGGCCTCCACCACGCTGCCGTTGCGCGCCTCCAGGTACTCGATGCGCAGGGGGTGCAGCCCCTCGCTAAGAGTCAGCACGGTGCTGACTTCCACGTAATCCATGGCGTCGTTCAGCAGCACCGTTTCGCCGCTCAGCACCACCCGCCCGTTCAGGTCGGTGCCCAGGAACAGCCAGTAGTCGCCCGGCTGGTCTATGACGAGAAAGCCCTCCCACACCGCCATGAAGTTGCCCAGGTCAAAGTTCAGGTCGCTCCAGGCGTCTTTGCTGGGAAAGTGCACCTGCTGGTCAATGCGCGTCACGGTGGGCGGGCGCTGGTCCAGGTCCGGCTGGTTGGGGTCGGTAAGCACTTCAAGCGGGGGGCGGTCAAAGGCGTAGTCCTTGGCAAACAGCCCGCGGCGGTCCTGCCGTAGCTGGGCTCCGACATCAGCCAGTGGCACCTTGCCGATCTCTTCTTTCAGCCGTCGCGCCGCCGGCCGATGGTTACCCAGGCTCTGGTTGGGCGGATGCCGCAGGCCCTGAATTACCTTGCGCGGGCGTTTGGGCCGGGGTTGGGGGTTGGCCGGCTCGGGCGTGGTTGCCTTGGGGCCGGTGGCTGGCGCGGTGCCTGCGGGTTCAGGATCGGGTGTTGTGGCGGTGGGCCCCGAGCCGCCGGTGCTGCCCTCCACGGTCGCTTCTCTGCCGGCTTCCGGCGCCGGGCTGGTGGATTCGCCGGTGGCTGCTTTGGTACCGCCGCCGGCGGGTGCGGTGCTTGAACCCGCCCCCGCACAGGCCGTGCTTTCGTCGGCAGGGCCTACCGGTTGTGGGCGGGGCCGTGGCCCGGGTTCGTCTGCGCCGGCCAGGAAGGGCAGCGAGCCGCGCCCGGCATCGGAAAGCGCAAACCAGCCGCCCGCCAGCAGGGCAACAGCCAGCAGGGGCAGGACGACACGCAGCACTTTTCGCGGCATCCCCACGTTTCCCCGCTACAATCCACGCTTGACACCCCGGGCTACAGTCAGGATACCAACAATGCCTGTAGCCGGAACTGGAATGGGGAACTGAATGCCCGAAGACCAGCCCAACACCCTGACCCGGCGGCTGGAAGAGAAGATCGCTCACGGCCTCGGCGAAGAACGCGAGCTGCTGAAGAACCTGCGCGACCTGCTGATCAAGCAGGAGTTCGACGACCAGCTCGTGGACCAGCTCACCGGGCTGATGCATCACCTGGAGGAGCTGTTCCTGCTGGTGATCGTGGGCGAAGTAAAGGCCGGCAAAAGCACGTTCATCAACAGCCTGCTGAACGCTGATGTGTGCAAGGTGGGGGCCATTCCCACCACTGACAAGATCCACATCCTGAAGTACGGCGAGCGCGAAAAAGAGCGGGTGCTGGAAGAGTTCCTGCTGGAGAAGCACCTGCCCTTTGATGCCCTGCGCAACCTCAACATCGTGGACACGCCGGGCACCAACAGCATCGTCAAGCGCCATGCCGAGATCACCGAGAGCTTCATCCCGCGTTGCGACCTGATCCTGTTCACGACCAGCGTGGACCGGCCCTTCAGCGAGACCGAGAAGGAGTTCCTGGGCTACATCGTCCAGGGCTGGGCCAAGAAGATCCTGTTCATCCTGACCAAGAAGGACATCAAGGAGCCCCACGAGCTCGAGGAAATCCGCGTCTTTGTCAGTGAGTCGGTGAAGAAGTTCTTCGACTTCGAGCCCCACATCTTCATTGTCAGCGCCAAGGAAGCGCGGCAGGCCAAGGCCGCCGGCGACGACGCCCTGTACGAGAAGTCCGGCTTCAAGGCCCTGGAAGAGTACCTGTTCACGACGCTCTCCGAGGGCGAGAAGCTGCAGCTTAAGCTGGAAAGCCCCATAGACAGCGCCGTCAGCATCTGCGACCGGGCGATGGAGCAGTTTTCGGCCCGGCTTGCCAACCTGAAGGACGACCGCAAGGTCCTGGAGAACATCCGGGGCCAGCTTGAGCAGTCGGAAGCCGACATGTCCGAGAACTTCGGCCGCTTTATCCTGGAGGTGGACAACACCGTCTACGAGATGGAGAAGCGCGGCCGCAACTGGGTGGATGACAACGTCAAGCTGACCAACATGGGCCTGCTGCGCAGCGCCGAGCGCTTCCGCGGGCGCTTCAAGGAAGACGTCATCAAGGACTACGAGGTCCGCATTGACGACATCCTGAACAAGTCCGTGGACTGGTTCATGAAGAAGTACCTGAAGGTCTGGCAGGACACCACCGAGTACTTTGCCGACCAGGCCGCCCGCCGGCCCCATGAGGGCATGGTGGGCAAGGTGGGCAGCAAGTTTGAGTACAACCGCGAGAAGATCTACGACCTGGTGCGCGCCGACGCCCGCGACCGCATCAAGAACTTCGACTACGAAGACCAGGTGCGGCAGTTCATGGGCCGCAGCTCCACGGGCGTGAACGCGGCACTGGGCGGCAGCCTGATTGGTGTGGGTGCGGGCGTGGCGGTGGTGGCGCTGACCACGGCGGCGGGATTCACCTGGATTGACGTGACCGGCATCCTGGCCGGCCTGACCCTGCTGGGTGGCTCGCTGCTGGTGCTGCCCCTGCAGCGCAAGAAGATCAAGGCGCTGTTCAGCGACAAGTGCACCGAGCTGCGCAAGGCCCTTTCGCAGGTGCTGGACCAGCAGATCAAGCGCGAGGCCCGCGAAGCCGTCGAGAAGATCCGCGAGAGTTTTGGCCCGTTCTTTGACTACGTGGGCCGCACGGCGGGCGCCGTGGAAGAAAGCATGGGCAAAGTGAAGTCCTTGCGTGAGGGGCTGGTGGAGCTCAAGCGCAAGTTCGGCACCACCCTCAAGGAAGAGGGCGCCACCGTTTCGGCCTTGCCGCCAGCCGCGCCGCCGGCAACCGGTAGCGCTGCTCCCTCGGCCTGATGCCCCAGCCGCCCGCCAACCCGGCAAACACAGCCACGGCCGGCCTTGCCGCCGCCGGGACCACCGAGCCGTCGCGCGCGCCCAAGGGCGGCCTGCTGGGTGCCTTGTTCTGGCCCCTGCGGGTGCTGAAGCGGCTGTATGCCTGGGTGGTGGGCTGGGCCGACACGCGCTACGGTGCGCCGGCCCTGTTTGTGCTGAGCTTCGTGGAGGCGAGCTTCTTTCCCATTCCGCCCGACCCGCTGCTGATTGCCCTGTGCATCGGCAAGCGCCGCCGCAGCCTGTGGTATGGTCTGGTCTGCACGGTGGCCTCGGTGCTGGGGGGCGTGCTGGGCTGGTACATCGGGCGCGGGCTGTTTGATGTGGCTGAGCCCGCCATTCGCAGTGTGGGGTGGGGGCCCGGCTGGTTTGGCACGCCGGAGGCCGCGGCGAACCTGACTGCCGCCGAGGTGAGCGCCTTGCCGCAGGTGGGCGACACGGTGTTTTACCCGGACGGCATGTTCTACACCGTGAAGCAGCGCTTTGACGAAAGCGCCTTCTGGGCGTACTTCTCGGCGGCGCTGACGCCCATTCCCTACAAGGTGTTCACCATTGCGGGCGGGGTGTTTGAGGTAAGCCTGCCGCTGCTGGTGCTGGGCAGCATTGTGGGCCGTGGCATGCGGTTCTTCGGCCTCAGCACGCTGATCCGGCTGTTCGGCGACCGGGTGAAGCCGCTGATCGAGAAGTACTTTGAGTGGCTGACCATCGCCGCGCTGGGCCTGGGCATCGCGGGTTTCGTGCTGGTCAGGTACGCGCTGTAGCGGGCCGGCCGGCGCGGACGTGCTCAGGCAGCCTGCTGCTCGGCCCGGCCCAGCTTCCTGCGCACCCACGCCACAAAGCGGTCTGCCACCAGGTAAAACGCCGGCACCACTAGCAGGCTCAGCGCCGTGCTCACCACCACGCCGCCCAGCACCGACACCGCCATGGGCGTGCGTGTCTCGGAGCCCGCACCCAACCCCAGTGCCGCCGGGACAGCCGCCATAATGGTGGAAACGCTGGTCATGATCACCGGCCGCAAGCGCACCGGGCCCGCCTGCTTCACGGCTTCCAGGGCGGAAAGTCCTTCGGCCCGCAGCTGGAGGGTGTAGTCCACCAGGATGATCGAGTTTTTCTTGACGATGCCCATCAGCAGGAGCAGGCCGATCATGCTGAACATGTTCAGCGTGTAGCCGCCCACCAGCAGCGCCACCGCGGCACCGGCCACGGAAAGCGGCAGCACGGTCAGCACCGTGACGGGGTGCAGGAAGCTGTTGTATTGCGCGCCCAGCACCATGTAGGCCACGGCAATGCCCAGCAGCAGGGCGAACAAGAGGCTGTTGAAGCTGTCTTTGAAGGCCACGCTCTGGCCGCCCAGCACGATGCGGTAGCCGTCGGGCAGGTCCTGTTTCAGCGTCTCGACAAAGGCCAGCGCCTCGCCCTGGCTGGTACCCGGCGCCACGTTGGCAAACAGACTGATGGCGCGCTCGCGGTCCTTGCGGATGATGCTTTGCAGCACCGGCAGCTCTTGCTGCTGCACCAGTTCAGAAAGCGGCAGCAGGGTGCCATCGCGGCAGCGCACCCGCAGGCGGCGCAGATCCTCGGGCCTCGAGCGCTGGGCCGCCAGCAGTTGCAGCCGCACGTCCAGGCGGCGGCCGTCCTGCGAGAACTTGCCCGCGCGGGTGCCGCCGACCAGGGCATTCAGGGTGCCGGCGATGTCGTCCACCGAAACGCCCAGGTCGGAGGCGCGGTCGCGGTCCGGCGTCACGCGCAGTTCGGGCATGCCCACCTGGTAGTCGGTGTCCAGGTCTACCACCATGCCGCTCTGGGCCATCTTTTCGCGCAGGTTGCCGCTCAGTTCGACCAGTTTCTCCCAGTCGGGCCCGCGCACGCTGAACTCGACCGGGAAGCCGCGCTGCGAGGTGAAGCCCTGCTGGCTCAGGTCCTGGACCACGGCCTTGACGCCCGGAATGGCGTTCAGCTCGCGGCGCAGGGTGGCGGCAAACTGGGCCTGGGTCTGCTCGCGCTGGTCGGGCGGAACCATGGTCACGAACATCACGCCGCTGTTCACGCCGGTGCCGCCCATGCCGCCCACCGACACGAAATAGCGCCGCACCTCGGGCTTTGCGGCCACGACGGCCTCAGCACGCTGGAACAACTGGTCCGTCTCGCCGATGTTGGAGCCCACCGCAGCCGTGATGCGCACCATGAGGCGGCTCTGGTCCTGGCTGGGCACCAGCTCGGTGGGCAACAGGGTGAATACGTAAATGGAGCCGGCGAACAACAGCGCCGCACCTGCCAGCACCAGCACGGGCGCGCGCAGCACGCCCCGCAGCGACCAGGCATAAACGGCCTTGAAGCGCTCAAAGGCGCGGTCCATGAGGCGGCCGATGCCCGTGCGAGCATGGGAAAGTGACAGCAGGCGGGCGCAGCGGGCGGGGGCCAGGGTCACGGCCTCGAGGTACGAGATGGCCACGGCGACGCTGAGGGCCACGCCAAACTGCAGGAAAAAGCGCCCGATCACGCCTTCCATGAAGATGACGGGCACAAAGATGGCAATCACGGCGGCGGTGGCGGCCAACGCGGCGTAGGTAATCTCGCGCGTGCCCTCCAGGGCCGCCTGGGGCAACGGCTTGCCCTGTTCAGCGTGCCGGAAGATGTTCTCCATCACCATGATGGCGTCGTCCACCACGATGCCCACGGAGAGCGACAGGGCCAGCAGCGTGAAGGTGTTGAGCGTGAAGCCCAGGAAGTAGCACACCGCAATGGTGCCCAGCAGCGACATGGGCACCGCAAGCAGCACGTTCAGGGTGCTGGAGATTGAGCCCAGGAACATCCAGCAGACCAGGGCAGTCAGGATCACCGCCAGGATCAGCTCCCATTCAATGTGGGTGACGGACTGCTCGATGAACTGGGTCGAGTCGAAATTCACGCCCAGTTCCATGCCTTTGGGCAAAGCACCGCGGATGCGTTCCATCTCGGCTTTCACGCCGCGGGCAACTTCTACGGCGTTGCTGCCGCGCTGCTTGCGGATGCCCAGGCCGATGGCGGTCTCGCCGTTGACGCGCGCAATGCGGCGGATGTCCTCAAACCCGTCCTCAACCAGCGAGACGTCCTCCAGGTAGACGGGCTTGCCGTTGTCGTTGCGCAGCACAATGCGGCGCAGGGCGGCCAGGTCCAGCGCTTCGCCCAGCACGCGCACGCCCACTTCGCGCCCCTGGGTCTGCAACTGGCCGGCGGGCATCTCCACGTGCTCGCGGCGCAGGGCGCTGATCACGTCCTGCACGGTGACCTGCCTGGCATCCAGGGCGTCGGCATCGAGCCAGATGCGCACGTTGCGCTCGACGTAGCCGCCCAGGGTCACTTCGCCCACGCCGGGCACGGTCTGCAGGCGCTCTTTCACGGCAAAGCGCGCGTAGTCGGTGACCACCTGCCGCGAGAACGGCCCGGAAAGGCCCAGCCACATGATGGGCTGGTCCTCGGGGTTGGTTTTGGATATCACCGGCGGGTCTGCGTCGCGGGGCAGGTTGCGCGCTGCACCCGCCACCTTGGTCTGCACGTCCTGCAGGGCGGCGTCCACATCGCGGGAAAGGTCCAGCTCGATGGTGACGCGGCCCGAGCCCTGCTGCGAGCTCGAGTTCACCGAGCGCACGCCCTCGACCTGCATCACCGCTTCTTCCAGGTGCTCGACCAGGTCCTGCTCGACAGCCTCGGGCGCCGCACCCGGCCAGTCCACCGACACCGTAATGGTGGGAAAGTCCACATCCGGGAACTGGCTGACGCCGATGCGCGTGACCGCCACCGCCCCGAACACCACCAGCGCCGCCATGATCATCCATGCCAGCACCGGCTTGCGGATGCAGATCTCGGTGATGTTCATGGCGCGTTGCCCGGCTTGTCGCTGAAGTGGCCTTTGGCGGCCTGCACCGGCGCGCCATGGCGCAGAGCCTCAGCGCCGCGCACGACCACATCTTCGCCGGCGGCAATGCCCTGGCGCACCTCAACGCGGCCGTCGGGGGTGCGCAGTCCCAGGGTCAGCACGCGTTTAACCGCTTTGCCGTCCTTGACCACAAAGGCCAGGAATCCCTCGGCGCTGGGGCGCACGGCTGTCTGGGGAATGCTGACCGCGCTGGCGCTGCCCCCCAGCCGGATCGTCACTTCGGCAAAAGCGCCCGGCCGCAACGCAGGCGCGTCTTCGGCCTTGATGTGCGCGGTCACCGCCACCTGCCGGGCGGCGCCCGTTGCGCTGGCTGCCACGTGCGTGAGGACTGCCTTGCGCGCGGGCGAAGCCGGGCCGCACAGGAAGGTCACTTCCTGCCCGGCGGCAAGGCCGGAAGCCTCCTGCTCGCTCACCTGGAAGCGCAGCAGCAAGGGGTCGCGGCGCAGCATGGTGGCAATCACGGTGCCGGGTTGCACGTACTGGCCGGTGGTCACGGTGCGGGTCTCCACGATGCCGGCAAAGGGCGCAATCGGGCTGGAGTCGCGCTCGTTCAACAGGGCGCGCTTGTGGGCGACCTCGGCCTCGGAGGCGCGCGCGGCGGCTGTGGCGGCGCGAGTGCGCCAGGTCTCAAGTTCCTCGGGCGTCACCACGCCCGGAGTCTGGGCCGCCGCCTTTTCGCGCCGGGCCAGGCCCGCCGCGGCGTCGTTCATCTCCGAGACCGCCCGGTCCCAGGCGGCCTTGGCAGAGGCCACTTCCAGCGCATAGCGCTGGGTCTCAATGCGCGCCAGCACTTGGCCCTGCTCAACCTGCTTGCCTTCCTCAAAGAGCACAGCCTCAACGGCACCCTGCACGCGCGCCGTGACCAGCACCGTCTCGAATGCCTCCACCGAGCCCACGGCCTGGATGGTGTACTCGAGCGCTTGCGGCTGCACGGTTTCCAGTTCAACGGGGAAGGGGCTGGGCCCGCGCTTCTGCGGGGCGTTGCCCGACTCACCGGTGCAAGCCGCCGGCAGCAGCATGCAGCAACAGGCAATCAGGGACAGTAGCTGTCTCATGGCGTCTTCTTACCAGCCGCCAGGCGAATAGGCCAACATCGAACACACCGCAGAACAGTGTCGAAAGAACGGGGTGGCGGCTTCCATTTGTTCCGGCAGAAACCAGACTTTGCGCCGGAGGCAGTCGTGACCGACCTGCGCAAGGGCATTCTCTACTATCGCCAGAACATCTTTCCCTTTCAGCGCGAGACCCTGGAGCGCCTGGCGCGCGAAGGACAGCGGCCCGAGCGCCTGCTGATCGGGTGCTCGGACTCGCGGGTGCGCCTGGCCGAGGTAATGGGTGCCGGTCCCGGCGAGCTGTTCATTGTGCGCAACGCCGGCAACATCGTGCCCGACTACGGCAAGCACGTGGGCGGCGTAACAGCCAGCATCGAATACGCGGTGACCGTACTGCCCATTCGCGAGATCATCGTTTGCGGTCACACCTATTGCGGTGCCATCCAGGCCATGCTGCACCCGGAGACGGTCGAGAACATGCCCGCCGTGAAGCAGTGGCTTTCCTATGCCAGTGCCGCCGCCGAGCGCGGCCGCAAGAAGAACCCGGCCATGGGCGGCGACGCCCTGGTGCGCGCCACGGTGGCCGAAAACGTGCTGCTGCAACTGGAGCACCTGCGGACGTTTCCCTGCGTGCGCGAGCGCATGGAGAAGGGTGCGCTCAAACTGACCGCCTGGGTGTTCCGCATTGAGGACGGCGAGGTGCTGGAGTACGACAGCGCCGGTGGCGAGTGGGCCCCGATTCGATGAGTTAGCGGGCAATGCGCCAGGCGTTCTCGATGGCCAGGGCGCCGTAGGCCGCGCCGAACACGCGGCCATAAAGGTCCGCGTAGTCGCTGGTGGGGGCGTAGGAGCCCGTGCGCAGCGGGTGGTCCGTCTGCTGGTTCTGCAGGATGCTCTGGGCCATTACCTGCTGCCACTGGTTGGTGCGGGCGCCCGTGCGGCGCTGTTCCAGGGCAAAGGCCAGGCTGCCGAAGAACACATAGCGCATGTCGCCCACGCCCTTTGCGCGGTCCTTGCGGATATCCAGGCTGGGCTGTTCGCCGCCGATGCGATCCAGGAACACCGTGCGGCGCATCTCGTAGCCGGCGTCGGCGGCAAAGGCCGTCAGGGCCGCGGCTCCGGCCGTGGGCAGCAGGTCGTTCGCAGCCAGCACCTCGCCGGCGTCTTTCAGCGTGCTGAAGCCGCGGGTGGACTCGCCGAACCAGGCCAGCAGCTCGTCCATGCGGGCCTTGGGGGCGTCAGCGTCAGGCACATTGGCGTTCTGGGCTGTGGCCAGCGCCAGGTACGCCCACACGCCCGTGATGGGGCTGGCGGGCTGGCCCAGGCGATAGGGGAAGCCGCCGCCGCCGTCGGCGGGGCGCGCTGCAGCCAGCCAGCGGCAAGCCAGGCGCAGGGGCTGCTTCAGCTTCCAGTCGCCGGTCAGGGCGTAATCTTCCAGCAGCGCTTGCGTGGCCATGGCGTGCACCAGCACCACCGGTGCTGCCGGGTCGCCGATCTGGCCGTCCGGCTGCTGCTGCTTGACCAGCCATTCCAGGCCGCGTTTCACGCTCCAGTCGTACTGCACGGGCGAGGCCTTGCTGCTGTGGCCGTCGCCCAGGAAGGCCAGCAGGGCTGCCGCCGTCAGCTCGATACGCTGCACGCCATACAGGGCGCGGTCCTGCGGAATCACGCGCGGGTCCGCCACATCCACATGGCCCCAGGCGCCGTCTTCAGCCTGGTTGCGCTGCAGCCACGCCAGCGAGCGGTCCAGCGCCGCCATCAGCTCGGCACTTCCCAGGTAGGCAATCTTCTCGCGCTGGCTGCCCGAACGCAGCCGGAACCAGGCCCCCTGGTCCGCGGTCTTGTCGCGGCTGGAAAGGGGCAGGCCGGCATTGCGGCGGGGTGCGGGGGGCTGGGGCAGCTCCACTTCGTTGCGCAGGGGTGCCATTTGGGGCATGTCGTCCTGGCCCAGTCCCACTGAGCCAGGCTCGTCAAACACCGGTGGGGGGTCGCCCAAGCCGGCACCGGCCGAGACCGCGTCAAAGCGCGGCGCGGCGGGCAAGTCGCGGGCGCCCGGCAACGCAGGCGCCGGCACCGACCCGCCCTCAAGCTGCGCCACAATGGGCGCCACGCCGTCAAAGCCCTGGTTCAGCGTAATGAACAGCAGAACCACAATGGCCAGCGCGTGCACCGCCAGCGTGGTGCTGATGGGCCGCTTGGCGCCGCGCCACAGGCCGCGCATCTCGCGGGCCGAGTGACGCCCCTGAACCTCAGGCTGCGAGCGACCGCTGCCCAGCACGCGGCGGCTGCCCATCAGGATGCGGCGGAACACGCGGCGGCGGAACGAATCCGAGGGCTTCAACTCCGGCAGCGCGCTCCCGGCGGCAGGTACCGCCACAGCCGCCGCCTGGCGGGAATCCTCAAACAGAGCGACCTGCAGCCGGCGCTTGAAGCCGTCGCGCACTTCCATGGCAGGCAGGGCGCAGCGCGCGGCAAACTCGGCGCGCAGGGATGCAACAAACGCCGGGCGCGGCTCCAGCAGCGGCAGCTCGGCGACGGCGGCGTGCACGTTGAGCGACGCGCGCACGGCGGCAGCCCAAGCCGGCTGTACGGCGGCGAGCGGAATACGCGCCACCGTGGCGCGCACGGCAAACTCGTCGCGAAGCTGGGCAACGAACTCGACGCCCGGCTGAAGCTGCGGCAGGCACGAGGCCCAGGCGCGGGCATTCAGCTCGGCGCGGACGCGGGCCGCAAACAGGGCGCTGGGCTGGATCAGCGGCAGCAGCCCGTGCAGGCCGCGGGCCGAGAACTCGCGTTCCAGGTCAGCCACAAACTCGGGGCGCGGGGCAGTCAGCGGCAGCGAAGGCGGCGGTACCAGCGGCGCGCCATTGGCCTGCAGGGCAGGCAGGCTGCGCAGCACTGCCCGGGTGCGGCGCAGGCGCTCAAACAACGCAAAGAACTCGGCCTCGTCCTCAAGGCGGCGGCGCACTGCGGCTGCGGCAGATTCGCCCAGCTCGCCGCGCAAGAAGTCAATCAGTAGGCCGAGGTCAGCGTTCATGTCGGGGGTTGGGGCCACAAACACCTGCAAGTCACGTCCTGCCTCAGTGGCAGGACAGCCATTTCAAACGGCCAGTATGTGTGTTGGTTCACCCGCAAAGCGGCTTGCGAGTGCAAATTTGGCGTGGGCGGCTCGTGTTTCTGGCCTGCCCGTGATGGGTGCTGTAAGGCAAGGCGCGCCAACAAGTTAGGACTCGGA
>JADLBZ010000239.1 GCA_020847415.1 Planctomycetota bacterium
CGCCGCCGAGGCTGTGCCCGTGAGCAAGTCGGCGCGACGGCTGGCCAAGCTGGAGAACGCCGGCCCCGACCGCGCCCTGCACCACGCCCTGCACGACGGCGAGGACTTCGAGCTGCTGTTTGTGGTGCGGCCCACGCGCTGGAAGAAGATCGTCGAAGAATGGCCCTTCGAGGCGCCGATCCGCGCCTTGGGCGTGATCCGGCCCCTGAAGAAGGGCGAGCCCCTGCTGCGCATTCTGAAGAAGGGCGAGCCCGAGGCCCTGCAGGTGATGTCCTGGGTGCACCAGTTGTAACCCCGATGCTGCATCACGGCGGGGTCATCCTTGCGCCAGATTTTTCTGCGGGGCGGCGAACCTTCACGGTGCCGCCCCGTTTCTATTTGCGTCACACGAGCTGCACCGCAAGCCTGACGCCGAGCACGGCCGACGGCGACGCAAGACAGCCGCTGTGGCACTCCCGGGGACAATCGCGAGGCAGGAACAGGCGGGCCGCCGCCAGAGAAGCGGCACGCGTGCAGCCCAGCGAGAGTTCTCAGGAGGGGGGACCCCTTAGCAGAGCCAAGCCAGACAACAGCGAAGGCCCGGGCGTCGACGTAACTGGGTGACGCCGCCGCCCGGGCCCGTTGTCCCAAGAGCCAGTTTGGAAACCCGTTCACGGGCGCGTTCGGGCAGCAAACTTCGCGGTACTTCGTTCGCCTCGCCGCATGTGGCCTCCAGCCACACCTCGGCTCGGCTGCCTTGTCCCGCTTGTTTGGCGCACCGAAATCGCCAGCGCTCAGGGTTTCCAGACAAGCTCCGGCCACAAAGCGTTCACGCCAGGCGGTTTTGCGGCGGATTGATGGGCAACGCCCACGAGCCGCTTTGCGTCAACGCTTGCTGTGTGGGGGAAGGCGCCTCGGCCTTCCCTCGCCCCGGGAGCGGGGAGGGCACGGTGCCCTCCCCGTTTGTTTTTTCGGGTCGGGCAAAGGGTCAGGCTACTTTTCTGCCTCGCGGGGGCGGCGCGGCGCCGCAGATTCGCCCCGGCAAAGGGGTCTGGCACTGCAAAACACTGCCAAACTGCCTTTCCGGCCCAACGCTGTCAGTCATTGTCAGCATGACGGGCGAGCAATGCGGTAATTTCCGCTTCGCGCTCCGGTACATCAAACCAAGCCGGGCAACAGAAGTCCTCATCCCCGACTAAGTATGCGTACATTAGCGCCCAGATATCTCGCTCCCTCCACGCGTCGGATATCACGTATCTATCGCCATTGGTTGTTACGCCTTCCTTGTTTAATAGCCATGCTCGGACAGCCGCAACCGCCACATCCATTGATACATCCTTGCGCCTGAGCTTGCCGTCCACAACCAATATCCCTTGGCCGTGCATGTATCCGACTGCAAACAAGTCATTTAGCACAAGGACACCTTGTGTCTGTGGCGGACACATTTCGGTGGGCGGACCAGAGCACGCTTCCTGCGGTGGCGTGCCCTCACTCTCCTGCGTCTGAGCACACGCGCCGAAACTCACGAGCATTGCTGCCACGCACAGCAACGCCGCAATAGATTGCTTTAGTGCCATTTGTCTTTCTCCACGGACTGAGCAAAGAAGAGGGTCAGGCTACTTCTCGGTCTCGCGGGGACGGCGCGTCGGCGCGGAATCGCTCCGGCAAAGGGTTTGGCAGTGCAAAAAACGGTGCCTGCCCTTTCTTCCCTCCTGGCCCCCTTCTCCGCTGACCCCATTTCCGCCCCAACTGCTGGTGTCCATGCCGAGATTGTATCCCCGGCGGGGATGCCGGGCCGCAGCGGATTCTTGCCCATGCCACGCGGCTTTGTCGCAGCGGCTGGTACACTCCCGCCCATGCGCTGCTCGTTGTTGCGACTTGGGCCGGGCCAGGATGCCGACCTGCACGTTGTGCAGGCCCTGCAGGCCGCGTTGCGGCAGGCGCCGCTGTTTGCCGTGGCGCCCGTGGTGCACGTGACGTCGCCCGATCGGCGCGGCCGCGAGATCAAGCACCAGGTCGGCGCCTCGTACCCCGAAGGCTCGCCCGAGCGCGTGGCCCGCGCCCTGTTGCGCGAGTTCGCGCCCGCGCTGGTCTTCCGCAGCGAAGTTGAGCGCGACTTTGATTTCTTTGCGGCTCTGGACGAAGCGCTGCGGCAGCTCGCTTCCAGCCGCCGCCCGGGCCGTCCCTTAGTCGATCAGCTTCTGCAAGCGCACAAGCGCGTCTCCCAGGCCCTGCCGCCCGGCGAGCGCGAGCTGGACGCCCTGTTGGCGCCCCTTGGCGAACGCGGCCGCCTGCCGGCGCTGGTGCTGCGGCTGTATGCGCAGGGTCTGCGGCGCGAGGGCAAGCACGACCCGGAAGACGCCCTGTGGCTGGCTGCGCAGTCCATGCCGGGCTGGGCGCCGCGCTTCTCGCCTGCGCTGGTGGTGATGGACGAGCTGGACCGGGTCACGCCCGCGCGACGCGCATTTCTGGCGGCGCTCTTGCGCTGCGCCGGCCAGGGCCTGGTCGTGCTGCGCGGCAGCGCCGAGGAAGTGCCCTTTGAGGCGCCCGCCCAGGGCCAGCTGCAACAACTGGTGCAAGAACTTGAAGGGCGCGCCGTTCCGGTGCCGGCGCTGCCCAGCCGCCCCAACGCGGCCCTGCTGGCCGACTGGATGGCAGGCCGCAGGCCCGCGCCGGGTGCGGTTACCCTGTTGCGCCCCGCCACCCGCGCCGCCGAGGTGCGCGATGCCGCGCGCATTATCAAGCGCGCCAAGGCAGCCGGCGAGGCGCTCTCGGGAATCTGCGTCAGTTTCCCGCAGGCGGGGGCCTACCGCGAGCTGATTGAGGAAACGTTCACCGAGGCGGGCATTGCCTATGACTCGCCCTTTGAGACTCCCCTGGCGAGCATTGCCCCCGTGGCGGCGCTGATGGACCTGCTGCACGCGGCGCAGGGCGGGCTGGAGCGCCTTGATCTGCTGGATGCTCTGCGCTCGCCGTTTCTGGGCTTTGGCGCCGGGAAACCCCGCGAATTGCTTGAACAAGTCGAGCAGGACACGCGCGAAGCGGGCGTCACCGGCGGGGTAGACCCAGCTCGCGACTGGGCCCAGCCCCTGGAGAAGCACGGCAAGGCGGCAACCGCCGCCGGCAAGTGGCTGGGCGGCATCCTGCGTGCGCTGCAACCGTTCACGCGCCCGCGCCTGCGGGCCGGGGAGTTCTTTCGCGCCGTGCAGGAGCTGGTCAGCCGCAGCAGTGCAGTCTCGATTGCCAAGCGCGGCCTGCACCGTCACGCCCTGCACGGGCTGGAGCGCCTGCTGCAGGAGATGTCGGCCAACTTTGCGCGCCTGGGCGATCCCATGCTGCGGCTGGATGAATTGTCCCGCGCGCTTGCTGAGCAGCTGCAGGCCCGCAGCCTGCGTGAGCCGGAGGCGGCTGCCGACCGCGTGCGGGTGGTGGGCATGAAGGAGTTGCGAGGGGCGAAGTTTGATCGGCTGGTGCTGCTGGGCCTGACGGACGGCGACCTGCCCCTGCCGGAGAGCTCGTGCCTGTTTTTCCCGCCGTCGCAGGAACAGGCGCTGGCCACAACAGCGGGCGCCGCCCTGGCCCGCGAGCTGTGCAGCCCCGTGGATGTGGCAGCGCAGTCGGACTACCTTTTCGGCGCGGCCCTGACTGCCGCGCCCGAGCTGGTGCTGTCATTCCCGGCCGGGGAGGGCGACTCGCCCTTTGTGCCTGCCGGGCCGCTGGCGCGGCTGCTGGGCAGCGAGGGGCACGAGCATTTGCGCGGCCTGCCTGACGACGCGCCCATCAGCCCGGGGCGGCTGGCGCTGGAGCTGGGCCGCCGCCTGCGCGCGCTGGAGCTGGAGCCGGGCATGGCGGGCACGTGCACGGTGCAGGTGAACTCGGCCGCCGTTCGCGCGGGCCTGCTGGGGCGGGCGGTGGAGTTGTGCCGCGACGACAGCGTGACCACGCCCGGCGAGCACGACGGCGTGGTCGGCGCCTGGCCGCGCCTGGCCCAGCGTTTTGGCGCGGGGGCCGCCCAGGGTCACGTCTTCTCGCCCAGCCAACTGGACACCTACGCCACCTGCCCCATGCGCTTCTGGGCGCGCTACGTGCTGGGCGTGAAAGTGCCGGACGAGCCGACCCTGGATACTCCCCCCAACGCCGTTGGAACGCTGCTGCACAAGGCGCTGGAGCACTTCGTGCTGTTGCTGCGCAAGCGCGCCGGGCAGCCGGCAGTGCTGCCGGACCCCCTGCAGCGCGAGGGCGTGAGCCTGCTACAGGTGGCGGGCAGC
>JADLBZ010000240.1 GCA_020847415.1 Planctomycetota bacterium
CCTAACGGCCCCGGGTGGCGCGAGCAAAGGGAATCCAAACTACGAGTTCCTTGGGGTTTCACGTTTCTGGCGGTTCAAGAAAGAGAAGATGGAGGAGATGTACAAGGCAGGCCGTGTCGTGCAGCCAAGCCCTGGGGCGGTTCCTAGGTACAAGCGTTACCTGGACGAGATGCCCGGTGTACCGTTACAGGACCTCTGGTTAGACGTTAACGCCATCAACTCGCAGGCCATTGAAGCCGTTGGCTACGCAACGCAGAAGCCCGAGCCGCTTCTGGAGCGAATCATAAAGGTGAGTTCAAATGCTGGTGATATCGTTCTGGACTGTTTCTGCGGTTCCGGCACCACGGCGGCGGTGGCGGAGAAGCTGGGCCGGCGCTGGATCGCCTGCGACTTGGGGCGGTACGCGATTCACACCACGCGCAAGCGGCTGCTGGAAATCCCGGACTGCAAGCCGTTCCAGATCCTGAACCTGGGCAGTTACGAGCGCAAGCACTGGGCCGGCACCGAGTTCTCCGAGGCTGACGCGCAACGGCTGGCCGGTGCCTATATCGGCTTCATCCTCGCCCTGTACCAGGCGCAGCCGCTCCAGGGCACGCACCTCCATGGCCGCAAGGCCGGCGCCATGATCCACGTCGGCGCGGTGGACGCGCCGGTGACCATTGCCGAGGTGAACGCGGCGCTTGCGGAGTGCGCAACCCTGAAGCGCGAGGAACTGCACGTGCTCGGCTGGGAGTGGGAAATGGGGATGAACGATCCCATCATCAAGCACGCCAAGGCGCAGTTCAGTATCCGCCTGCGACTGCTCGCCATCCCGCGCGAGGTCATGGAGAAGCGCGCCGTCGAGTGCGGCGACATTCGCTTCTTCGATCTCGCCTACCTCGATGCCGCGGTAGTGGCCGAGGACAAGAAAGGGCGTGCGGTCCACGTCGAGCTCAAGGACTTCGTCATCCCCGACACCGACCTGATCCCAGAGGAGGTGCGCAGCAAGATCACGAAATGGAGCGATTACATCGACTACTGGGCGGTGGACTGGGACTTCCAGAACGACACCTTCATGAACCAGTGGCAGACCTATCGCACCCGCAAGGAGCGTAAGCTGGAGCTGCAGAGCACCGCCCACACCTACGACAAGCCCGGCAAGTACCGGATCCTGATCAAGGTCGTGGATATCTTCGGCAACGACACCAGCCGCCTGCTGGAGCACTCGGCGAAATGAAAGCAAAGAAACAGGACCAAGCCGCCCTGCTCCGCCGCCAACCCGGCTCCAGCCGCCCCCGCGAACGCCTGAGCGGCAGCATCCCGGATGCCGGGCCGCCACCGGCCCTGGACGAGGCTGCCCTGCGCGCCAAGATCGATCCCAACCGTATCTCCTACAAGATGCTGAACAGCGAGATCACGCACGGCAGCGGCATCATGATGAAGGCGCTGCGGGTAGCGCTGCCGCTGGTCTCCCGCGAGCGTGGCGCCCTCGTCAGTCAGGCCCGCATCCTCACCGACCCCAACGCCATACTCGAGTTCCTCGCGGACAATCCGGACATGATGGTGGCCCATACGCTGCTGGAACGGGCATGGGCTTGTGAAGAAACCATGGTCATGCCGCTCGGTGCCCTGCTCACCAGCCGTCCCGAGGACCATGTCGCCGAGTTCGCATGCCTGTTCTTCGCCCGGGCCAAGGCGGATTACACGCCGCACCTGCTGCAGATTGCGCCGCGGGTCCGGGACGTCTACACCCTGGGTGTGCTGTGCCTGGCCCTGGGCGCCTGCGACCGCATGGGTCTCGGCCTGCGCTTTGTCTGGAACGTCTACCGTCACCTGAACCAGCTCTACGGCTCGCCACTCGACCAAGGCCCACTCTTCGGCCTGCTCGGTTACGCCGAACGCCGCGGCACTGTGCCTATCTCGCCAAAGGGGGGATAAGCGAGTATGCCCATGCCAGAAAAGACCAATAGCAGGCTCCGGTCACCGTCGCGGCGCGCGCGTTCCGCTGGCGCAACCCACGTTGAACAAGTCCACGTGGAGCGTGTTCTCTGCGTCGGGCGACTGACCGATGCGCAGGACGGTGAGGCGCCGGCCACGACAGCCTCTGAGCGCTTGGACCAGCTTGAACGACTGCGGCGACAAACCGCGGAGGCACTTGGATATGCGTATCCAGAACGACTTCAGAGAGTTCTTGAGATTGCTGAAGGCTCATAACGTGGAGTTCGTGATCCTGGGCGGTTACGCTGTAGCTTTCCATGGCTATGTGCGTAACACCCAGGATCTTGACATTCTCTTCCATCCCAACGCCCATGGCGTGCAGGGCGTGTTGGCGGCACTGAGGGAGTTTGGCTTCCCCGCCGGCAGTGTCACCGCTGAGGAGCTTGCGCAACCCGGAAACGTCATCCGCATGGGTATTCCACCCGTGCGCATCGAACTCATGAACAGTGTAAGTGGTGTCACCTTTGACGAAGTATGGTCGGGGCGAATTGCTGGAGACTACGGCGATATCCCGGTGGCCTATATTGGGCGGACCGAGCTGCTCCGCAACAAGAGGGCCGCGGGGCGGCCGAAGGACTTGGCAGACGTCGAGGAACTGTCTCGGGCCGAGAGGAAATCGGGCCGACGAGGAAGCACCTGATGGCCACCGCGAGCAAGAAGCCAAGTGTGCTGGACCTCGACCTGCCGGAAATCGCGGGGCGCAGCCCCTATGCACCGCCGACGTCGCACCTGGTGAAGGCGGGAGCAGATCGCTGGCAGGAGGCAGAAGGCCGCCGCGGCAGTCATACCATGCTGGTCAACCAGGTGCGTGCCGCTGTGGACGCCTGGCGCAATGCCGGATACCCGGACATCTCTGACACCACGCGTCGGCTCTTGGGCTACTGGTTC
>JADLBZ010000241.1 GCA_020847415.1 Planctomycetota bacterium
GCCGGCAGGCGTGGCTGCCGCGGCCCTGTTCGGCGAAATCTGCGTCAAGGTCCGCGAAGAAGCCGCCGCGCTGAAGGGCAAGGAAGACACCGAGTCCAAGGAGCGGCTGGCGCTGCTCCGCCGCGCCCACGCCGGTACCGAGCTGGAGGCCGACCTGAAGTAGGTCCACGAATCAGGGCGCTTCACCCTTCAGGGGCAGCAGCGCCAGGATGCGCGGCAGGAACTCGCCCAGGGTCTCGCCTGCGCCTTCCTTCACGGCGGACAGGCCAATGGCGATCTCGGTGTTGCCCTCGGCGCCCTCGCGCTTCAGGCCGGGCGTCATGCTGTACAGCACATTGCCCGTGGCCAGGTCCGTCAGGGCCGCGCTGCCGCTTACCCGCGCCACCGGCACCTTGCCGTCCATGGCTGTAACGACGTCCAGTGTAATCTCCAGCCGCAACCGGTACGGAAACTGGCGCGGCGAAGGGGAGTCCTTGGCCAGGGCAACGCTGCGCACCCGCGCCCACTCCTGAAGCGCCGGGTACAGCACGGGTTCCAGCCCTTCGGTTATGCCGTTCAGGGTTTCTTTCAGCACCACCACCAGTTCGGCGTTGCGGCGGCAGGGCAGCTCAAGCTGGAACAGCCACCCCGTGGCGGAAATGCCCAGCCGGCGGTTCAGGATCCGGTCCAGGTCGGGCCGCGCCAGCACAAAGCCGTATTGCTCGCCGTTGGGCTCCAGGGCCAGCACTTTGCACGAGGCCCGGCCTTCCGCGCTGAACTCAGACTCTCCATCCAGCACGCCGTGGTGCCCCGGGCCCGGCTGCCAGATCAGCGGCAGGCCCGCCACGGCAGCCCCGCGCAGGGAGGCGCGCAGCACCAGGGGTTTGGCTGTTCCGCCGCGCAGCAACACGGGCTGGTCGGCGCCCTCCTGGGTGATGCGCACGCGCGAAGGCAGCTCCCACAATGCCGAGGCTGCGTCCTCGCACCGTTCCAGCGTGGCGCGGTCCAGTGTGCCCTCAGCCAGCAGTTGCAGGGCCAGCACGCGCGCAGCCGCCAGGAAGGCGGCACCCCACAGCTCGATCAGCTTGCGCGCGTCAGAAAGCCCGGCGGGCGGCAACTGGGCATTGCCCATGGCTTCGCGCGCGGCAGGCAGCAGCGAGGCCGCCAGCAGGTGCAAATCGCCCCGGTGCACCGCCGCCACCGCCACCACCTCAAAGCCGTTGCCGGCCACGTCGCGCTGGACGCTTTCAGCCAGTTCCTGCAATTGCAGCCAGCCACCCGGCTCGGTGACCAGTTGGGAAAAGCGCGTGTTCTGCAGGGCCCCCGGGTTGCGTTGCAGGGCATGCCGGACGATGGCGAACTCAAGGTTGCGGTCCGCCTGCTCCTCGGCGGCGCGGCGCGTGGGGGCCAGCCCCCAGCCTGTCAGGTGGGTTTCGGCGGGGTACGACGGGTGCTCTCCGCTGCGCGTCCACTCGGGCGCGGCCACGCGGTGCAGCTTCAGGCCCTTGGGCTTGTCGGTGGAGGCGCAGGAAGCAAGGGCAAGAACAGCGATCAGCAGGCAGAGCAGGCGCACGGATTTGTCCGGGGGTCGGCCAGGGGCAACCGTAGTATTTGTACACGAACGGCGAGTTGCAAGCACGGAGCGGACTATGAAGCCGCAAACCTGGGTTGTCGCACTGGGCACGCTGGTGTTGCTGGGTGTCACCACACTGGCGGAAGGCGCGGGCTTTCAGGCGCCGAACCTGGACAGCATCACCCTGGCCGACATGCGCGGCGATGTGTTCTTTCTGGCCTCCGATGAAATGAAGGGCCGCGAAACCACCAAGCCGGAGGCCGACATTACCGCCGCCTACGTGAAGGCTCGCATGGAACGCGCGGGCCTGAAACCCGCCGGCGAGGACGGCAGCTGGTACCAGACCGTGCGGCTGCAGCACAACGCCTGGGAGGAATCTCCCGCCATGGCCTGGAGCCGCGGCGGGGAATCCGGCGCGTTAACCTGGGGCAAAGATTTCGTCAGCACGGGCGGGCCGAGCACCTCGGCGACGCTGAAGGACCTTCGCGTAGCCTTTGCCGGCTATGCCATCCAGGAGGCCGGCCGCCAGTACGACGACGTTGCGGGCGTTGACCTCACCGGCAAGGCCGCGCTGGTGCTGCGCTACGAGCCCTCCCCCTGGCGCAAGGGCGGCGGCCGCAACCCCTTCTCGCGCAGCTCCTACCTGCAAAGCAAAGAAGCCCTGTGCCGCAAGGCGGGCGCTTCAGCCATCCTGCTGGTGACCGGGCCCGAGTCGGTGGGCGCCTCCGACAACAACCGGCAGCTTCCCAGCCCGGAGGCCAGCGAGATCTCGCCGCCCCTGCGCCTGGCCGGGGGCACCGAGCGCAAGGGTGAAGAGGGCCTGCCCTTCTTCCACATCTCGATTGATGCCGCCGACAAGCTGCTGGGTGGTGCGGGCGAGCTGGGCCGCCTGCAGCGGCTGTTCGACGAGGGCAAGTTCAACGAGCGCGGCGATACAGCCGACTTGCGGCTGGATATCACGGCCCGCTCGCGCGTGGTGGATGAGGACTGCCGCAACGTGCTGGGCAAGCTGGAAGGTGAGACCGACGAGTGGATCATCTTTGGCGCGCACCATGACCACCTGGGCCTGGGCTACTTCGGCGCCCGCGATGCCGACAAAGCCATGGGCCAGATTCACAACGGCGCCGACGATAACGCCTCGGGCGTGAGCACCATCCTGGAAGTGGCCGAGTGCCTTGCGGCAAGCGGCCGCAAGCCGAAGCGGAGCTTCTTGTTCATTACGTTCACGGGCGAAGAGAAGGGCCTGCTGGGCAGCTCGTGGTATGTGAAGCACCCCACCGTGCCGCACCACAAGGTGGCGGCCATGATCAACATAGACATGGTGGGGCGGCTGAAGGACAACAAGCTGGCGCTGGACGGCACCGCGTGCAGCAAGCTGCTGGATCGTCACTGCAAGGCCGCGGCGCCGCTGTTCCCGGAGCTGACGATCGCGTTTTCGGAACGGCCGCCCATGCCTGCCTCTGACCACTGGCCGTTCTTCTCGGAGGCCGGGATCCCGGTGTTCTTCCCCTTTGGCGGGGTGAACGCCGAGATGCACACGGCCCTGGATGACCCGGAAACGATCAACTATGCGGGCATGGTGGCCTGCGCGCGCATGCTGGCCGAGATTGGCTGGCGGGTCAGCGAAGACCCCGCCTGGCCGGACTGCAACAGCCCCAAGGCGCGGCCCTTGGGCGACAACGGTCGGCCGCTGCCGCCGGAGGCCCCGGTGCCGGTGAAACCGCCCGTGGAGCGCGAAGAAGAGTTCGCAGCACCCCGCAGCGCCGGCGAATAGCCGCCGGCCCAGCTACTTGTCTTTGGGGGGCTTGGGGGCGGAGGTTTCCACGTCCAGCGCCGCCAAAGCCGCGCGCGCCCGCTGCAGGTCAAATTCGCTGCCCCGGAACACCACGCTGCGCGTGCGCTCAAACGCCGCCACCTGCACCGAGCCCGAGGCCACTTGCACGGCAAACAGGTCGCGCAGCACCTGCGCCGCCTCGCCAGCCGTGATGTAGACAGCCTTCAGGGTGTGGGTGGTCTCCGCAAAGGCGGGGGTTTCCGGCTGCGACTGCAGCTTGCGCGCGCGTTCAGCCACCCGCTCAACTTCATCCCGGCGGCCGTTCACCAGCAGCACGTTGGAGGGTTCGTTCACCGCCACCTTCCACGTTTCGCCCTCGGCGCGGAGGCGTTCCAGGGCCGCGGCGTGGCGCTGGGCGCTGCCCTGCAAGACGGGCAGGTCACGCACGACCAGGTCGTCGGCGCGTTCGCCCGGCTGTTCGGCGGCCTGGGCAACGCTCC
>JADLBZ010000242.1 GCA_020847415.1 Planctomycetota bacterium
GCTTGTCGGCGCGCCCCAGGCCGCTGACCTTCCACACGTGCTTGCCAGCCCCGAAGCGCACTGTCGCGCCGTCCACAATGGGGTTGCGCTCGGAAATGGCGGACCCGTCCATCGCCGGTCCCGAGGTCTTGCGTTCAAACCAGGTGCTGAAGACTTCGCCATTGCGCACAGTTGCCCTGATTTCCGGTGTCAGCTCCTGCATCAAGCGCAGTGTGCTCACTGCGTCGCCGTCCTTGAGTGCCGCCATGGTCGCCTCGAGCGCCTGGATGCGCTCCGTTTCGGCCCCAATGGTCGCGGCCCGCTGCGCTTCCAGCTTTTGTCTCAGGGTTACCAGTTCGGCATCCGTGGGATCGCGACCCAGGCGCGCGCGCAACTCGCGCGCTTCATCACCGTGCGGTTGCAGCGTCGCGGGTGTGACCGGCGCGGGATTCTCCTCGCGAGGCGTGTCAGCGGGCTCGGCTTCAAGCATGCGGCGCAGCTCGGCGTTCTCGGCGCGAAGGGCGTCCAGCTCGTGCGTGAGGTCAGGCTCGGGCGCGGCCGGCGCGAGTGCTGCCGGCGGCTGTCTTTCTGCCGGGGCTGCGCACGCCGTCTCAAACCGCTGCGGCAAGGGCTGCGGGCCCGGCTGCGGCACTGCCATCGCCAGCGCAGCCGCGTAGCCGCAGACAATCCCGAGAGCCAGGCCGATCAGTGCCAGGAAAGTGGACCGCATGGAAATTCCCCTTTCGGGAGAAAACGATACGCGGCGAGGACAGCGACTGCCATCAGAAATGAAACGACTGAATGCGCCGGCCGGCCGGGTGATTCCCGTCCGGCGCCATTCCCGCTGCCGGACATGTGCCGCACGGGCGGCTCGGGGTCACGGCAGCCGCGTTGTTTTGAGAACGCCAATCTCCTGATTGGCGGAGTTCACTTTGCCGGTCAGGAGACCGGCGTTCCCAGCCCGCAAGCGCAGCCTTGGGCCGGCCTGTCCTGCGGGCCGCGCACCAAGGCAGCGAGCGGATCAGGCCAGTACAGGCTCCACTGGCGGGAACTGAGTTGGGATCAGGCTCCCGGATGTTGCGGGGTTGGACTCTGTCTCGGCAATCAACTGCCTATCCCGCCACGGGGATGCGTTTGCCGCGGCCGGCGCGGACCGCGTCCTCCAGCTGGGCGTCCAGGTCCGCGGGCTCGTCGCGCAGCTCATAGAAGAAGTTCCGTCGCCGCGGCGCATAGCCCGCGTCGCGGATCAGCCGCCGAATCTCGTGCTCGGTCATGCGGAAGCTCGCCCCCGCCAGCCGCACCACGTTTTCCTCAATCATCAGGCTGCCCATGTCGTTGCAGCCGTATCGCAGGCTCACCTGACCCACCTGCCCGCCCTGGGTCACCCAGCTTGCCTGGCAGTTCTCGAAGTTATCCAAGAACAAGCGGGCCACGGCCTGGGTGCGCAGGTAGTCGTGGCTGCCCGACATGGGCACGTTGCTCATGCGGTTGCCTTCAGCCTGGAAGGTCCAGCAGATGAAGGCCGTGAAGCCGCCGGTTTCGTCCTGCAGGTCGCGCAGGCGCTGCAGGTGCTCAATGCGCTCAGCCAGGGTTTCGACGTGGCCGAACATCATGGTGGCGCTGGTGCGGATGCCCAGCTTGTGGGCCTCGCGCATGGGGGTCAGCCAGGCCTCGGCGCCGCCCTTTTTGGGGCAGATGATGCCGCGCACGCGGTCGGTCAACACTTCTGCGCCGCCGCCGGGGATGCTGTCCAGGCCCGCAGCCTTGAGCTCCCGCAGCACCTCGGGGATGCTCAGCTTCCAGAACTTCGCGAAGTGCTGGATCTCGCTGGGGCTGAAGGCGTGGTTGTGCAGCCCCATGCCGTGAAACAGGCCCAGCATGTCCTGGTAGTACTTCAGGGGCAGCTTGGGGTTGTGGCCGCCTTGCAGCAGGATCTCGGTGCCGCCCAGCTCCAGCGTCTCACGGGCCTTGTCGCGCAGGCTGTCCACGTCCAGCGAGTAGGCGTCGCCATCCAGCGGCCGCCGGTAGAAGCTGCAGAAGTCGCAATCGGTGATGCAGACATTGGTGTAGTTGACGTTGCGGCTGATCACGTAGGTGACCAGCCCCTCGCGGCCGGCCTTCTGCATCTTGCGGTTGCGCACCGTGTGGGCCAGCGCGCCCAGGCCGTGCAGTGGTGCTTTCTCCAGCAGCCACAGGCCCTGTTCGGGCGTAATGCGTCGCCCGGCCAGCACGGCATCGGCAATGGCCTGAAATTCGGCGCTGGTTCCGCCGGGGGCAATCACGGGCGGGTCCCCGCGGCGTCGGGCTCCAGGGGCTCGCTGTACAGCCCGATGGTGCCCACGTTCTCGCCGGCGGCGCGGCGGGCCTTGGCCTCCTCGTACTTCTTCACCCAGGCCTCCCAGGTCTTGCCGTCGGCAAAATCGCGGCCGAGCTTCTCGATGCCCTGGATGGCCTCGCGGGGCAGCGAGGCAATGGTGGTCTCGTTGCGCGGGAAGTAGTCCACGGTTTCGGGGCCGACGTTGAACAAATAGCCCTCGTGGCGCGAGCCGTCGCGGGTCAACAGGGCGACGTCGCCGCGGTAGTCCACCGCCTCAAGCAGCTCGCGTTCCAGCTCGTCGTCCACGGTGCTCTCGCGCGTCTCGCGGTGCTCCTGCACGGGCGGCGGGACAACATTCGTGCCGGCCGCCGAGTCCGGTACGCCCGCAAGCTGAAGCCGCGCGGTGTCCAGGAAGCCCTTGACCGAGTTAAACGTCAGATGCACGGCGGTCGGTTCGTAGCCGCAGTGCACCATGCAGTTCTGGCACTTGGGGTTGCCGCTGGCGCGACCGTAGGCCGACCAGTCCGTGGTCTCGACCAGTTCCTTGAAGCTGCGGGCGTAGCCCTCGTGCAGCAGATAGCAGGGCCGCTGCCACCCGAACAGCGTGTAGCAGGGGTTGCCCCAGGGCGTGCACTCCATGTGCAGCTTGCCCATCAGGAACTGCATGAACAGCGGAGACTGGTTGAAGCGCCACTTCGGGTTGGGCTTGTCCAGCAGGTCGCGGAACAGCTTGAACGTGCGTTCGCGGTTCAGGAAGTTCTGCTGGTCGGGGGCCTTCTGGTAGCTGTAGCCGGGGCTTACGGTCATGGCTTCCACGCCCAGCTCGGTGGCGTGGTCAAAGAAGGCGCGGGTCTTCTGCACATTGGCGTGGGCAAACAGCGTCGTGTTGGTGGTCACGCGGTAGCCCAGCTTCACCGCCAGCTTGATGGCCTCTTCGGCCTTGGCGTAGGTGCCCTCGCGGCAGACGGCGAAATCGTGGTGTTCCTGCAGGCCGTCCAGGTGCACGCTGAACGTCAGGTACTTGCTGGGGGTGAACACGCCCTGCTCAAGCCGCTCTTTCAAAAGCAGGGCATTCGTGCACAGGTAGATGTACTTCTTGCGGGCTACCAGCTCGCGCACCAGCTCGCCAATGTGGCTGTACAGCATGGGCTCGCCGCCGGGGATGCTGACCACGGGCGCGCCGCATTCCTCGACGGCGCGCAGGGCGTCGCCGACAGCCATTTCCTTCTTCAGGATGTGCGGCGGGTACTGGATCTTGCCACAGCCGGCACAGGCCAGGTTGCAGCGCAGCAGCGGCTCCAGCATCAGCACGGTGGCGTAGTGCTTGCGGCGCATGGCGCGCTGCTTGAGCACGTACGAGGCAATGGCCCACATCTGCGAAAAGGGGACGCTCATGGATGCTTCCTGAAAATACACGGGGCAAGAAACCAGGCGCTTCCCTGATTGCTTGCCCGCAACCGTTTGGCCCGCAAAGTCGGGGCGAGTCTAGTGGGCGGTGCAGCCGCGTCAATGCGCCGAACGACGGGCCAGCGCCACATACACGGCACTGAGCAGCAGCCCCGCCCCCGCGTTCAGGCCCAGCAGCACCTCCAGCGGGGCCCGCAAAAGGGTGGCCGCCACCAGGGCAGGCGCCAGCCCGCCCAGCAGCACGGCGGAATCTATCAGCACCGGCGTCTTCAGGCGGTTGCGCGCCACCAGCGCCTGGCTGAGCACGATGTTCAGGGGTGCCGCGGCAAAGGCGGGGGCCATCCAGTGCAAGTACGCGCTGCCCCAGCTCACCAGGCCGGGCTCGGGGTTGAAGAAGGCTGCCACCGGCCCCGCGAACAGCACCAGCGGCAGCACAAGCGCCAGGCCGGCCAGCGTGGCGATCGCCACACAGAGCCGCTCCTCGTGGCGGGCGCGGTCGGGCTTGCCGCCCCCCAGGCTGGTGGCTACCAGCGTCTGCGCGGCGGCACCCCAGCCGAAAGCAAGCAGGGTCAGCAGCAGTTCCACCTTCATGCCCACGAAGATGCCGCCCACGACCGCCTCGCGGCCTCCGCCTGCCGCCTGCACGCAGCGGATGAAGATGCCGCCCGCCAGGCCGCGCGCCGCGATCTGGCCGTTGTTCCACAGGCCGATGCGCAGCAGCGACAGGGCCACCTCGCCGCCCGGCGCCAGCCAGGACAGCGCGCCGCGCATGGGCCCGCGCAGCACAGCCAGCCCCAGCAACAGCAGCGCCGAGATGCCCCGCGCGCCCACCGTGGACCAGGCGCTGCCCACCACTCCCAGGCGCGGAAACCCGCAGGCCCGGTTGAACTCCGCCAGCCAGTCCGGAAACCAGTGCGGAAAGGGGCCGTCGCCGTAGATCAGGAACAGGCCCAGCACCAGGTTCAGCACGTTGGAGATCAGGAAGAACGCCAGAAACACCCCGGTGCGGCCCAGGGCGCGCTCCGTGGTGGTGAGGTACAGGAACAGGCCGGCAGTAAGGCCGCCGCCCAGCATCACGCGCAGATACTCGGCGCATTGCTGGTGCTGGCTGCCTTCCGCGGCGCCCATGGCTGTGGCGATCTCACCGGCCAGAAGCCAGCCCGGCACGGAGATGGCCACGCACAGCGCCGCCACAAAGCCCAGGGCCTGCAACGCGGTGCGGCGCACGCCATCGTGGTTGCCGGCGCCACGCGCCAGGGCCAGCAGCACGCCCGCCCCGGCAATGGGGCCGTTCAAGAGGATGGTCTGGAAGGTGCTGACCGGGTCGCACAGGCCGGTCACCGCAATGGCAGCGGCTCCTTCAGGCCCGGCCAGTTGCCCCACCAGCAGCGTGTCCACCAGGTTGAACGCCGCGTGGCAGGCCAGCCCCAGCACCAGGGGCAGACCGAAGAACAACACATGGCGGGCCAGCCGCGACTGGGGCCTCAGCATTCAGCGATTTCAACCAGCCGCTGCTCCGGCTGCAAGTTCTCCGGCGCGGTGAAGCACACCAGCAACCGGACGCGGGCGCTGATGCTGCGGGCGGCCAGGTGGGCCTTTAGCGCGACGGCATAAGCCCTCAACTGCTGCCCGTGGCGGCTCTCCGCGGCGGCCTTCAGGTCGCCCTCCACCCGGTCGGTCTTGTAGTCCACGATCTCGTACTCGGTGTCGGAGAGCTTGCGCAGCAGGTCCAGCCGCAGGGTGCGGCCTGCATGCACCAGGCTGTGCTCGGGGATTTCGACCGCAGGCCGCAATGTCCGCAGGGCCTGCAGGGCGTTGCGCACGTGGCCGGCGGCGCGGGCGTCCACAACGCCGGCCTCAATGCTGCCCACGCGAATGGCGCGCTCGATGCCGGCGTGCACCAGTGTGCCCAGCTCGCCGGCCTGCGGGTCGCTCCAGCTTGCGGGCTCGGGGCGCGCGGCAACCGCAGCCAGCGTGTCATCCACGGCGGTGGGCACCGGCAGCCGCCCGGACTGCAGCGCCGCGTGCACGCGCGCCAACTGGGCCTGGTTGGACAGCCCGCCCTGGACAGGCAGGCTGTCGTGCCAGTGCAGCGACAGGCCGGCGTCGGTCGAGTTCTCGTGCCATGCCTCGATGCCAAGCCCGCGCAACAGGCGACCTGCCCAGGAGTCAGGCCGGATCTCTTCACCCATTGTGCCCACCATGATCACGCGTTCTTTGGCGCGGGTGTAGGCGACGTAAAACACGCGCAGCGCCTCGGCTTCTTCGCGCTCGCGGGCAGCCAAACCCGCACGCCAGGCAGCGTAGTCCGGGCGCGACTTGCCGCGGTCGTGTTCGGCCATGCTGGGCAACCACAGGCCCAGCGGGTGCGTGGCGCGGGCCGGCAGATGGCGCAAGGCGCCCGACGCCGCCTTGTGTCGCTTGTCGCCCATCTGCGGGATGATCACCACCGGGAATTCGAGGCCTTTGGCCTTGTGGATGGTCATCAGGCGCACGCCGTCGGCGTCGCTGTCGGGCTTGCCCTGGGGTTCGTCGTTGTCCTCGGCGCGGGCGCGCAGCTCGCGCACCAGCGGCGCCAGCGAAGGAAAGCGTGCCTGCGTGGCGCGCACCAGGTCCTGCAGCGCCTGCACGTTGGCTACCCGCTGCTCCGAGCCCGGCCCGGTGCTGACTGCCAGCAGATAGCCGAAGCGCGACAGCGCCTCGGCCAGCAGCACGGCAGGCGGTTCGTGGCCGGCGCGGGCCAGCAGCGCGTCCAGGGCGGGCAGGAACTCGCCCAGGCGCTGGTCCGCCCGCTGCTGCTGCCAGCCGCGGGCGCGCCCCAGCAGGCCGCCCTTGCGATCCAGCGTCTCGTCCAGGGCCAGCTCGGTCAGGGTGCGGTCCGAGACCGCCGCAAAGGGCGAACGCAACAGGCCCAGCACGGCGGCCTCATCGCGCGTGTTGGCCAGCACCCGCAGCAGGTTCAGGCAGTCGCAGGCCTCTTGCGTGCCCAGCAGGCCGGTCTCACCCATCACCAGCAGCGGCAAGCCGGCACGGTTGAAGGCCTGGCGGTACTCGTGGTTCTTTGTCCCGCGTCGCACCAGGATGGCGATGTCCTTCAGGGCGACGCCCTGGCTGCGCAACGCAAGCACCCGGCCAGCCACCCAGGTCGCCTGGTCTGCGGTGATGCCGACCGCGCCGGGTTCTTCGTCGTCATTGTCTTCTTTCTCGGAAACAACGTTGCTCGGCATGGGCAGCAAGTGCAGCTCGGCAAGCGGGCGGCCCGGTCGCACCGGGTCGCGGCCCGGCGTCATGTCCTGGGGCCGCGCGTCAAAGTCACGGTAATACTCGCGCCGCAGCAGCCGCTCAAACAGCCGGTTGCCCAGCTCCAGCACGGGCGGCACGGTGCGGTAGTTGGCCGCCAGCCGCACCAGGCCGTTGCGCACCTCCGGCGTATCCGGCCCGGCAAGCTGCCAGGGCAGGCGCGGCGGGCGGGCGGCTGCGCCGCTGCGCTGGTTGCGGCGCTGCACCTCACGGGCGGCATGGAAGAAGAGCGACACGTCGCTGCCACGGAAGCCATAGATGGACTGCTTTGCGTCGCCCACGGCAAAGAAGCGCCCCGGCGTGGCGTCGGCATCGCGCAGCAGGGCAAAGAGCTCGGCCTGCACCGGGTTGGTGTCCTGGAACTCGTCCACCAGCAACAGGCGAATGCCACCGGCCACGCGGTGCCTGGTTTCCGGCTGTTCGCGCAGCAGGGCAATGGCGCGCAGTTCAAGGTCCAGAAAGTCCAGAGCCCCGGCGCAGGCGCGCTCGTACTCGGGCAGCAGGCGACTGAACACCACCGTCAACGCCTTGAGCGCTTCGCCTGCCCGGCGCTCGTGGCTCTCGTCAAACACATACGCGCCCAGCACCTCGGCCTGTTCCGCCAGCAGGTTGGCGGCTTGGCCTATGACGTCGCGCGTGTCTTGCATGGCGTGCGGGGCGTGTTTCCATTTGTCCTTGGCACCAGCCTTGCCGAAGCTGCGCGGATCACCGCCCTTGGTAAGCAGCAGCGGCTGAAGTGCCGGCCAGGGCGTGTCGCTGACGGCGGCAGCCGCCACTGCCACCACCTTTTCGCGCAACGTGTCACCTGCCGTGGCACCGCGCACGGCACCCAGGTCCAGCTTCTTCAGGCAAACCAGCACGGGCCGCACCACCAGGCCGGAGATTCTTGCCAGGCGCCGGCGGCGGCGCTCGATTTCGCGCTCCGGCTGGGCCCAGGCGCGGGCGGCGTTTTCCAGCGCGCGGCCAATCACGGCGCGCTCGGCCAGCGCGCGCTGCAGCAGCTCGCGCAGGGCGCCGTAGCGCATAGCGGTGCCCAGGGTGCGCAGGGCCGGCTCCAGTTCGGGGTCGGGTTCGGCGGACTGGTTCAACAGCACGCGCCGCACGGCTTCGTCGCGCAGGCTGCGCTGGTCGCGCTCGGGCAGGATGCGCGCGCCGGGCTCCAGCCCGGCCTCCCAGGCGTACTCGGCCAGCAGCCGGTGGCAGAAAGAGTGCACCGTGCTGATGTGGTTCTGGTGGAACTCGCGCTGGGCACGCTGCAGGTTGGCCAGCGCGGCGGTGGACGTGCCCTGGGCCAGCAGTTCATTCACACGACGCGCGAGCAGCAACTGCACGCGGTCGCGCATCTCGGCGGCTGCCTTGTCCGTGAAAGTGAAGGCCACCATCTCGGCCACGCGGGCACGGCCGGTCTCCAGTGCCGCCACAAAGCGCAGGCCCAGCACCTGTGTCTTGCCCGCACCGGCACCCGCGTCCACCAGCAGATCGCGGTCCAGGTCCAGGGCCGCACGCTGGCCGGGGTTTAAGCGGCTGGTTTCAGCAGGGGCGTTCATTCCGCACTCCGGGCGGCACTCTCGGGCAAGTACGCGGAAACACCCAGCTCTCCCGCCTTCAACCGGGCGCGCCGGTCCGCCGCCACCGTGGGGCGCAGGGCGCAGGCAGCGGCAAAGTCGCACCCGTTGCACGCGCTTTCCTTGGCAAACGGCAGGTGCAGAAACACGCCTTGTTCCAGAGCACCCAGCAGGCGCGACAATCGCTCCGGCAGCAGCTTGCCCACCAGCAGGGCGGGCTCGACCTCGACCTTGCCACGCGACTTCAGCGCCTCTTTCAGTTTCAGCTCTTTCTCGGCGGGCAGCAGCAGATAGCAGATGCCCCCCGGTGGCGACCCCGTCAGGCGCGACACAGCCGCCAGGTACACCGGCAACTGGAACGCGCGGCCGTCCTTGATCTCCGCCGTGGTGCGCGCGCTGCCGGTTTTGAAGTCCACCACCTCCAGGCCCAGCGGTCCTTCGTCCACCCGGTCCACGCTGCCGCGCAGCCGCACCACGCCGCCCGGCAGGGGCAGTTCAAACACGGCGGGCAGGGTGTCCGGGTTGCCGGGGCCTGCATTCTCTCCGCTGCCAAAGTCGAGCTCCGCAAAGCGGGCCACATAGCCCAGCTTGTTCCGCGCCAGCTCGTGCTCCACATAGCGCGCCAGGATGCCCCGGCCGAGCCCTAGTTGCGGCTGCCCGGGCAGGCC
>JADLBZ010000243.1 GCA_020847415.1 Planctomycetota bacterium
AGGATCTGCTCGCCCTTGAACAAGTAGCCCGCGTCCTTGGCGCCCGCGATGCCCAGGTCCGCCTCGGCGGCCTCGCCCGGGCCGTTCACGATGCAGCCCAGCACACTCACCGTGATGTTGCCGCGATACCCGCGCATGCGGTCTTCCACCTGGCGGGCCAGGGTTTCCACACCGCCGTCCACTTCGTCGCGGCCGCAACTGGGACACGAGACGATCTCGACGTTCTTCTTGCGCAGGCGCAGGCTGGAGAGGATTTCGAAGCCGACCTCGACTTCGTCCATGGGGTCGCCGGTAATGGAAACGCGGATGGTGTCGCCGACGCCCTCGGCCAGCAGCGAGCCCAGGCCGATCGAGCTTTTCACCGTGCTGGCGCGCAGCATGCCGGCTTCGGTCACGCCAAGGTGCAGGGGCACGTCGGTTTTGCGCGCGAACTCGCGGTTGGTGTAGATGGTGGTCAGCACGTCGCTGGACTTCAGCGAGACCTTGAAGTTGCGGAACCCCCACGAGTCAAACTTCTCGCACCACTCAATGGCGGTGTTCACCATCAGGTCCGCCATCTCCAGTTCCATGTCCGCTTTCACTTCCAGGCCCTTGCGCGGCATGATGGAGCCCGAGTTGATGCCGATGCGAATGGCGGCACCCTTGTCGCCGGCCAGTTGCACGATCTTCTGCACCAGGTCCAGCTTGATGTTGCCGGGGTTGATGCGCACGCAGTGCACGCCGGCTTCCAGGGCCTTCAGGGCCAGGCCGGGCGCAAAGTGAATGTCGGCGATAATGGGCACCCGCGAGCCCTTGATGATGGCCGGCAACGCCGCCGCTGACTTGTCGTCCGGGCAGGCCACGCGAACAATATCCACGCGGCGGTCCTGGGCGCCCTCAATCTGCTTCAAGGTCCCGGGCACGTCCCAGGTCTTGGTCTTGGTCATCGTCTGCACAGCCACAGGGTAGCCGCTGCCCACCGGGCATGAGCCCACGGTGCAGGTGCGGGTGCTGCGACGGTTGATCTTGAAGGACACGGTTGCTCCCGGGTTGCGGCTGCCCCAGCCCGGGCAAGGGTTTAACTCAGGCCGCCGGGCTTGCGAAGTGGCAGGGCGGCAGGCTTGCGCAGCGTGCCCCGTGGCCATGGCGCCCGAAGGTGGCTAACCTGTGCGGGGGAAGAGGTTCGGACGGCTGCCCGGAGGGGCACATGACTGCCGTCTTGTCGGCTGATCTGGTTCGGCCGTTTCTGGTTTCCGCGCGCAACGCAGCCCAAGGGCTGCTCCAGACTACGCTCAAGTTCGGCGAACTGCGCCAGTGCAAGGGCGCCTTCCGCACCGATAGCGGCGAAAGCCTGGTGGGCGTGATCGGCATTTCCGGCTCGCTGCGCGGCAAGGTGGTGCTGGCTGTGCCGGCTGTCGTGGCGCGCAAGCTGGTGGCCCGCATGCTGGGCAGTGATCCCGAAGAACACGATGTGGTAGACGGCGTGGGTGAGCTGGTCAACGTGGTGGCCGGCGGCGCCAAGACCATGCTGGGCGAGACCCGCCCCGGACTGGCCCTGACCGTTCCCAACGTGGTGGTGGGCAGCAGCCTGCTGGTGCACACCGCGCGCGAGGCGCCCGCCATGCTGATTCCTTGTGTGACCCCCGAGGGCGAGTTTGTAGTGCAAGTGGGCTTTCGCGCCGAGTAGCGGTTTGGCGGGCCGTGGTGGCAGGTGATAACCAAGAGTCGCGCGTGTTTGCAATGCCGGACTGCAAGTTCTTCGTGCACTCGCGCAAAACTTGCGCGAGTGCAATGCACAAACGCCTTGCGTTGACGCAAGTTGCCTCACTGCAACCCGTTATGGCGATGCCAGGCCGTGAAGTTTTTCCGCACCCGGACGGAAATTTCCGCTAAAGTTGTCGTTCTGAACTGCCGATAAACGATGCAGAGAGAAATCACGACAGCACAAAGGCACCAGCCATGAGCGAAGTGCAGGGACCAGGTGAAGCAGCCAGGACGCAGCGCCTCCAGCGCTTGCGGGCCCAGCAGCTCGCCCGCAAGGCAGAAAGCGGCGGCTCGTCCCTGCCCGCGCGCCAGCCGGACCGCGCCGAGTTTTCGCAGGAAGCGCGGCTGATGAGCCAGATGCGCGATGTTCCGGCGGTGCGGCAGGAGCTGGTGCAGGCCATCAAGGCCAAGATCAACAACCCGGCCTATAACCTGGATGCGGCCTTTGAGCGCGCCATGGAACGGATGATCAGCGACGACCTGATGTCGTAGACGGTTGTCGCGGGTTGTTGTAGGCTGAGTGGGCAGTAAAGGTTGCATAGACGCTACGGACGCTCCCTGAGGCTGATTCAAGGCCATGTGTGGGCGCCCGTGGTTTTTCCGGCGCCTGCCAACCGGACAACTGCTCCAAACCTGAAGCAGGCGCGCGCCAACAATCCCCCGACATGCTTGGGTTTCGCGTGTACGCTTGGTACCCTTGCCGCCGCCCTGCGGCCCGGTGGCACGGTGCCCCAGCGCTGCAGGGGCGCACGACTTGCGGTTGACCATGACGCCGCGACAGGCCCATATCGCCCAGCTATCCGAGGCGTTCCCGCACGGGCGGGAGGGGGCCGCGTCGCGGTGTACTCGTTAACCGCCGGAGGAAACCCATGGCAGGCAAGAAGAAGACCATCATTCACGTTGTCGGCACCGGCACGATTGGCGAACCGCTGATCGGCCTCCTGACGCACTTCGGCAAGGACCTCGGCGTTGACGAGGTGACCTTCAACAAGCGCACGCCCCTGAAGACGGACCGCTCGAAGGTGGTGGACCTGATGCGCCGGGGCGCCAAGCTGAGCACCGAGAAAGAGCAGTTCTCGGGCTTTGAGAAACTGGGCATCAAGCCGACCTTTGACACCGAAGAAGCCATCAACCGCGCCACGGTGGTCATTGACTGCACGCCCAGCGGCGCCGGCCTGGCCAACAAGGAGAAGTACTACGTCAAGGCGGCCCAGGCGGGCGGAAAGGCCTACATCGCCCAGGGCAGCGAGTTCGGCTTCGGCAAGATGTACGCCCGCGGCATCAACGACGAGGCCCTCGTGCCCGGCGAGGACAAGTTCATCCAGGTGGTGAGCTGCAACACCCACAACCTCAGCGCGCTCATCAAGATCTTCGGCACCCAGGGCAACACCGCGCCGGACAACCTGGTCAGCGCCGACTTCGTGTGCATGCGCCGCGCCAACGACATCAGCCAGGACGACGACTTCTGCGCCAGCCCCGAGGTGGGCAAGCACAAGGACGACCAATTCGGCACCCACCACGCCCGCGACGCATGGCACCTGTACAAGACCCGCGGCTGGGACCTCAAGGGCCTGTACAGCAGCGCCTTGAAGCTGAACACGCAGTTCATGCACGTGGTGCGCTTCCATGTGCGCGTGAAGAAGGCCACCAGCGTGGACCAGCTCATCAAGACCATCCGCGAGGATGACCGCCAGGCCCTGACCTTCAAGAAGAGCTCGAACCAGATCTTCAGCTTCGGCCGCGATCACGGCTTCTTCGGCCGCATCCTGAACCAGACCATCATCCCCCACGAGACGCTCTCGGTCAGCAACGGCACCGACATCCGGGGTTTCTGCTTCACCAGCCAGGACGGCAACAGCCTGCTGTCGTCGGTGGCGGGCGCCCTGTGGGCCATTGAGCCGGAGACTTACGAGAAGAAGATCCAGTGCCTCAAGCCCTTCTTCTTTGAAGAGGTCTAGTTTCGCGTGAATCGGAACACACCGGGGAGGCCATACGGCCTCCCCGGTTCGCGTTGCGGCCCGGCGGCCTTCCGGCACAAGGATGCGCGCCTTGCATGCTTACTCGGCCTTCAAACTGCTCACGTCAAGTGTTAGCTTCGCCGTCTCAGATCCACTTGCAAGCGTCACGTCCCGGCTGATGACGAGGCCACCGCGACCGGCAATCACAGCAACGACATATTCTCGAAGCGGCAGTTTCTCAAAACACTGCTGCGAATTCCGAACGTCCCCTATAGCTGCAACAGGCTGCCCGCCGGGCTGGACGAGCATTACGGTATAGTCCACATCCTCCGACATGCCTTCCAGTGTGAGTTCAACCCGGCCCACGGCAGGCTCTAGATAGATGTCCGGGTGGCGATGAGTGACTCCGTCCACCAAGTCCACTGCAAATCGAGACGGCTCATAGCCCTCGGCCTCCACGACGAATTCGAGATGTCCGGGGGGAAGGCCTTTGATTTCCACAAGCCCCTCCGCAGAGCTGACTGCGGCGCCCTCCGGCGGCCCTGCGAGCCAACTGACGTACGTGCCAACACTTCGGGATAACACTGCACCGCGGACGGGAGCTCCCGTAGCGTCGCATGCGCGTACGGTGACCGTGCATCCGTCATAAGGTTCGTACTTGACGCGGGTTACTTCGCGCTCTGTCACCACAACCGGCTGGGAGGCCCAAATGACCACACCGCGCTCCTGGAATTCAACGGTGTAAGTGCCAGGTGGAACAGGCCGCGATACCCATAATCCGCCGGAACGATGGTAGAAGTTCGCGACCGGCATGCTGATAGCGGCCCAGTAGCCCATGATCGTCTTGTGAGACGGGTCCGCACCAGTAGCGTGGCCGGACACGTCCAGTTCAATAAGCCCACACTTGTCCTTGGGGTCCCGCGAGATGGTGTATGTTAGCCTTGCCCCGTCCACCATGTCGTGCCGAGGCACCACAAAGGTCTGCGTTGTGTATCCAAGCGACGTGTGCTCCGTCGTCAAGCAAGCGTCCCGATCTACAGGAATCCGCGTGAGGCGAATGGGGCCTTGCCCATCAAACATCAATGGACGTTGCCAAGAGTCGTCATCCCTTGGGATCTTCAACATGAACAGGCGCGGCGTCGCCCACTGAGCGAAGACGCGGTCTCCAGCAGACAGCGTACTGGGACCGTAGTATGGGGTGCCTTCGTCCGTCTGCACCCATACTTCAAAGGACGCGCATGGCTTAAGAAGCAGCGTTCCGTTGCGGTTACCCTCGCTGCACGTCAGGCGCGCCTCTCCGGTCCACGACGACGCAGTGCTATAAACGTCAACCGAGCTCCAAGTTGCGAGCAACACCTCAACTGCACCGTGTTCATCGCTACGAGCCTCAATGTGATCGAGCGACGGTTCTGCGAACCAGCCACGAATTGTGAGGCTAACCCCCGCAATCGGCCTGCCTTCTGCATCGCGGCACGATATGGTGAAGAGGCAGCCGTGCCCAGCGGGGCCGGTGGCTGCCTCTTCGAATTCGACTCTGCCGGCGCATGGTACAGCAGATGAGGGGCTATCCAATGGCGGCGAACCACCACTTTCACCTGCCGGGCCCAACTCTGTATCCGCCCGCGGCGTGTCAGACTCGACATCGTGCGGCGCACCGCCAGAGAACAGATAGCCCAAGGCCAGCCCCACCGCAAGCAGGGCGAGACACGCCAGAATAACGGCTCGCGGCTTCACGCACGACTCCTACTTCAAGCTGAATGCCCGAAGAAGCTTGAACTGTGGTGCGACTTCCCAAGCCAGGACCAACCCGCGCCATGCGCCTTGGAACTCCTGCTCTACGGTGAAATCTGCGGTCTCCTTGCCCTTGGTCAAGAAGTCGATCTCCATGCTTCCGCTGGCCCTGGACTCGTACGTGAATTGAATTTGATTGTTGAACCGCGCCAAGAACCAAGGGTGAGCGCTAATCCAAGTCCAGTGCCCTCCTGGAGGCCCGATGTCCGTCGTTGGGCGCGCGTGCCTACCGCCACCAACTACCGTCATTGGGGTACCCCCGACATCTACAGTCAGGTCATACTTACCAGGCTGCTGCTGGTTGGTTGTTAGGACTTCCGCCGCGGCAACTCTTGGTAATCCCGCTGCATCGCCCCAAGCCGCTATCACGCCTGTGGCCTTCGCTTCGATCTTGCGGTTGAAGTTCAAGCTCGTGTACGCGCCAGCCCCCACTTGCATTTTCGCCGTTAGCAACCCGGTCCACAGAGGGGCTTCTGTCTCCATGATCATGCCGGAGAACACGGTACGGTCTGTCGCGCCACCACTCGCCGATTTCTTCAGATCTGGCTGACCAGGAGGATGTGCTGTGACGTCGTGCTTGTTGCTGATGTTGCCCCGCGCTGCCGCCCAAGTGCTGGCGGCACCAAATTCCAGCTCCATTTTTCCATTCTTGTCCTTGTAGCTCACCCCGCTGACACCACCACTTGGCTTTGATTCGCCAGCGGCTGTTCCAGCCCACACCCCAACAGCGCTGCATGCCAGCATGATGAGCGCCACGGCTGCCCTTGCGGTTACCCGACGGACCATTCTGCTTCCTCCTCACTGGTCATGACTCAATGGATGCCAGCGTACGCGTACAACCTAGCTTGTGCAACACGCAAGTCGCGTTATCGCGTCAACTCTCAGAACCCCCACTGGTGGTCCCCCCCCCCGTTGCGTAGTTTGTGCCAAGGGGTTTCCGGGCAGAGCCACGCGTGTCACGCCGGCCCGGACGTGCGTCCCTCGGGCGTCTCGCCCGGGGAGGCCGCCATAGTGCTAAGTACCGAGAGGCTGAAATCGACAGAAGAACCGATTCTGGCGACAGGAGCTGCGGCTGCCGGGTGCGCAGCATTCTGAACCTGGAGGTTCACACAGTGCCGCGAGGTTCGTCGAGGCGAGCATGGGCCCGGCCAGCCGTTCGTTCGCCACCTTCGTGCACTCGCGCGGGCTGCCGTTGCCGTGGAGCCTGTCCGGAAACCCGTTCGCGGGCACTTTCGGGCGGCGAACTTCGAGTTACGGCGGCTGCCTCACCGCCAACCTGATAACGCTCCACTGGAGCGTTATCAGATTCGCTCCCTGCGGTCGCCTGCTTGCCACACCTCGGCACGGCAGCCTTGTCCCGCTCGTTCGGCGCTCCGAACTCGCTTACGCTCAGAGTTCCCAGACATGCTCTTACTCTGCGTCCCTGCGAGAGCATGCAGTTAAGCGGCAAACGCAGTGCGGACGGGACGTCCGCATCACAAACGGCGACGCGAGCGCGCAGTTGGCGCTGGCTGTTGCAGCCGTAGTACAGGCCTTTGGCGGCTTGACCAGATGTCGTGCCGTGGCAGCCACGCAATGATCGTCCGGACTCACTCAGGGGAGAGCAAACAGCCGCCTGTGGACGGGATTGCCGCATGTACCAAGCAATGCGGGGTGCGAGCCATGGACCCGCACCCCGCTGCTGATTCTCGTCGCCTGCCTAGCGCTGGACCACGGCATCCGGCACGCGGCGCTCGGCCTCGGTCTGGGCCATGCCCTGCGCGCTGTCGCCCACCCGGATCACGCCCGTGGCCACCAGCATCATCAGCGCAGCAGCCACCGCAGCCACCGCCACCGCGGCGCCGGCCAGGATGCTCTGGCGCTTGGCCGAGCGCGTCAGGTGCCCTTCCATGGCCGCAAACTGCCGGGCCTGTTCCTTCTGGATGGACGCCAGCTTGGCGCTCTGCACATGCTCCAGCTCGGCATGGTGGCGGCGCTGGCTCTTGCGCACCGCGTCCTGCTGCTGGTTGGCGATGAAGGCCTGCTTCAGCCCCGCCCGCTGGTACTTGGTCATCTGCTCGACCATGCCCTTCATTTCCTCGGTGCGGGAGGCGTTCTGGGTGGTCAGGGTCTCGACCATCACCTTCACTTCGTCGCTCTGGCGCTGGGCCTCGGCGTTGCCCTGCTCCAGTTGCCTGGTCAGCTCGTTCAGCGCCCACATCTGCTTGCGGGCGGTCTCGGGCAGGTTGGCAGCAGCCTGCACAAACTCGGGCAGGGGCTTCAGCGCTTCCACAAACTGGCGGTTGGCGGCGCACTGGTCGTCCAGGGCCAGCTTCATCGCCGCCAGGGCACGGGTCTGCTCCTCGCCGCTGGGGATCACTTCGCGCAGCATCTGCGGCAGGTTGGCCAGGGCCTCAATCAGCCGCGATTGCCCCATGGTCTGCGCCTGCAGGCGCTGGCCCAGGCCGCGAACGTGGCTGGCCAGGTCGGTCAGGCCGTTCTTCATCTCGACCACCGCGCGGGTGCGCACCGACCAGCCGGTCGGGTCGTTGGGGTCCACGGGGGCCAGCAGCTTGCTGTTCAGGCACGAAACCTCGGCCAAGGCCACTTCGCCGCTTTCCTCAATGAGGATGGGCGTGGTCTCGGGATTGTCGCTGGGCAGCGCGTAGGGCTCGGGCTGGGCTGCGGGTTTCTTGCGGAACATGCGGGTGAGGAACTTGAACATGGTGGATCTTCTCCGTGGCGGTGTTGTTCGGGCGACGCTGCCCGTGATTGCATCGGAGCCCGGCCACCCCGCTCTTGAAAAAAACCGGCCCCGGCTGCTCCGTGGCCGCTGAAGCCCCGCCGCGTTATTGTTGCGCCATGGCCGACAAGGGCGACGAGCAGAACCAGCAGAGTCGCAAGGTCGTCGCGACCAACCGCAAGGCGTTTCACGACTACCACGTGCTGGAGCGCATCGAGGCCGGCATGCGCTTGACCGGCAACGAAGTCAAAAGCCTACGCGCCGGCCACTGCGTCATCGGCGACGCCCACGCCATGATTGAAAAGAAAGAAGACCGCGCCTGGCTGCACAACCTGCAGATTCCCGAGTACAGCCGCGGCAACCAGATCGAGGTCTACGAGCCCAAGCGCAAGCGGGCCCTGCTGCTGCACCGGGGCGAGATCCTGAAGCTGCGGCAGAAGCTGCTGGAAAAGGGCCTGACGCTGGTGCCGCTTTCGATTTACTTTCGGGGCGGCTACGCCAAGTGCGAGCTGGGCCTGTGCAAGGGCAAGAAGCTGTACGACAAGCGCGAATCCCTGAAAGAGCGCGACGCCAAGCGGGAAATCGCCCGGCGCGTGCGCCAGTAGCGAGACCATGAAACTCACCATCCACGCGCCCGCCAAAGTGAACTGGTTCCTCGAAATCACCGGCCGCCGGCCCGACGGCTTTCACGAGGTCGTGACCGTGATGCAGGCGGTGAGCCTGTACGACACCATCACCGTGGAGGACCGCCCTGCGCCCGGCACCGCCCTTCGCTGCAACGTGGACTTGGGACGGCTGGAGGAAAACCTGGTGTATCGCGCGGCTGAACTGCTGCGCACGCGGCACGCGCCAAACCGGGGCGCACAAATTGCCCTGACTAAACAAATTCCCCACGGGGCCGGCTTGGGCGGCGGCAGCAGCGACGCTTCTAACACAGTGGTTGCCCTGAACCGGCTGTGGGGCTTGAACTTGGGCAACGAGGCCCTGCGTGCGCTGGCCGCTGAGCTGGGCAGCGATTGTGCCTTCTTCGTCGAGGGCGGGGTTGCCCTGTGCACGGGCCGGGGCGAGCAAGTCAAGCAGTGGCCGGATGTTACGGGGATTGACCTGGTGCTGCTGTACCCTGAGGCTGTCTGCCCAACCAAAGACGTCTACGCAGATCTGAGAGTCCACTTGACGGCCTTCGTTAAGGACTGTTACTTAGTTCATGGGTACGAGGGCGTCGGCGACCGCTGCCAACTGGCGTCACTGGTCACAAACCGGCTGCAGGAATCTGCGCTGCGCGTGTCGAATGGCATGCGCGCGGCGTGGTTGCAGACGAGTGCCGAGTCTGGCGTTCTTGTGCGATTTGTGAGCGGCTCCGGCTCGACCATCGCCTTCCTGATGGAGAGCGAAGACGCTGCGGCAGCACTTGCCCGCTCGTTGCAGTCGAGGGGGCTGGGCCGGGCTTTTCCCGTCAAGACCGTGGGAAAGGGGGCCCGCTGGGGGTAGCGATGCGTGACATTGAAGTCACGGAAGTTCGCATCAAGCTGGCAGCCGAGGACGACGAGAAACTTCTCGGCTATTGCAGCGTCACCCTCAACAACGCGTTCGTGATCAAGGACCTCAAGATCATCCAGGGCGACGGTTCGCCGTTCATTGCCATGCCCTCGCGCAAGATCACGGACAAGTGCCCGCGCTGCTCGGGCAAGAACCACCTGCGGGCCAAGTTCTGCAACGAGTGCGGCTCCAAGCTGGATCCCCAGCGGGCCGAGACGGACCAGCGGGGCCGGGCCAAGCTGCACTTTGACCTGGTGCACCCCATTAAGCCCGACGTGCGAGAGTACGTGCACCGCAAGATCGTGGAGGCTTACCAGGCCGAGCTGGCCCGGGGCCAAGTGGCAGCACCGCACCGCGACGGCGAAGACCTGTAGCCACGCGCTACCCCTTCAGCTCCTGCCGGGCGATGGTCAGGCGCTGGATTTCGCTGGTGCCCTCAATGATCGTCATCAGGCGCGCCGCGCGGAAGAACTCCTCCACGCGGTACTCCTTCATGTACCCGTAGCCGCCGTGGATCTGCACCGCCGCACTGGTTACATCTTCCGACATCTCGCTGGCAAACAGCTTGGCCTGGGCCGCCATGCTGATGAAGCGCGGGTCGGAAAGCCCGTGCCGCTCCTTCAGCCAGGTGGCGTGATAGATCAAGCCCTTTGCGGCGTTGATGCTGGTGATCATGTCGGCAAGCTTGAACGAGATGGCCTGAAAGTCGCCGATCTTGCTGCCGAACTGCTCGCGCTCGGAGGCGAACTTGCGGGCACGCTCGTAGGCGGCCTGGGCCAGGCCCAGGCTCTGGGTGGCCACGCTCAGGCGCCCGGTGTTCAGGGTCATCAGCGCCACCTTGAAGCCGTCGCCCTCTTTGCCCAGCACGGCGTCGGCGGGCACTTCACACTCTTCAAAGATCAGCTCCGAGGTCGGGCTGGCGTGCACGCCCATCTTGTCCTCGACCGTACCGGTCTTGTACGGGCTCTCGTCGCGGTCCACCAGGAGGGCCGTGATCTGCGGCTTGCCGTCGGGCTTGGTGCCCGTGCGCGCCCAGACAATGGCAATGCGCGAGACCGAGCCGTTGGTGATGTAGATCTTCGTGCCGTTGATGACCCAGCGGTCGCCCTTCTTCACCGCCGTGGTGCGCATGCCGGCGGGGTCGGAGCCGGCGCCCGGCTCGGTAAGGGCAAAGCACCCCAGCTTCTCGCCGCTGGCCAGCAAGGGCAGGAACTTCTTCTTCTGCGCCTCGGTGGCGAAGTTCATGATGGGCAGGCCGGTCAGGCTGTTCTGCGCGCCCAGGGTCATGCTCAGGCCGATGCTGGTCTTGGCGATCTCGCCTTCCACGAGCAGATAGGCCAGGTAGTCGGCGCCCACGCCGCCGTACTCCTGCGGGATCACCATGCCCATGAACCCCAGCTCGGACATTCGCTGGGTGAGCGCCATGGGGAACTCCTTGGAGTTCTCGAGCTTGATGGCGACAGCCTCGACCTCGTTCTTGCAGAACTCGGCGGCGGCCTGCTGGAACATGGCCTGTTCTTCGGTGAAGGCGAAATCCATGGCGGTCTCCGGCGGTTTGAACGCTCGTTCAAAAGCGCCGGCAGCTTACTACCAGCCCGCTCGTTGGAAACACCGCGGGCAGGGGCGGGGTGAGGTATCCGTTCTCGTCGCTCTCGGGCGGCCCGCCGCGAAGCACGCCGGCAGGCGTCAATCGGCGCGCAGGGCCGCCAGCTCCTCGGCCCACGGGTCATGGAACCTCAGTTTGTCGCGGCTCGAATCGGCCCAGACCCGCAGCCCCTACTCCAGCCGCTGCACCAGCATCAACAGCCGCTCGCCCTTGCCTACTTGAACAGATCTTTCATCTTGAGGCGAATCTCCTGCACGGGCTGCTCTGCCGTCGCGGTAACGCCATTCACGATGTGCGCGGACTGGGATTCGCCCTCGACAAAGAACAACAGGGACAGTTGCCGCCCGAGCGCCATGTTGCGAAACTCGTAGCGGCCGCCGCTGATAACGCCCCTCGGTATCTCATCCGGAAACGGAACACGTCTGCTCCAAGCGCATGACAGCGACACGCGGACCTGCTTCGCCGGTTCCGTCTCCGGCCAGTCTTCCACGATGATCACAATGCAGCCCTTGGCCGGCTCCACCCGCACATCGCCCAGATGCACCACCGACCCCGCGCTGACATGCGCCTCGCGCCGCACGGGCTCGCACCCCG
>JADLBZ010000244.1 GCA_020847415.1 Planctomycetota bacterium
CGCGGCAGCCGACATTGTCACCATCAAGGAAGCCTTGGCCATGCAGCAGACGCAGCTCACCGCCATCATGAGCATGCTGCAGCGCCGCTAGCCGTTGCGTGAATGCCGTGCAGGGGCCGCCTCCTGGAGGCCCCTGTCGTTTCTCCACATTTGCTGCGCATTCGCGCCCGCCGCCGCCGCCGCTACACTTGGGGCATGAGCAAGGGCATTCATCCCAGCGCTATTGTGGACCCGGCGGCACAGTTAGCCGCCGATGTGCAACTCGGGCCATTCTGCGTAATCGGCGCCGGGGTCAAGATCGGGGCCGGAACGAGCATCGGACCCCACACCGTGATTGCCGGCCCGACCGAGATCGGCACCGGCAACCGCATCGGCAACCACTGCAGCCTGGGTGCGCCGCCGCAGGACCTGGGCTACAAGGGCGAGCCCACGAAGCTGGTTATCGGCACCAACAACTTCCTGGGCGACTTCGTGCAGGTCAGCCGCGGCACCACCAAGACCCCCCACCAGACCACCACCATCGGCAACGACAACTTCCTGATGGCCTACACACACGTCGGCCACGATTGCGTGGTGGGCAACCGCGTGATCGCCGCCAACTCCGTGCAACTCGCCGGGCACGTCACCGTGGAAGACCGGGCCGTTTTCGGCGGCCTGGTGGCGATTCACCAGTTCTGCCGCGTGGGCACCATGGCCATGATCTCCGGCGGCTCGGTGGCCAGCATGGACATCCCGCCCTATTGCCGGGTGGGCGGCTACGGCTGTGCGGTGTACGGGCTGAACCTGATCGGCCTGGAGCGCAGCGGCGTGCCCAAAGATGCGGTGCGGCGCCTGCGAGATGCGTACAAGCTGCTGTTCCGCAGCGCCACGCCCTACGAAGAGGCGCTGAAGAAGCTGGAAACCGAGTTTGCTGACCTGCCCCAGGCCCAGCACTGGGTGAAGTTCTTCCGCGAGTCCGACCGCGGCGTGGTGCGCGAGCGCACCAACAAATAGACGCGGGCCGGGGAGACCCCCGGCCCGAGCTGTCTCGCAGGCGCATTCTGCCTGCCGCTGGTGTCGCATCCACATCGAAACGGCGGGTATCCGTCCCGCTTCCGCGTCAGGCCGCGACGGGCGCTCGCGATACGCGCCCTGCGGGCTTCTGTCACTCGCTGTCGCGGAAATGCCCGCAAGCGATGGATGGAGCCACCCCTGAATTCAATTGCGACGCACCGCTAATACGAGTCGTACTTGTTGTAGATCAGGCACCAGCGGCGGATCGCCTCGTCGTTGTCAGACTGCGAGCGCCCTTCGACATCATAGGTCACTTCCTCGTCCAGGAAGCCCTCGCTGCGGGCGAAGTTGCCCCACACAGCCAGCAGCGCGTTCGAGATCATGGCTTTTTCGCGACGCTTGCCCTGGTTGTGGGCATCCAGCAGGGCGTCAATCAGGCCGCCCAGCATGGCCTTCTTCTCGGCCTTCTTGCTGCCCACGATGGTGCTCTTCTGCGCCTCGGTAAGCTTGTCGCCGCGGATCATGGCGTTCAGGATGTTCACCAGCGCTGCATCGGTGGGCTTGGCGCCGGTCTTGGCGGCGGCGGGCAACTCCACGGCGGGCGGGTCTTCCGTGCCGGGCTCCTCCGTGCCGGGTTCAACCATAGGATCGCGGTCGTCGTTCATCAGGCTGCGGTCGTCCACCGGCTTCTTGTTGGCCTTGATGTACTCGTCGCTCAGGCGCTTCTTGGCCGAGGCGTCATGCCAGTAGATGATTCGCACGTCGTCGCTGCCGCATTCAGCGCCAACCCAGAATTCCTTGGGCTTGTCGCCGGCGCCCTGCACCGTGACGTTCAGAATCTTGCCGACAATGTGCTTGCCGCCGACTTTCAGCTTCTGGGCTTCGTCGCCCCAGGGGGCGCCACCAAAGCCGGACTTCTCGTTGTCGGCTGCCACGCGGTCCAGCGTGACCGCCGGCGAGCCCGCATAAGCGCGCTCCATGTACTCCATCACGGCAATCTGGGCCGTATCCGCGCCGTGGGGCGCCTGGTTCACCCACTTCACCTTGCCGTCCACTTGCTCCCACTTGCCCGTGGTGTGGAAGGGATTGCCCGCGTGGGCGGGGTCTTTGTCAATGCGCTGCTCCTTCACAAACAGCGAGTAGGTCTGCCAGTCAAACATGCCCTTCAGGCCGTTCCAGTCGCCGCCGCGCAGGGCCGTTTCAATGGCGGCACCCTTGGCAACGCAGGCCGACATGGTCTTGCGCAGGCGATCGTTGTTGGCCTTGCGCTCGGCGTCTTCGCGGGCAATCTTGGCTTCTTCGGCCTCAGCGGCCGCCGCCAGCTTGGCCTTGGCGTCTTCCTGGGGCGAGGGTTTGCTGGCGAAGACGGCAATCAGCGCCACGATCGCCACCACCACCACACCCACAATGATGCCCACAATGGCGCCCGCACCCATGCCCTTCTTGGCGGGCGGGCCCATGGGACGCTCGCGCTCTGCACCGCCTTGGCCGGCACGGGCGGGGCCTGCGGGCCGACCGCGCGAAACCGCGCCGGTGGCACGCTTGGGACCCGCAGCCTTGCCGCCGGCCGCTTTGCCCACAGTTACCATGGCGCCGCAGCCGGTGCACTGGAACTGCACGCCCGGCTGATACCCGGCGGCGTTGTACTGGGCGCCGCACGATGCACAACTGACAATAGACATAGGCCTGCCTCGGGTTGTACGGGAGCTGTAGCAGCCTATTAACGACGCCAACGGGCGGAAAGTTCAAGCCGCAAGGCTGCCGGAGGCAGCAGGCAAGACGTGACCGGACAGCCGCCAGACGCGCACGCGCGCCGGCTGAATTCGGCGCCTTCTACGCAACCTAACACCAACAACAGCAACTACTTAGGCTGCGTGAATGCCACTTGAATGTTGAATGCCCCGATTTCGGACTCAAAGGGAATCAGGATGGCGGGGATGCCTTCCGGGGGGTGCACGCGAATCTCGCACCCCTGCACCACGTTGGGGATGCTGAGCTTGAGCCCGAGATTCTGCTCGTTCAGGATGGTCTTGGTGTTGCCGGCGATGATGTTCACCACTTCGCCCACGCCATCCGCGACTTCCTCGTCGCCGCCGCAGGGCGCGCCAATCATGCGGCCCACCACTTCGCGTGCCACCTTGTCATCGAATGTAAGCACCACGCTGCCTTGCACCGCGCCGGCCATGCCAATCACCGCCACGAAGCTGGTGCGCGCCGGCGGCTTGAAGGTGCGTGCAGCACTTGCCTGCCCCCGGCGCACTTTCAGGCCGATCAGGGTGTCGAGGGTGGAGACAGTTGCCGTTACGATGGGATTGATGTATTCGACCTGCACGGGTCGCTCCTCAAAGGTGTGCGCGCAGGACCTCAAGTATAAAATTGCCGCAATCTGTCCAATCCAAATCTGCCCGGCCACGGAGTCACCATGGATGCCGCTCAAGCCCGCGCCGAAGCCCTGAAGATTCTCGAATCCGCCGCCCGCCTGTCCGCCGACGAAACCCTTGGCCTGCTGGGCAGCCACGTCGCCCACAATTACGGCCTGCTGCTGAAAGACCCCATCGTTCGCGGTGAAGGACCGTGGCTGTACACCCGCGGCGGCCGCAAGCTGTTTGACGGCGTGGCGGCCTACAGCGCGGCCAACCTGGGCCACGGGCACCCGCTGGTGAAGGCTGCATTGAAGGCCTTCCTGGACAGCAACGCCCCCACCGTGCTGGGTCGCTTCCTGCCCGACCCCTGGCTGGCGCTGTTCGGCCATCGCGTCACCGCCCTGACGGGCTTTGATGCCTTCCTGCCCGCCAATGGCGGCGTGGAAGGGCCTGAGGCCGCCATCAAGCTGGCCCGCCGCTGGGCCAAACGCGTCAAGAAGGTGCCCGGCACGCCTCAGGTGCTGTTTGCCGAGCACTGCTTCCACGGCCGCACCCTGACCGTGACGCAGATGTTTGACCCTGACGAGAAGGTGGCGCTGGAGGGCTTTGGGCCCTTTGCGCCGGGCTTCACGCGCGTGCCTTACAACGACCTGGCCGCCATGGAGGCCGCCATCACACCCGACACCGCCGCCATCCTGGTCGAGCCCATCCAGGGCGAGGGCGGCGTGAACGTGCCGGACCCCGGCTATGTGGCCGGCCTGCGCAGCCTGTGCACCCGCCGCAACGTACTGCTGATCCTGGACGAAGTGCAGACCGGCTGGGGCCGCACCGGCGAGTTGTTCTGCTGGCAGCACGGCGGCAAGGCCGCACAGCCGGACATCATGTGCATCGGCAAGAGTATCTCGGGCGGGTTCGCGCCCGTGGGCGGCAACCTGGCCAGCCGCGCCCTGATGGACCTCTTCGAGCCCGGCAGCCACGGCAGCACCTTTGGCGGCTGCCCCATCTCCAGTGCCATTGCGGTGGCCGCCCTGCGCGCCATGGAGCTGGAAGACCTGCCGCGCCAGGCCCGCGAGAAGGGCGCTTTCGTGATGCAGCGGCTGAAGGCCATGGCCGGGCGCGCCCCGCGCATCCGTGAGGTGCGCGGCATGGGCATGATGTTCGGCATCGAGCTGACCCAGGACGGCCCGGACGGCCACGACTTCGCGCTGAAGCTGGCTGCAGAGGGGCTGATCGTGAAAGACACGCACCACTGGGTGCTGCGCTTCACGCCGCCCATTGTGGCGACACAGGCCGAGCTCGAGTTTGCCTTGGGCGCCCTGGAGCGCGTCTTTTGCGCGGCCCCGGTGCCGGCATAGTGCTTCGTCCGAGTCGAACTTATGGGTGCCATGCAACGCCTGCGGTCGTTGCCGCTACGGCGAGCAACAGAAGCCCGTCCGGCGCGTTTCGCAAGTGTCCGTTGCGGCCTGACGCGACTTCGAAGCAGAATCGGAGACCTCCGGTTTCAATACAAACGCAGCAGTGGTGGTTCAGGATGACGGGCATGAAATTGGGGTTCATAGAGTCGCGCACGGTGTTGCGGTCGTCCTCGGCCGGCAACTCGTCCAGGTTGAAGAGGCCGGGGCTCTCAAAGTTCTGTATGGTGCGGGCAGGGGCTCCCAGCCTTACGGCACTCCTGCCGCGGATTTGCCCCCGACAAACGGGACTGCCTGCAGTGCGCCTGACAGGCGTAAACTTGCGGGGGCAGGCATGAAAGTTCTGGTCGAAGTCAGCCAGGGCATCGGCAACTGCGTGCAGGGCACGCCCACGTGCCACGCGCTCTGGTTGTCAGGCCACGAAGTTGACCTGTTTGTGCATCGCCGCGACTGCGGGGCCGAACCAGTGGCCGACCTGTGGCACGACTGGCCGGTGCTGGGCCGCGTGCTCACGCGTCGCGACCAACTGCACGTTCGGTCTTACGACTTTGCCGTTTCCTGTTATGGCAAGCACTTGCTGCAGCAGCTGTTTCCACCCGGGCTGTGCGTAAGCGTTGTGCGCACAGCCGCGCTCTATCAATCCGAAACCGAGGCCAACATGCAGGTGGCCCGGTGGCTGGGCTATTCGGGGGACACACCCCCATGCCATGTGGGCCGAAGTGCGCGCCGCTTCGATCTGGGCCCGCGCGCCATTACGGTGCACGCCGGTTGCGCGCATTTCGCACAAGAAAAACGCTGGCCCCACTGGGATGAGGTCTGTCGCAGGTTGAAGGCGGACGGTTGGCGCGTCGTAGTGGTGGGCACACCCAGCGACCGGAGCTCCGAGAACTGGGAGCAAGCCTACGACAGCTTCTTTGACTTGGGCTTGCGAGACTTGAACGCGCTGCTGCAAGAAGCGACGGCACACTTCGGTAA
>JADLBZ010000245.1 GCA_020847415.1 Planctomycetota bacterium
ACGCGAGCAGGAACAGAGCTTTGGCCATTTGGCGCTTTGGCGGTAAAGCCATACCGTGGTTGCATCCTGTTCACACCGGCAGGTACGAACGGCCGCCCGATGGCTGGCTTGCGGCGGCCTGCGCGAAGCCCCCCGCCAAATCCACAGAAGACAGCGAGGAACCTCATCTGCATTGGCTGTAGCTATCAGTGTGGTTCTGCGTTTAGAGCCTGTTTAAGATGCCTGAGCCTTGCTAATGCGCTGCGCCGGCCCGCGATGCCCGCCGCAAGCAGTAGCTGGCGAACGACTTCTTAAACAGGCTCTTTTCCGCGGACTAATGCAGTTGCCTTTCTCTGCGACTCCGCGGCTCTGCGAGAGCTTGCAGTTCAACGGCAGCTGCGTTTGAAAACGGAGTTACAGAGTTTGCGGAACGCTGCCAAGGCCGCAGTATCAGAGGCGGGAGCGCAAGCGACCGCCCCTGTTCAGTCGCGTGGCAGGCGCCAAATCGCGCACCGCACATGGCCACTCGTTTGCACTCGTGGCTCTGATAAGGCAGCCGCCTCTGCGGGCGTTTCCGGGACAGTGGGTGCCTGCCCCGGAGCGCTGCTGCGCAGCCCCACGTCACGGACCTTCCGCTCAGCCGCTATTTGGCCAGATCGTCCAACTCCAGCGGTGTCTTGCCCGGCAGGGTGGCCTTGATGTCGTCAATGATGATGAAGCAGTCGGCATCAATCTTGCGCGCCAGGTGGGGCAGCTCTCGGGCCTCGCGGCGCGGCACCTGGATGAACAGCAACTGGATGGGCCCCTGCAGCCCCTTTCCCTCGAACTGCGTTACCCGGTAGCCCTTGTCGCGCAGGGCCAGCGACATGGCCTCGCCATCGTGCGTGAAGACCCGCACCACGCGTTCGCCGCGGGCCCACAGGCGCTCGGCTGTCATGCCCAGGAACGTGCCGGTGGCAAACCCGAGCGCGTAGAACACGGCATAGACGGGGTTGTCCAGGTTCTTCACCACGCCCGACACGGCAATCACCCAGATCAGCGCTTCGCAGAAGGCGATGAACCAGGCTGTGCCGCGCCGCCCGGCGCCCACGTTGGCCACGCGCAGCACACCCAGGCTCACGTCGGCCATGCGCGCCAGGGCAATCAGCGCGCCGCCATAAACGGCCTCCCAGGTAACAGTGGCGGGGTCAAACGGCATGCCGCGGCTACTCCTGTTCCACGGTCTGGGCCAGTGCGGCCGAGCGGGCCTGGAGGCCGTCGGGGTGCGGGCCCAGAATCAGCACCAGCAGCTCGGCATAAGGCTGGTCATAGGCCGGGAAGCCGAACCACACGGCATCGCGCATGGCCTCTTCCAGCGAGTCTTCGGTCTCGCCGCTGGTCATCAGCTCGGCGTTGCGGTCCTGCTTGAGCTGGTACTCCACGATGGCGTCGTCAAACCACTGGTGCAGCCGCGGCGTGTGCTTGCCCCCGTGCAAGGTGGCCCAGCCGCAGCCGGCCTCCAGCAGCTTGCGGGCGAGGCTGCGCACGCTCTTTTCGTCGGGCCGCGGGGCCAGGCACACCAGCAGGGCGCCAAAGGGTGCCTGCGGCATGGCGGGCAGGGGCGAGGCGGCTGTCTCGACCAGTGCGATAGTGACCTTGCGGTTGTTGCGCGTCTGGGCGCTTGAGGGTGCGTTCATGGTATCCATCCCCGAAGCCGGTATCCGCAACATAGCACAACCGGGCAAGCGCTTCACCCGCCGGGGAATGTGCTATGCTGTAGTTCCCCGCGTCTCCCCAACGGGAAGACCCATGAGAATTCGCGCGACGGCCGCAGCCGCAGCCCTTGTGATGCTGGCAGGCACCTGCCCCAATGCCCGGGTTGCCCAGGATGCGGCACCAGACCCCGACCAGCCCGTATTCAGGGTCTACGAACTTGCAGGCATACCCGTGCGCGCGACATCGCCTGACGCGGACCTGTATCGCTCCGTGCCAAGCATGCCGCGCTTGAGGCCGCAGGCCACCCTTGCACCCTGGGGTGCCGGATACCGCGGCAGCGATGTCTGGGACATCGAATCGGGCACTGCCGGCTTGTACCAGAGCCTCACAGCCGCCGGGCTTGCCCAGGCCATGGAGTCCGCCTGCCAGTGGGAGTCGTTGCAACGTATTACGGTCCTTCCCCAAGAGCCGCCGCGAATCGAAGTCCACGGCGGCACCGCCGACCACGACAAGCTCGGCTTTCTGCTGGATTCGTTACGCGCGTACTACGCGCAACGCGTGAACTTGCGGCTGTATGAGTTGCCCCAGCCGCTGGGCGGGTGCCGAGCCGCTGCCGCTGCCGTGGGGCAGGCAAAGGCGCGGCTGCTGGCGGCGGGTGACGTTGCGCCGACCGAGAGCCTGACTGCCGGTACGATTACCACCGACACGTTCCTGTACCGGTACTACACCCTTACGGCATCCGAAGCCGGGCCGATTGCCGATGTCCGGGAGCTCTCCTGTGGCGCGGAGTGGGTCATGGGTGCGCTGCCGCTCGAGGGCGGCTGTATCTGGGTGCAGGCGCGCCACGCCGTTGTGGAGAAACTCGACCTTGCCAACGTGCGGGCGAGCCACGGCACCATAGAGCTGCCGAAGCTGCGTGTGCGCTACGTGCCCCTTTCGGTTGTTTTGCGGCCCGGCGAAGCGGCTGTGCTGGACGGGCGCTATCTGATTGCGGCTGAGCTGAAGCCCGGCGCGCAGGTCGCCCTGGCCAGCCGCGACGACATCTCGGTGTGCGCAGCCGGCGGGTTCCTGCAAGCTGGTGCGCTGTTGCCGACGCTGCGCCCCGGGACAGTCCTGGAGTGCGAGCCGGGCGCGGAGCTGATCGATGACCGCGAGTCGGACTACTTCCGTGCGCGGCAGGAGTTGCCTCCCGCCATGGTTGCCGCGCGGCAGGCCCACGAATGGGTGCAGCGAACCGACAACGTCAACTACTCCGGCGCCATTGGGCCGCTGGTGGCAATGAGCCTGGCCGATGTAGAGCCTGAGCGCCGAGCCGCGATGATCGCGACCATCTGCGGTCACGGGATTCGCCAGGCTGCGTTTCAAGTCCAAGTCTACCGCTTGGCGGCGGAGCCGGCTGTGCCCCAGTGGGCAGGAGGCGGCCTGCCCACGCAGGCTCAGGTGGCGAACTTTCGGGAAGCACACGCGAAAGTGCAAGCATGGCAGGGGGTTCTCTCCTGCGTCGCCGGGCAGGTGGTGGCATGCGCAGACGGGACAGCCACAACCTACTGGGGCATGACCGAAACGGACTTCACGGGCGCTGACGACCGACTGACCGAGCTGCCTGTTACAGCCTGCGACGGATGGCGTTCGGCCCTGAATGCGCGCGACGGCTGCGAGGGCGCCTGGGATCTCGAGCTCACGACGGACTACGCCGGGCCGGTAGCGCTGGTGGCGAAGTCCTGCAAGGTCGGCGATGTGGACTGCGCCATGCAGGGGGCGGTGCTGCGCCCGGTTCGGATCCGGTTCAGTGGCAGCCTTGGCGTTGGCGAGGCCGGTTCCGTGCTGGTGCCGGCGCCGGAAGGCAAGGGCGAGCGGCTGTTGATGCTGGTGCAGCGGCTGGAGTAGGGGACGTGCATCGCGCGGCGGCACTGCAGGAGTTGCCATGCAGCGGGTTACGTTCTGGCTGTTGGTGTTGATCGGGGCGGGCGCGCTGGGCGCGACCCAGCCGGCTCTTGTTCCTTGGGGATTGCAGGCTTGGGACGAATGCACACGCAAAGGCACCCTCACGGGGTGCGAGCAGATGGAGTGGATTTGCTCTGCGTCGGCGCAAATCGAGGTTCTCGCCGAGGTGGCCCTCACCGGCGGCATGTGGAAGAGCGGTGACGTGTTTGCCAAGGCGCAAGGGGAGTTTCAGGTGTGGGTGGACGGTGTAGTTCGCGCGGTGGAGATCCGCGAATGCAAGGCAGGCACCCAGGACCTTGAAACCAAGCAACCCATAGTGGATGGCTACTACGACGTACCGGCCATTGATGGCAATCACCTCAACGCCGGCCTTGCAGCTCTGAAGACAACCAAGGACCGCAAGA
>JADLBZ010000246.1 GCA_020847415.1 Planctomycetota bacterium
CCTCGTTGGCAGGGCAGTTGTTGCCATTGTTGGGAGGCCACAGTTTGGTGTATTGCCGCCAACCAAGGGCCTGAAACGGATCGACATCCTCTTCTTTGTGTGCAGCAACGCCCTTCCAATACCTCGTTACTTTTCCAGCGCTGTCTTCGCCGTCCGCAGTATTGCGACGGTCCGGAGTTCCGGCACCGGAACCGGCCGTGATTAACTTGTGATTGGAGTCGTAGCAACACTGCTGGCCAACGACATCCAGAGTCCGGCCATTGGCAGCACGTGGGAGTGGCGGGCGCTTTGGAATCGGGGGCGATCACGGCTGGCATGGGGGCATTGTAGCTGTGGGGCGTTGGCGCGGAAATGAGAAGTGAACGGGCAGTGCCCCGGGAACGCAGGTCTCCTGACCGGCACGCTGCGCGGCGCCCATCAGAGCCACGAGCGTGTAAGACGAGTGGCCCTGTGCTGGGGCGAGTTGCCGCTCGATACGCGGCTGAACAGGGCCGGTCGCTCGCGCTCCCGGCTCTGACAGCCGGCAAGGCGCACTACGCCAATCAGGAGATTGGCATGCCCAGACGACCCCGCACCCTATTCCTGACCCCGCATTTCGGTGCGCTGCCGGGTTAGTCCTCGGGTTCGACGGGCTTCTTTTCCTTGGGTGGGGCGGGCTTCTTGGGCTCGGGTGCCTTGGGGGCCGGCTCGGGCTCCGGCTCGCCTTCCGGGGTCTGAGGCTTGTCGCCCTGCGACGGCGTGACCGGCGCCTTTACTTCAGGCGGGGGCTCTTTCGCTGGCTCCTTGGGCTCTTCCTTGCCGGGCTTCTTGCCCTTGCCGCCCTTGCCCATCCACACGGGCAGGTTGTCTTTCTCCAGGCACAGGATGATGGTCCAGTGCGCGGTGTTCCACACCGGCCCCAGGTCCATGTCGTTGTTGCGGCCCATGGTCTGGCTTTCCTTGGTGGGCCGGCCCGTGAAGGTGCTGTCCGGGTTGCGCAGCATGGTGCACTCGTGGCGCTGGGCCTCCCAGTAGCTGTCCCACAGCTTGCCGCCCTCGCGGCGGCAGGCTGCGGCTGCACTCAGGTGGTGCATGGTGGGGCTGACGTGGCCGTCAATGATGTCGTGCAGGTTGCCGCCCAGGAAGGCGACCATGGACTTGTAGTACTCGTGGTTGTCGCGGCCCACGGCGCCGAAGGCCATGATGGCGCCGCCGGTGCGGCCGGGATCGCCCCAGCCGATCTGGCCCTCGCGGGTGCTGTAGCCCACGCCGCCTTTGCCGCCGCCGCAGGCCTGGATATAGGCCAAAGCCCGCTCGATGCGGGACTTGTCCACCTTGATGCCGTTGGCCTGGATGCCGCCCAGGGCCGCCACGCAGTAGTTGCTGACGATCTCAAGTTCCAGGTAGTTCAACGCGTTGGGGCCGCCGGGGCCGTGGGCAAAGCCGCCGGTGGCTTCCATGTTGGCCTGGATGCGGTCGCAGATCCACTCGAGCTTCTCTTTCACGCCGGGCACCGCCGAGGCCGACTGGACCTCGGCCAGGAAGATGCCGCCGTAGCCCAGCCCCCAGTTGGTCTGGTTCCAGTTGGCGCCGCCGCCCATGTTGCCAAAGGCGCCTTCCTGCCCCACGTTGGCCACCACGAAGTCAGCGGCCTTCTTGACGTTGGTCTTGTACTCGCCGGAGCCGGCTGTGTGACCCGCCGCCAGAAAGGCCAGCCCGCACAGGCTGGTCATCACGGTGCGGCCGTTTTCGCCGCTGAGGTGGCACTCCCACCCGCCGTCGCCCTGCTGCTGCGAGGCCAGCCACTTGAGGGACTCGTCCACGATGGTGTCGCGCATCTTGCCGCCGGGGAACTTCTTGGCTTCGGGGCCAAAGGCGCGCACCTGCACCTTGAGGGTGCGGGTCTGGCCGCCGCGCCCCAGGGTGAGCTCCACGATGGCTTCTTTGTCTTTCTTGGCGCACTCGGCGGCCTCAATGGCGGCGCCGAGTTCGTGATAGGCGTCTTTCACGAAATCCTTGGGCGCGCCCAGAATGAAGTCGCCCTCTTTCAGGCCGGCGGCAGCAGCCGGGCCGCCCTCGAAGACCTTGCGCACGGTGAGGCCGGTCTTGCCGCCCGCGGACTCCATGGTGGCTTTGCCGCCCATGGGGCCCAGGTTGAACCAGTCGCCCTCGCTGCCGCCCGGCTGTCCCGGCTGATTGGGCAGGCCGGGGCGGCGCTGGGAGTTCACAGGCTGCACGAACAGGGCAAGCAGCGACACAGCCGCAAGGGCGGTCGCGACGATGGGCGTCCAGCGGAACATGCCGGCTCCTTCAGGTGCAAACGCATGTGCCGATGCGGTTGCGGCGCACGGCTGGTCCCGACAGCCCTGCGCTTCTGGTCTGGTTCCGTAACGGATACTAACGGCTGAAGCAGGGAAAAGGTCCATTGCGGAGGAAAGGCCGGCAAGCTGGTTACGCGTATTGCAAAGAACGCCAAAACTATATAATGCGAACAACGCGGAGGCCCTGATGAAGATTCTGCTGCTGGAACAGGACGACCTGCATGCGGCGGGTTATCGGTGCATGCTGAACGACATGGGCGGCCCGCAGGTAAGCCGCCTGCGCGGCGCCCCGGACGCCAAGGGCCTGGAGGGCGTGGACGGCGTGGTGCTGGCCTGTGCCGCCAGCAACGACAGCCTGCCGGCGCAGCTTGCCATGGTGCGGCAGGCGGCGGGACGGGAGTTGCCCGCCCTGATCTGTGCCGAGGGCCTGGACCCCATGGGGCTGATGGACCTGGTGATGATCCCCGCCAGCGAGTTTCTGCCCCTGCCGTTTACCCGTGAGCAGTTTCACGAGGCCGCGGCGCGGGCGTTTCCGGGGCTGAGCTGTCCGCAACGCAACGAGCCGGCCACCCACGATCACGCGCTGATCGTGGACGACGACAAGGCCGTGCGCGAACTGCTTGCCGCAATGCTCAAGCGCCTGGGCGTTCAGCATGTGGTGGAGGCCCCGGACGGATGGGAGGCTTTGCGCCACCTGGTGGGGGGCGCCGGGCGCTTTGGCCTGGTGCTTCTGGACCTCAGCATGCCGGGATTCTCGGGCCAGGAGTTCCTGCGCGAGCGCCGCAAGAACGCCGGCTTTCGCGACATTCCAACTTTGGTCGTCACCGGGGACGGCACCGCCGAGACGCGGCTGCAGATTCGCGAGCTGGGGGCGCAGGGGTACTTGATCAAGCCGCTGCAGTTTGCGGTGTTCGAGCACGTGGTGCGCAGCACGCCGTACTTCCGCACGCTGTGCGGGCAGGCGCTGAAAGCCGGGTAAGGCCACGGATCCCCAGCGCTAACGCTTGCGGGGTGAGCGCTGCCAGGTGTCGAACACCTTGCCGTTGTGCAGGATGGTTTCCACCTTCAGCGAGTCTTTGTCCGCCGTGACGCGCTGCACGTGGTGGTTGGCGCCGGTGACGCCGTCCTTGAAGTACCAGCGGTCATTTTCGGGCGTGCGCTGCTTGACGCCCAGGCCGCCCTCGCCGATGTACACCACGCCGTCGTCGGCGGGTTTGTCGGCGCGGATGGCGCAGGTGCGCTTGATGGTGTGGCCGTCGGATTCCAGCGCGCAATCCAGGTTGAACTCCTCAAAGATCGGCACCCAGTGCTGCTTGGCCACGCTGGGTTCTTTCACGGCTGGGTAGGCGGGCCGGTGGTAGTTGGCCAACTGCCAGCGGCACTTGGCGTTGTCCTTGAGAGTGCGGCGCAGGAACTCGGCCTGTTCGCCCCCGGCGCTGATCTCGGTGTCTAGGGTGACCAGCAGGACCTGCGACGACAGGCGCGTGGCGAAGTAGTTCAGGCCTTTGCCGCCCGGGTTGTCAAAGACCTGGTCCAGTTGCACGTCGCCGGACTCGTGGTTGCCGCGGGTGGGCACAATGGGCAGCACGCGGCCATCGGCGCAGATGGTCAGCTCGTGGTCTGTCATCCACTCGGTCCATTGGTCCATCTTGTCGCCGTCGTGCACGTAGTCGCCGCCGTGGACAAAGCACAGCAGCCCGGGGTCTTCCTCGGCCAGGGTGCGGATGCGCCGGTTCATCAGGCGGCGGGCATCGCGGTCACTGCGCGAGTCGCCACCGTAAAGAAAGCGCACCGGCACGTCGTCCTCGGGCGCCGTGGTGAAATAGAACTCGCGAGAGGCACGGCCGTCGCTGGCCGTGGCAAAGTAGTACTTCGTGGCCGGCTTCAGGTCTGCCAGCCGCACGTGGTGCACCCACAACTCGTCTGACCCTGTGTACTGGTAACTCTCGGTCGCGGCCTGTTTCACCGCGTACTCGGCCGCCTTTCCGCCGCGCGGCTGGGTGTCCAGCAGCAGCAGGTTGTCCCTGGTGCGGGTGGCGGTGGTCCAGCTGACCGTGGCTGAGGTCGCCGGGTTCGACGTCCAGATCACGCGCCACTGGGCGGGCGTGGCGCCCTCAGGCGCCTTCTCGCCGAGTACCACCCCGGCCGGCTGCTCGGCGTTCAGGGTCTTGGGGGCGGTCACAACGCCCAAGGCGGCAGCCGCAGCGGCGACAGCCAGCACCGCCAACGTGGCAAGCAAAGATGGCTTCTTCAGCATGACGCGTCCTTCTGTCGGGGACTCCACAACAGCCACAGCGCCAGCGGCACCAGCCCGTTGGCCAGGCGCACCACGGTTTCCGGCCAGGCGCCCCAGCCGCCGAACACGACGCGCAGGGTGGCCGTGGCCAGGCCCCACAGGGCCATCCAGGCTGCACACAGTCTGATGGGTTTGGGCAGCAAAATGCAAGCTGCCGCCAGCAGATCCACGCCCCCGATCAGCCGCAGCAGGGCCTCTGCCCACTTCTGGCCCAGGGTGCTGCCGGCGGGCAGGCCCAGCAGATAGTCCACGAACAGGGGCTCGCCCAGCAGGGCTTCCACACCGTGGGCGGCAAACACGGCGGCCGCCGCAACTCGCAGCAGCCACCGGGCCGGCAGGCGGGCGGTCAGCGGCAGCACCAGCGCCAAAGGGGCGAGCCATCGCGTTGCCTGTGCGGGCAGCTGCAACACCTCGTGGCGCGCTGCCAAGGCGGACGTGCACAGGGCCACCGCGAACAGCCACGCAGAAGCCAGCGCGGCTGCCGCGCGCGCCCGGGGCCAGAACAGCAGGGGTGCCAGCGCAAGCAGGGCAAACGACGCCCCGCGCTCGATGCGCAAGGCCCAGAACTCGGTCCAGTCGGCCTCGAAGTAGAGCCACGAGAACACCGGCCCGCCGTACAGCAGCTGGCGCACCGCGGTGCCGACACAGGCAACCGCGGCGGCGGCAGCCAAGGCCGTTCGCGCGGGGCCATGGATGGCGGGGGGCGGCATCATGGTGCGGGACGGTGCAGCAAGAGCCAGTGCTTGTTGTTGAAGTCAGCCTCGGCGCGCAGCACAAAGCCGGCGCGGGCTGCCTCGGGCATGCGGGTCCAGTCCTGGCTCAGGGCAATCACCCACAGGGCACCGGGCTGGGCGGCGCGCTCGGCGAGGGCCTCGCGCGACAGGGGCTCCGTGCGGCGCCGGTTGGTGAAGTAGTTGTCCAGGCCGTCCTTGTGCGGGCCCAACGAGACCAGGGGCTCGTCGCGGTTCCACTGCCTGGCAACTTCGGCGCCAAAGGTGTTGGCCGAACGCGAGGCATCCATGGCCGGCACCACCGTCACGTGCGCGCCCAGGCTCAGCAGCGCCACAGCCAGCAAGCCGGCTGCCACGGCCCCCAACGGCTGCCCGGCTGCGGAGGCCCGGGCGCCTCGCCAGGCCACCAGGCCCAGCAGCAGGCCGCACAGGACAAACGACGGCCACGCATCGCCCGGCTGGGCCGCCCGCAATTCGGCAAGCTCCGGCGGCCCCAGGTCCGGCGGCAGCAACTCGTGCAGCAGGCCCATTGCCGCCAGCAGCGGGGCTGCTGCCAGTGCAACCCATGCCAGGGCGCGGGCGGGCCAGGCCAGCCAGCGCGATGCCTGCGGCTGAAGCACGCCCCAGGCGGCAGCGAGACCCAGGGGCGCGAACATGGGCAACACATAGCCCGTGCGCTTGCCCGAAATGGCCGAGAAGAACACCAGCACGGCGGCCGACCACGCCAGCAGGCCCAAAGCCCCGCGCGCAGCGGGCTCGCGGCGGCGCTGCCAGGCCTGTCGCAGGGCATGGGGCACAAACAGCAGCGCGGGCAGCATCACGGGCGGCATGACAAGCAGGAAGAACCAGAACGGCTCGGCGTGATGAAAGCTCTCCACAGCGCGCCCGGCACTCTGGCGGAACAGCATGCGGTCCAGGTACCAGTCTCCCGCCTGCTGTGCCGCCAGCATCAGCCAGCCCAGGGTCAGCGCGCCGCCCAGCACCGGCGCCGTCACCAGCGCGGCGATGGAGACCCCCTGCCGGCCCCGCGCCACCAGGCCCAGGGCCAGGGCACCCAGGGCCGGTACCGCCACACCCACCGGGCCCTTGGTGACGCAGGCCCAGCCCAGCGCCACGGAGGCCGCCGCCCCCCAGCCCAGGCGCGCGTGCCAACTTCGCGCCAGCCCGGCCCGAAACAGGGTAACGGTCCCCGCTGTCACCAGCGGCAGCAGGAATGTGTCAATCAGGCTGCGCTGGCCGCGGTCCACCACGAACAGCATGGTGCTGAAGCACGCCGCCCCCAGCCACCCGATGGCGCGCGAGCCGAACAGCAGTTTGCCCAGGTGCACCAGCATCAGGCCGGTGGCGACTACCGACAGCGCCGAGAGCAAGCGCGCCGAAAGCAGGTAGTCGGCCCCGGTGACCCAGTGCAGCAGCACCACCGGGATGAAGTAGCCGGGCGGCTTCTCGCCGTAGACGTCGCCGTTGATGTGGGGCACCAGGAACTCGCCGTACTCGCCCATCTGGCGGGCAACCTCGACATAGCGCAGGTCGTCCACGTGCCAGGGGCCGCGCGAAAACAGCGCCGGCACGAAGATCAGCAGCCAGCACAGCACCGTCAGCAGCCGCAGGCCGCGAGCCAGGGCGTCTTCGGGCATTGCTTCCGGGGCCGGTTCCATGGGCGCACAAGAAACCACAGGCCCGCCGGTTTGAACAATCAATTCCGGGGGGCGCGGCTGTTTGCACGCCCGGCCCGCAGGCGTAGAATCCGGTCGCTTCAGTGCTTGGTTGGAAACCCTGGGCGCCGACGAGCGGGTTTCCAGACATGCTCTCATCGGGGGGCAGGCGTGGGCTTCTTTGACCGCTTCTTCAACAAGCCAAAATCCGCAGGCGGCGGCACAGCCGTCGTTTCCAGCCCTGCCGCGCCCGTAAGCAATCCTGCCGGGGACCCCGCGCCGGCGGCACCAGACGGCGACAAGCCGTCCGGCGACGCCGCGGCCGATGGCGCACCGGCCAACGGCGCGCCTGCCAACGGCGCACCGCCCAACGGCACTATCCAACTGGCTGTGGCCAAGAAGGGCATGTTGGGCCGCTGGGAAAGCAAGCTGCGCCATAAGGTAGACAGCTACGTGGACGGCAAGGCCGACCAGTTGCTGGAAGACGCCACCAAGCGCGCCGAGGAGTTCCGGCAGGAAACGCTGGACCTGGTGCAGGCCCAGGCCATGCAGCTGCTGGACCTGACGGAACAGCGCATTGACAAGAAGCTGGTCGAGATTGAAAGCATCCTGGAACAGCGCCTGCGCGCCGAGTTGCGTATGCGCCTGCGAGCGCTGATCTGGACGCTGGCCTTTGTGCTGCTGATGGCCCTGGTGAGCTTTGTGTACGTGTGGGTCAAGCGCCAGGCGGGTTTGGAGCAACCGGCGGGCAACGCCAACACCCCTTCGGCACAGACCAGCGGATAACGGGCCGGCCCCGTTGCTGCTGCCGGTGAACCCGTCAGAATCTCTGGCCCCGCAGGCCATGGCC
>JADLBZ010000247.1 GCA_020847415.1 Planctomycetota bacterium
CACGGCGGGCAGTTCCTGCTGCGCATTGAGGACACCGACCGCAACCGTTACGTGGCGGACTCTGAACAGCAGATCTTCGAGGCCCTGAATTGGCTGGGCCTTTCCCCCGACGAAGGCCCGCCCGAGCACGGCCCGGGCGGCCCGGTGGGGCCGTATCGCCAGAGCGAGCGCCTGCCCCTGTACAAGGAGGCGGCGGAGAAGCTGGTGGCCCAGGGCAAGGCTTACAAGTGCTTCTGCACCGAGGAGCGCCTGGAAACCCTGCGCAAGATCCAGCAGGCCGAGAAGAGCAAGCACATCGGCTACGACGGCCTGTGCCGCAGCCTGACGCCCGAGCAGGTCAAGGCCCACGAGGCCGCCGGCAAGCCCTGCGTGGTGCGCTTGAAGCTGCGCCGCGAGGGCGAGATCGTGGTTGAGGATTTCTTCCGCGGGCCCCTCAAGTTCGAGGGGGCTGAGCAGCAGGACGCCGTGCTGCTCAAGAGCGACGGCTACCCGACCTACCACCTCGCCAACATCGTGGACGACCACGCCATGGGCATCACCCATGTGATCCGCGCCGAGGAGTGGATCCCCAGCCTGCCCCTGCACTTTGAGCTGTACCGGGCCTTTGGCTGGGACGTGCCGGTGTTTGCCCACATGCCGCTTCTGCGCAACAAGGACAAGAGCAAGATCAGTAAGCGCAAGAACCCCACCAGCCTGCTGTGGTACCGCGACGCGGGCTTCCTTTCCGAGGCGTTGAAGAACTTCCTGGGCCTGATGGGCTTTTCGCTGCCCAATGACCAGGAGATCTTTACCTACAGCGAGTTCGTGCAGCACTTTGACCTTGGCAAGGTCAACATCGGCGGCCCGATATTTGACTTGCAGAAACTGATCTGGCTGAACGGCGAGTACATCCGGCGCCTGCCCGACGCGGACCTGGAACGCCGCCTGGTGGACTACGTGCGGCGCCTGATGGGCCGCGAGCGTGAGTTTGCCGACCTGCCCGAGGACCAGTTGCCCCAGGACGACTTCCTGAAGGCCTTTGAGCCCAAGCGCCGCCGCTGGAGCCGCACTTTGGCCCAGCTGGCGCCGCAGATCATGACCTCCTACGAGGTGAACGCGAAGCTGCTGCTCCCCATCATCCCGCTGGTGAAGGAGCGCATGCACACCCTGTGCGAGGCCGCCGACTACATCCCCATGTTCTTCAACGGCGACTTTGAGTACCGGCGCGAGGACTTTGCGCCCAAGAAGCAGACGCCTGAGGGCGCCAAAGCGGCCTTGCAGGCCGCCCGCGAGCTGCTGGCCGGCGAGGACTTCGCCGACCAGGGCATCCTGGCGCGGCTGGACGGGGCCTTCCGGCAGAAGGCGGAAGCCCTGGGCCAGAAGATCGGCCCCTTCCTGGGTCCCCTGCGTGTGGCGGTCACGGGCTCTACAGTCAGTCCCCCGCTGGTGGAGAGCATGCGCGTACTGGGCAAGGACGAGACGCTGCGCCGCGTGGACCGCGCCCTGCGCTTCTTGGGGTAGCGCCGCAGGGCAAGAGTCGTGAGTCGTGAGAAGAAGCGTGCCGGCCTGACGGAAGCAGGCAGCAGTAGCTGCAACACTTCGGGCTGCCAGCCAACCGGAACCAGGATTTGGCGATCCGGCTGTTCTGCTGTTGCTGTTCTCCGTTGCTCCGTGACTCCGTTTTCAAACCAGCAGTTGCTTTACTCTGCGTCTCTGCGAGAGCATGCAGTTCAAGACGGCAACTGCCGACGCGAATACCGCGAAGAGAAGCCACAGCGCGCGCTGGTCCGACTACCGCCGGTGGAAGATCTTTTCCAGGTCGCGGTACGCGAGCTTGTAGGTGGTCGGGCGGCCATGCGGGCACGAGAACGTGTGCGGCACGGTCTCCGCCAGCTTCAGCAGGTCGGCGATCTGCTGGGGTGTCAGGGCGTCGCCGGCCTTGATCGCCGCCTTGCAGGCCACCATCTCCACCAGCTCCTTGCGCAGGGCCTCGGGCGTCTCCGGCCGGCGGCCCTGGGCCAGGCCCTCCAGCACCTCCTGCACCACCTCCTGGTGGCGGCTGGAGACCGAGTACTTGGGCACGGCGCGCAGGGCCAGGGTGCCGGGCCCGAAGGGTTCGACTTCGAATCCGAACTCGCGCAGCTCGGCGGCAAAGGCATCGGCCAGTTGCGCCGCGGCGGGTGACAGCTCCAGCGGCTGGGGTACCAGCAGTTTCTGGCGCTCCATGGGGGCACCCGCCACACGCTGCTCCAGCAGCCAGTACAGGATGCGCTCGTGGAAGGCGTGCTGGTCAATCACCGTCACGCCGTCGGCTTCTTCGACCATGAGATAGGCATTGCCCACCTGGAAAAGTCCCCGCGCGCGCGCGAGCAGCGGTGCGCAAGTCGCCGGCGCGGGTTGGCTGGCCGGCTCGTGTGGCTGATCCATGGCCGGCGGGCGCACTTCAAGGCTGGTGACCAAGGGGCGGGCCGCCTGCTCCAGGGCTTCCCGGGCGCGGTCCCAGCGGTGCTGGGCGTCGCGAGCCGCGGTTTCCTGCGTCTCGTCAAACAGGCGCGGGCGCTCGTCCAGGTCAAAGCGCGGCTCAAAGTCAGTGTCCGGGCGCGCCTGGGGGGCTGCCGGCACCGGCGCCAGCTTAAGCTGCGGCAGGACACCTGCGTGCAGCAGACGCTCCGTGATCGCAGCCTTCAGCAGGCTGAAGACGCGGTTCTGCTCCAGGAAGCGGACCTCGGTCTTGGCCGGGTGTACATTCACGTCCAGGGAATCCGGGTCCACCTCCAGGAACAGCACTCCCACCGGGTAGCGGCCCGGCGGCACAAATTCGCGATAGGCCAGCAACACCGCCTGCAACAGGCTGCGGTCCCGGATGGGCCGCCGGTTCGCAAACAGCAGCAGCCCCTTGCTGTTGGGCCGATGTGTCGCGGGCGGCGCAATGAACCCTTCCAGCCGCGCATAGGGCTCGTGGTCGTGCAACTCCAGCATCCCTTCAGGGAAGCGTTCGCCGAACAACGCCCGGATGCGGCTGGGCAGGTCTTGCGCCGCCGGCAGGTTCAGCACCGCACGCTCGCCGTGGCGCAACACAAAGCCCACCGCGGGGTTGGCGGCTGCCAGCAGCTGCACGGTCTCGACCACGTGGCTGAACTCGGTGGCCTCGCCCTTCAGCCACCGCCTCCGCGCGGGCACGTTGAAGAACAAGTCCCGCACTTCCACCACGGTGCCGCAAGCACCTGCTGCCGCGCGCACGGGGCTGATCTCGCCGCCCAGGCTCTCAACCTCGTGGGCGGTGGCAGCCTCGCGCGTGCGGCTGACAATGCGGGCCCGGCTGACCGACTGGATGCTGGCCAAAGCCTCGCCGCGAAACCCGTTGGTGGCAATGCGGAAGAGGTCCTCGGCGGACTCGATCTTGCTGGTGGCGTGGCTGGCAAAGGCCAGGGGCAGGTCTTCGGGGGGCATGCCGCTGCCGTCGTCTGCCACGCGAATCAGGGTCTTGCCGCCGTCCACGAGGGTGACGTCCACGCGTGAAGCCCCGGCGTCCAGGGCGTTCTCGACCAGTTCCTTGACCACGCTGGCGGGGCGCTCGACGACCTCGCCGGCGGCGATCTTGTTGGCTAGCACAGGGTCCAGAAGCCGGATGCGTCCCATGGGAGCAGGGTAGCGGCCCGCGCGACACCCGCCCCGGTGTGGGCGCCTTGTGGAAAGGTGTCAGGGCCGGGGGAGGAGCACGCGGTGCGAAGCGTGGTAAACGCGGTCCGGAAGTCGAGAGACGAGGGGCGAAAGCTGAGATGCGAGAGAAGCGGAGAAGCAGCCGGGCTGAAGCAGACAGAAGCAACTCGCGACGAAGCGCAATGAGCTGGGCAAGGCAGAGCTACCGGGAAACCGCTGTGCCGTTCTCCGTTGCGCCGGTTTCAATGCGGCGGTTGCCCGTCTTTGCTGGGCCAGCCTACATGCGCGGGCGCTGCTTGAACGAATGGGTCAGCTGGTTCAGGCGGCGCAGCTCAAGGTAACCCGCCACCGAGGCAGCCGGGATGCCGCCCTCCGCCTGGCGGCGGGTGGCCTCGCGGTCAAAGATGCTGAACTCGCTGTGCCGACCCAGCACCTGCACGCCGCCCTTGAACAACTGCAGCTTCACCGTGCCGGTGACGAACTCCTGGCTTTCGCGGAAGAAGGCGTCCAGGCTCTCGCGCAACTTGGTGAACCACTGGCTGTCGTACACCAGCTTGGCGTAGCGTGCCGCCAGCCCCGGCTTGAACTCGATCATCTCGTGGTCCAGGGTCAGGCGCTCCAGCTCTTCGTGGGCGATGTGCAGCACGTGGGCCGCCGGGGCCTCGTATACTTCGCGGCTCTTGAAGCCCAGGATGCGGTCTTCCACGGTGTCAAAGCGGCCGACGCCGTGGGCGCCGGCAATCTTCTGCACGCGCTCGACCAGGTCCACGGGTTCCAGCTTCTCGCCGTTCAGGGCCACGGGCTCGCCGCCCTGGAAGCGGATCTCGATTGCCTCGGGATTGTCCGGGGCGTCGGCGGGGTTGGTGGTGATCTGGTAAACGTACTCGGGAGCGGGCTGGGCGGGGTCCTCCAGCTCGCCGGCGCTGCTGCGCACGCCCCACAGGTTGCGGTCGCTGGAGTAGGCAGTGTCGCCCAGCTTCTTGACGGGCAGGTTGTTGCGCTTGAGGTAGGCGATCACCTCATCGCGCGACTTCAACTCCCACTCGCGCATGGGGGCGATGCACTTGATCTCCGGGTCCAGCGCCGCCACGGAGCACTCGAAGCGGAACTGGTCGTTGCCCTTGCTGGGGGCGCCGTGAGCGACAAAGCGGGCACCCTCTTCGCGGGCGCGCGAGACCAGCTCGGTGGCGATCAGGGGCCGCGACAGCGCGGCCGACAGGTAGTAAGCGCCCTCGTAGCGCGCCCCGGCGCGCAGGGCCTTGAAGCAGTACTGCTTCACGAACGTGCGGCGCCGGTCCATGGCGTGCACGGAGTCGGCCCCGGCTTCAATGGCCCGCTGGGCCACTTCGTCCAGGTCTTCGCCCTGGCCCATGTTCAGCGCCACCGCCACCACCTTCAGGCCGCGGGTGCGCTTCAGCCAGTGCAGGGCAGCCGTGGTATCCAGGCCGCCCGAGTACGCCAGCACTACTTTCTCCATGGCAGGCAACATAGCAGGGGCAGGCGGCCCGCGCAAAGGAAGCCCGACCCCGCGCGCGGGCGCCGGCTGGTGCTATAGTCGCGACCATGCCGGGCACAGGAAAGCCGAAGGCATGAGCGCCACGCAAGCGGCCTACTCACAGAAGAAGTACGCCCTGGATTACGGCCCGCTGCGCGCCGCCGTGAAGGGGGCCGTCCGCGACGACGACCTGACGCGCGCCCTGTACGCGGGCACTGCCAGCATCATCGAGGTGTGGCCCAGCTGCATCGTGGAGCCCATGGATGCCGAGGACGCGGCGGCTGTGCTGCGCTTTGCCCGCGAGCACCACGTGCCGGTCACGTCGCGCGGCGCGGGCTCGGGCGTCGCTGGCCAGAGCCTGGGCCAGGGCATCGTGCTGGATTTCTCGGTGCACATGCACCGCATTCTGGAGTTCAACGCAGCACAGGGTTGGGTGCGCGTTCAGCCGGGTGTTATCAAGGACGACCTGGACGCCGAGCTGGCCACCCTGGGCATGTTCTGGCCGCCCGACCCCAGCAGCAGCCCCTGGTGCACGGTAGGGGCCATGGTGGCCAACAACAGCGGCGGGGCCAAGTCCATCCGGTGGGGGACCAGCAAGGACTACCTGCTGGAGCTGGACGTGCTGCTGGCCGACGGCGAGCGTGCCCGGCTGCGCCCCCTGGAAGTGCTGCCCGAGGGCAAGATTGCCTTCCCGCCCGATGCCTCCGCCGCCGAGGTGCGTCTTGCCTCTGCCGTGCTGCACCTGGTCCGCCAGAACGCGAGCCTGCTGGCCTCCAAACGGCCCGAGGCCACCCGCAGCAGCAGCGGCTACAACCTCTTTGAAGTCCTGCACGCGACCCTGACCCACGACCCGCAGCAGTTCTGCCCGCGCGTCGAATTCGAGCCCCTGGCGGGCGGCGGCGAACAAGGCGGCGTGCTGGACATGCCGCGGCTGTTTTCTGGATCTGAGGGCACCCTGGGCGTGCTGCTGGAGGCTCGCCTGCGCGTGCTGAAGCTGCCCCGACAGCAGGCCGGCGCCGCCCTGTACTTTGACAGCAACGAGGCCATGGCCCGCGGCGTGGTGAAACTGCTGCCCACCCGCCCCACCAAGCTGGAGGTGCTGGATCGCAGCTTCATTGATGTGGCGGCGAAGTCTGACCCGCGGCTGGCCGAGGGCATCCCTGCGCGGCTGCAGTCCATGCTCATCGTGGAGTACTGGGCCAACACACCCGAAGAAACCCGCGCGCAAGTGGAATCGGCCCTCTCTGCGGTATGCGCTGACGGCACGGCCTTTGAGGGCAGGCCCGCCTTTGACGCCCGGGAGCTGGAACGCGCCTGGACGGTGCGCAAGGTGGCCAGCCCCATCCTGTCGCGCGTCAAGGGCGACCTGAAGCCCACCCGCTGGATTGAAGACTGTGCTGTCCCGCCCTGGAAGCTGCCCGAGTTCATCGCGCGCTTCAAGGACATCTGCAACCGCCACGGCTTTCCCGCCGCGCTGTTTGGCCACGGCGGCGAAGGCAACCTGCACGTTAACCCCTTTGCCAACTGCAAGGACGAGTCCCACCGCGAGCGCATGCGCAAGGCGGCCGCGGAGGTCTTTGCCATGGTCGGCGAGCTCAAGGGCACCATCAGCGGCGAGCACGGCGACGGCCTGATGCGCAGCCCCTATCTGAAGCGCATGTACCCCGAGGTTTACCCGCTGTTCGTGCAGGTGAAGGAGCTTTTTGACCCGCGCTTCCTGCTGAACCCGCTGAACAAGATCATCCGCGACGAGGGCCGCACCATCACCAGTTTCCTGCGCGTGGGAGAGGACTACGCCCGCGTGGAAACCGGCACCGCCCTGGACCGGCCCGAGGTGCTGGAGGAGATCGAGAAGTGCCACGGTTGTGGCAAGTGCCGCAACTACTGCCCCCTGATGCGCGTGGGTCGCGAAGAGAAGTACAGCGCCCGCGCCAAGGCCAACCTGCTGCGCGGGGTCATCAGCGGGCGGCTGGACGCGAAGTACCTGCTGGATGCGGAGTTCAAGGACAACCTGGACCTCTGCATTGCCTGCGGCCAGTGCCTGGTGGAGTGCCCGACCCAGGTGGACATTCCCGGCATCGCCATGGTCTTTCGCGAGCAGTACGTCGAGCGCCGCAGTGTGGGCGGCATCGCCGACGAGATCCTCAGCCGGCAGGACTCCATGGGCAAGCTGGCGCGAAAGGCGGCCGGGCTGACCAACTCGCTGCTCAAGAACCGGTTCCTGCGCGGCCTGGCCCAGGCAACCACGGGCCTGGACGAGCGTCGCAAGCTGCCGCGCTTTGCCCATGGGCACGGGGTGCCGCGCCTGAAGCCCCTGGAGGTGCCGCCTGCGGTGCGCGCGGCCCTGCCGGCCGAGGCCGTTGTGTTTCCCGGCTGCTGGGCCGAGTACTACGACCCCGACGGCGAGAAGAACACCCTGGTCGAGATCCTGCACGCGTTGGGCGTCACCGTGCACGCGCCGGCCCTGGCCTGCTGCGGCATCAGCAAGATCACCAAGGGCGACGTGCGCGGCGCCCGGGGCGACCTGCGCGACAACGTGCAGAAGCTGCTGCCCTTTGTGCGGCGCGGCGCGGTCGTGGTGTTCTCTGCGCCCTCGTGCTTGCTGGCGGCGCGCCGCGAGTGGCCCCGCGTGGTGGGCACCACCGACGCCGCCGCGGTCTCGGCTGCCTGCGTGGACGCCCACGATCTTCTGCTGAAGGCGTTCTCCCACGAGGGCCTCCGCGCACAACTGCGGCCGGACAGCCGCAAGGTCGCCTGGCACGCGCCCTGTCACTCGAAGGTCCTGGGCGTGGCGGATGCCGCCCGCGCCCTGCTGGACCTGCTGGACGGCACCGCCACGGTGAACTTGAACGCCGGTTGCTGCGGCCTGTCCGGCACGTTCGGGTTGAAGACCGAGAACTTCGACCTTTCCATGACGGTGGGCCGGCCCCTGTTCAGCCGCATCAACCGCGAGAACCCCGACGTGGTGACGACCAGTTGCGGCGTGTGCCAGACACAGATCCGGCAGGGCGTGCCTACCAAGGAAGAGGGCGGTAGCGGGACGCACGTTGTGCACCCCTTGCGCCTGCTTTACGAGGCCCTGGCCGGCAGGGGATAGCACCCAGGCAGGCTGCATTCTTGGGTTCGCGGCACCAGACGCAACCGGGACGGGTTTCCCCGTCCCGGCTTGTGTCGATGCACTCGTTGCTGCTCAGGCGCGGGCCTTGCGCGCGCGGTAGAGCACCGCCGCCAGGGCCAGCAGGGCCAGCAGGGCCAGCCAGCGGCTGTCGCCGGTCTCGGCCGAGCAACCGCCGCC
>JADLBZ010000248.1 GCA_020847415.1 Planctomycetota bacterium
AGAGGTAGGCACCAACCTGTTGACCGGCGGATATCGAGGCAGTGCCGCCGCCAAGGCCCTGAAGCAGGCCACGGAGTCCCGCAAGGTGGCCATGACGGACTACGCCGCGTACGAGCCGGCCGGCGGCGCGGTGAGCTTCTTCTCGGCGGTTCCCATCGTTAATGGCGCTCGCACCGAACTGGTGGTTTTGCAGCGGCACTCGGTGGCGGAGATTAACGGCATCTTCAGCGGCCTGAAGCACACCAACCAGACGGATGAAGTCTTCCTGGTCGGGCCGGACTACCAGATGCGCAGCGACGCCCGCCTGGACACCACTAACCGCACCGTCGAGGCCAGCTTCAAGAACCCCGAAAAAGGGCGTATCAAGACGGCGATCACCCAGGGCGTCATTGAAGAAGGCCGGTCCGGCACCGACTACCTGACCGATTACCGCGGCCAGGAAGTGCTGGTGGCCTACACGCCGGTGCCGTTCGGCGCCTCCCGCTGGGCCTTGGTCTGCAAGGTGGACCACGACGAGGCCATGGCCGGGGTGGCCACGATCCGCAACTTCATGCTGGGCATTGGCGCGGTCTGCGCGCTGGTGATTGCCGCCTTCTGGTGGCTGATGGCCCGCAGCTTCACCAAACCCGTGACGCGACTGGCTGTGGCGATGGGTGCCATGGCCAAGGGCGACCTGCGCCAGAGCCTGCCGGAAGCACGCAAGGACGAACTGGGCGACCTGGCCCGCTCTGCCAACACCATGGTCCAGGGCCTGAACGAGGCCCTGCGCGGCGTGCTGCACAGCAGCGACAGCGTGGCGCACAGCACGCAGGAGATCAGCCGCGGCAACCAGGACCTGGCCAGCCGCACGGACGAGCAGGCCTCGGCGCTGGAAGAAACCAGCGCCAGCCTGGAAGAAATCTCGGGCACCGTGCGCAGCAACGCCGAGAACACCGAAAAGGCCCGGCTGCTGGCCAACCAGGCCACGCAGCTCTCGGCCCAGGGCAGCGAAAGCGTGACCGCCGCCATTGCCCAGATGGCTGCCATCCAGGACAGCTCCAGGCGCATCGTGGAGATCATCACCACGGTGAATGACATTGCCTTCCAGACCAACCTGCTGGCCCTGAACGCGGCGGTGGAAGCCGCCCGTGCGGGCGACCAGGGCCGCGGTTTTGCCGTGGTGGCCACCGAGGTGCGCAACCTGGCCCAGCGCAGCAGCCAGGCGGCCAAGGAGATCCAGGACCTGATCAAGGACAGCGTGGGCAAGATCGAGGCGGGTACAGCGACGGTGAACGAGAGCGGCAAGATCCTGCGTGAGATCAGCAAGGGCATCAACGAGGTGACGCAACTGGTCACCGAGGTGTCGGCGGCGGCCAAGGAGCAGGCGTCAGCCATCCAGGAAATCAACACGGCGCTGACGCAGATGGACCAGGTGACGCAGCAGAACGCCGAGCTGGTGCAGAACGCGGCGCGCAACTCGAGCGGCCTGAACTCGCAGGTGCAGGACCTGCGCGGGCTGGTCTCGCGCTTCCAGCTCACGGGCGGCGATGGGGAAGAGAGCCATGCCCCGGCGCGCGATCCTGCCCGGCAGGAGGCAAGTACCGGCGTGCGCAACCGGCTGGCTGAAGCCGACGCCGAGACAGCCGTGCGCGAGCCCGCCCGGACCTCAACCAGGGCAGCGGCCAAGCCCGCGCGCGAGCCGGTGAAGGTAACAGCCGAAGCCTCCGGCAACGGCAAGGACGACTCGCTGGATCACTGGGAAGATATCAACTAGCAGGAGCAACAACCATGGGAAGATACCTTCAGAAACACGCCATCCTGATTGCCCTTGTAACGGGCGCGGCGGCTGTCGTGCTGTTGGCCCTGGGCTTCCTCGACACCAAAGAGGCAACCGAGGGCAACATGATGGGGCGGGCGCAGGGCGCGGCCAAAGACACCATCAAGCAATACAAGGACTTGCGCGCTTACTACACCGCGAACGTGGTGGCTGATGTGAAAGCGAGTGGAAGTGTCCGCATCGGGGTCGCACATAAGGACGATGCCAAGATGATCCCGCTGCCGGCGACGATGATTCACGACCTCAGTGCCCTGTCCGCGCAAAACGGAACAGAGGCCAGCCGTTTCGACCTCTACAGTGCCTTCCCGTTTCCCGGCCGGACCAGCCGCCGCCTCGATGCCTACCAGAATGACGCGATCGCGTATTTCTCCGCGAACCCCGACCCGAACGCGGTATTCACCCGCGTGGAGGAGGTCGAGGGGAGAACCGTCCTGCGCGCCAGCGTGGCCGATTTCATGTCCGCTCAGGCCTGCGTGGACTGTCATAACACTCACCCGGACTCGCCCAAGAAGGACTGGAAGTTAGGCGATGTGCGCGGCGTTCTCGAGGTCAGCGTGCCCATGACCACGCAGATAGCGGCCCAGAACAGTGTGTGGTCCACCGCCGCATGGTACGTGGGCGGCGCCTTTGCCCTGCTTGTGGCCGGTGCCGGTGTGCTGGAACTTTTCGTCGTTCGCATGCGGCGGGATGCCGGTCGCGCCCGCGACCGGCTGGCAGTGGTGGCGGCGGGAAATCTCGCGGTCCGGCTGTCGGAAGGAGAGGACGAGATCGGTCGGGTCTGCGGCTCGGCCAACTTGCTGGTTGCCGAGTTGGAGGCCGCCATGCGAACGGTGCAGCAATCGGCCCATGCCGTGGCGCGCAGTACGCAGGAGATCACGCGCGGCAACCAGGACCTGGCCAGCCGCACGGACGAGCAGGCCTCGGCGCTGGAAGAAACCAGCGCCAGCCTGGAAGAAATCTCGGGCACCGTGCGCAGCAACGCCGAGAACACCGAA
>JADLBZ010000249.1 GCA_020847415.1 Planctomycetota bacterium
ACGACTGACCTTCCAGATGCCCCAGACGCTGCCCGCCGGGGCCTATCTCATCGAAGTCGACACCGGCGCGGTTACGGACCGCCGCCTGGTAAGCGTCACCGAGACCCAGCTCGTCATCCAGACCTACAACCCCGACGAAAACCTGGCCCTGGTGGTGGACAGCGTGACCGGCGCCCCCCTGGCCAACACCAGCCTCATCTACAAGCGCTGGCACACCTGGTGGGACAACGACCGCATCCACTGGCGCATTGATGTCTCGCGCTACACCACCGACGAAGTGGGCCGCGCCCGCATCCCCACCGTGGGACGCAACGACTGGGACGGCTACCTGCTCTATGCCGAGGTGAACGGCCGCTATGCCTTTGCGCAGACGGACTTCCCCTGGTGGCAGCGCCGCGGCTGGCAGGATTACTCGGCCCACGACACGCGCACCTACCAGATGACCGACCGCCCGGTGTACCGCCCCGGCGACGACGTGCACGGCAAGATCATCCTGCGCCAGCGCGACGGCGGCGAATGGCGTAACGTAGCCGGCGCCGACTTCCACATCGAGCTGTACAACCCCAAGGGCGAGCAGAAGCTGAACAAGGTGCTGCGGGCCGGCAAGTACGGCGCCGTCGAGTACGACCTGAAGCTGGACAAGGACGCGGCCCTGGGCACCTGGTACTACTACCTGCGCACCGGCAGCGGCAACTGGCTGGGCTCGGGTAACTTCCAGGTCGAGGAGTACAAGAAGCCCGAGTTTGAAGTGCTGGTCACCCCGCCCGCCAAGCCCGTCAAGCTGGGCCAAGCCGTGGGCGCCACCATCAAGGCCGAGTACTACTTCGGCGGTCCCGCCGCGGGCGCCGACGTCACCTACAAGGTCTATCGCAACTTCTACTTCCACAGCGTGTACTTCCCGCGCGCCTACGACTGGCTCTACAACTGGCAGACGCCCACCTGGTACGGCACGCCCGACCAGCAGTTTTATCGCGACGCCAGCTCCGAGCTGGTGCTGGAGGGCAAGGGCAAGCTGAACGAGAACGGCGAGCTGGCCATTGAGTGGAACACCCAGAAGGCACTGGCCGACTGGGGCGAGTACGACCACCAATACAGCGTGCAGGCGGAAGTCACCGACGCCTCGCGCCGCACCATTGAGGGCTCGGGCTCGGTCAAGGCCCTGCGTCGCGCCTTCTTTGCCTTCGTGGACAACAAGCTGGGCTTCTACCGCCCCAACGACCGCCTGGATGTCGAGGTCCGCACCGTGACCGCCGACGACCAGGCTGTGCAGGCCCAGGGCAAGCTGGACGTCTACCGCATCCGCTTCGAGAAGCGCGTGGATGACAACGGAATGCCCCGCATTGACGAGGTGAAGACCCTGGTCAAGACCCACGACCTGAACACCGACGAGCGCGGCCTGGCCTTCTTCAACGAGCGCGTCTCTGAGGCCGGGACCTTTGACCTGGTCTACCGCACCAAGGACGAGTGGGGCACCGAGATCCAGGGCAGCACCCGCATCCTGGTGAAGGCCGAGAGCTGGCAGCCGGGCAGCTTCCGCTTCGGCACTCTTTCGCTGCTGCCCCAGACCCGCGTCTACAAGCAGGGCGAGACCGCCCGCGTGCTGCTGGCCAGCGACTTTGACGACGCCTGGATGCTGGTCTCGGTCATGGCCGGCCGTGAAGTGATGACCCAGAGCTTTGCCGACCTGAAGAAGACCGGCGGCCAGCTTGAACTGGAGCTGACCATCGGCCAGGCGCACGTGCCCAACTTCCACATCAATGTGCTGACCGTGCGCAACGGCGAGCTGCACACCAACAGCGTGGAGCTGTTCGTGCCGCCCGTGGAGCAGTTCCTGCAGGTCGAGGTCAAGGGCAACAAGGAGTGGTACCAGCCCGGCGAGAAGGGGACCATCACGGTCACCGCCCGCGACAAGGACGGCAAGCCGGTCTCGGCCGAGTTCGCGGTCAGCATCTACGACCGCGCCATCACTTACATCATGCCCGACAACACGCCCAACATCATCAAGCACTTCTATGGCGACCGTCGCGGCTACACCCTGAACTTCATCAACAGCTACCAGACCAGCGTGGCCCCGGTGCTGTGGGACCGCCAGAAGTACGAAGACCATCGCTGGTACGGCGCCCCCCTGGGCTGGGGCGTGAACAACTGGCTGGAATGGGAACGTGACGCCTTTGAGTTCGACAGGGACGTCAGCAAGACCGAGCGCTTCAAGCGCGGCTTCGCCAGCGACAAGAAGAAAGCCGACAGCGGCGAGGCCCAGAGCGGCGGCCTGCGCGAACGCGCCGAGTCTGAGAAGGAGATGAAGGACTCCGAGGGCGGCGGCGGTTCTGCCGGCAAAGCTGGCGCCGCGCCGGGGGACGAACCTGGCGCACCCGCCCCTGCTGCCAAGGCGGCTGAGCGATTGGCCGAGGACTCCAACGAAGACGCCAAGTGGGGCCTTGAGGAGCTGGCCAAGCAGGCCGGTGCAGCCGCCCCGCGCGTTCGCAGCGATTTCCGCGACACGGTGTTCTACAGCCACAGTGTCATCACCGGCCCGGACGGGACCGCCACCATTGAAGTGACTTTCCCGGACAACCTGACCGATTGGCGCGTCACCTGCCGCGGTATCAGCCAGGAAGCCAAGGTGGGCGAGGCCTTTGCCGGCATCAAGGTGAAGAAGAACCTGATCCTGCGCGACCAGGCTCCCCGTTTCTTTGTGGAAGGCGACGTGGTGACGCTCTCGGGCATCATCATGAACCGCTACGACACCGACATGGCGGTGCGCGCCCTGGTGACCCTGAACCCCAAGGACACCGCCGGCGAAGACCTGATTCGCGACTACTGCGCCTTTGATCTGTTCCCCGAGACGCCGGACGTGCGCGACATCACTGTGCCCGCCCGCGGTGAAGTGCGCGTGGACTGGATGGTCCGCATGACCCGCGCGGGCAAGTTCCGCGTGCGCATGGCGGCCCTGTCCGCGGTCGAGTCCGACGCCACCGAGAAGGACTACCCCTGCAAGGTGCGCGGCGCCGAGATGGTGCAGGCCACCAGCGGAGTAATCCGCGACGGCGAGACCACCCACACCTTTGAGGTCAACCTGCCCGAGAAGATGGACCCTGAGCAGACCCGCCTGGACCTGCAGCTCTCGCCCAGCGTGGCTGCCCTGGCCATTGATGCGGTGCCCTACCTGCTGCAGTACCCCTACGGGTGCGTCGAGCAGACCATGAGCCGATTCCTGCCCGCGGTGCTGGTGCGCAAGACCCTGCAGGACGCGGGCGTGAGCCTGGACGAAGTGGGCAAGCGCCGCGCCCAGCTTGACTACAAGGGAATCGATCCCCAGGCGGCCTACTGGTACAAGCACAACCCGGTCTTCAGCGATGCCACGATGAACAGCATCATCGAGGCCGGTATCAAGCGCCTGGCCATCTTCCAGCACGGCGACGGCGGCTGGGGCTGGTGGCAGGGCGGCGACAGCGACCTGTACATGTCCAGCTACGTCGTCTACGGCCTGCACACTGCCAAGCAGGCGGGCGTGGAGTTCGACGCCGGCATGCTGGAGCGCGGCGTCTCGTTCATCGGCAAGGAAGCTCGCAATGAGAAGAACGTGCACCGTGCGGCCTATGTGGCCTTTGTGCTGAGCTACGCCGGCAAGCCCGACAAGGAGCTGCTGGACAAGGTCTACGACCGTCGCGACGACCTGACGCACCTGTCCCGCGCCATGATCTGCATGGCCGAGCACCTGGCCGGCGACGCCGAGCGTGCCCGCATCCTGGTCAGCAACATTGAGGACTACCGCCGCGAGGACCCCCGCACCGGCGCGGTCTACTGGGACGGCGGCCAGCAGTACTGGTGGTGGTGGAACGACCGCATCGAGACCAACGCGTTCGTTCTGCAGGCCATCACCATGGTGGACCCCAAGAACAAGTACCTGGAGCCCCACGTGCGCTGGCTGGCCCAGAACCGCAAGGGCTCGCGCTGGAACAGCACCAAGGACACCAGCCATGCCGTGGCGGCCCTGATGGCCTACGCCAAGGCCACCGGCGAACTCTCGCGCAGCTACACGGTGAGCGTGAACATGGACGGCAAGCCGCTGCACACCTGGGAAGTGACGCCCCAGAACATCTTCTCGCTGCAGACCAACCTGACCCTCACCGGCTCGCGCATTCCGCCCGGCAAGCATGTGTTCACGGTCGAGCGCAAGGGCGAGGGCAAGGTGTACTACAGCAGCTTCTGCAACTACTTCAGCAAGGAGGACCGCCTGAAGGCCTCGGGCAACGAGATCCACATCGAGCGCAAGTACTTCAAGCTGGTCGAGCGCGTCGAGGAGGTAACGGTGCCCAAGCGCAACGCCGACGGCAGCGTGACCGAGGTGAAAGAGAACCGAGTGGTCTACGACCGCCTGCCGCTGGAGTACGGAGCCGAGCTGAAGAGCGGCGACAAGATCGAGGTGGATCTGGGCATCACCGCCGACAACGACTACGAGTACCTGGCCTTTGAGGACTTCAAGCCCGCCGGCTGCGAGCCGGTGGCCCTGCGCAGCGGGGCCGGCTTCGCGGGCGGCTTGTGCCAGAACGTGGAGTTGCGCGACGACCGGGTGGCCTTCTTTGTCAGCTACATGCCCCAGGGCTTTGCCCGCCTGAAGTACCAGTTGCGCTGCGAGATCCCGGGCTTCTTCAGCGCGCTGCCCACCCAGGGCGGCAGCATGTACGTGGACGAAGTGAAGGCGAACTCCGAGGAGTTCAAGCTGAAGATCACCGACAAGTAGTTTCGGGTAGCAGGCAACACACCGGGGGCGGCCAAGGCCGCCCCCGGTTGCATTTCGCGGGGCACGCGGCGCTTGCCTATCCGGCACGGGCGCCACTTGGCGGCTGCAAACTCGTGCCCCGTGACCCTAAACTCGCAGCCATGGACGCCGAGACGGCCTACCTGTTCCGCCATGCCCTCGTGCGTGACGCCGCCTACTCGCTGCAACTGCCCGGCGACCGCGCGCGGCTGCACGAGCTGGCGTTTCACGTGATCGAGCAGGCCTTCGGTGGCCGCGCGCCTGAACCGCCGCCCCTGGACACACCTGAGCTTGCACTTCTGGCGCCGCACCCCACGGACGGCGCCGCCATGGAACTCGCCGAGCATCTGCAGTTTGCCGTTGCACACTCAGACTCCACATGCCGGGAGCTTGCCGGTGTGCGGCGCCTCTACTTGCAGCGTGCTGCCATGGCAGCCCAGCAGGCTTACCGCCACGAAGCTGCCCGGCGCGCGTGGGAGACACTGCTTCCTTTGCTGGATGGCCCCAGGCGGGCCGATTGCATGCTTCAAATCGCGCTTGCCCTTCGCGACATGGGCAACGCGCGGCAGGCGCTGGAGTGGCTTGCCCGCGCGGGTGGAGAACCGGGGGCCCTGCCGCGACTGCGCGGCGCGCTGCACGGTGCTGTTGCCACCGCCAGCAACGACCTTGGCATGGCCGCCGAAGCAGAGCGCAACTACCTGCTTGCCATCGAGGACGCGCGGGCATCGGGCGACATCAGCCGGCTCGCCAAGCTCTTCAACAACTTGGCCACGGCATACCGCGAGATGGGTCGCGTTGCCGAAGCACAGCAACTGCTGGAGCAGGCGCTGAACATGGTTGAGCAACAGGGCGCCAAGTTGGCGCCTGCCTCAATTTGGGCCAACTTGGCGCTGGTTCAGCGCGGCCTCGGGCAAGGGCGAAGGCGCAGCATAGAGTTCCTCGAGAAGGCGCTGGCCGGCCACCGCGCCGCCGGCAACAGGCGCGGAGAGGCGATTGCCCTGGGCAACCTGGCCATCGAGTTCCAGGAACTGGGCGACTTTGACACGGCTGAGGCGCATTACGCGCGAGCCCTTGAACTGCACCGCCAAGTGGGCAATCGCCGCAGCGAAGCCAACGGACTGGGCAACCTGGCCACCCTGCTTGCGGCACAAGGGCGCGAAGAAGAAGCCCGTAACCTGACCTTGCAGGCGCTGGACATGCACCGCGAAACCGGCGCACGCAGGCCTGAGGGCATCGTGCTGACCAACCTGGGCAACCGGGCCTATGCGATGAATGACTACAAGGCCGCCAAGGAGCATTTCCGGGCTGCGCTGGCCATCAGCCGTGAAGTGCACGACCGCGCCGGCGAAGGCATCTGCATCGGGGCCCTAGGCGGCATCCGCGCGCTGGAGGGCGACCTGCACGGCGGCATTCGTGAACTGGAAGAAGCCCTGGCTATCCACCGCGAAGTCCGGAACCACGAGTACTGCGGCACGCACCTGTGCACACTGGCGGACTTGTTCGTAGAGGCCGGGCGCGTGGAAGATGCCCAGCGGGCCTGGCGGGAGGGTGTGGCACTGCTGCGTGTCCACGGCTCTGCCGGTGTGCTGGAACGCCGTATTCCCTCCATGCGCGAAGCCTGCGTCAAGGCTGGAATACCGCCTCTGGACGAGTAATGCTGGCCTGCTCGCGGCAGATTCAGCAGCCGTCAGCGCGCCTGGGCCACCCAGGCCCCGTTGCAGCATCAACGCGCTGACGGCCCAACCGAAGTCCGTACAATCGGGCCATGGACGCCGAAGCGGCCTACGTGTTCCGGCACGCCCTGGTGCGAGACGCAGCCTACTCGCTGCAACTGCCCAGCGACCGCGCGCGGCTGCACGAGCTGGCCTTCTCATTGGTTGAACAGGCCTTTGGCGGGCGCGCCCCCGAGCCCCCACCCTTGGACACTGTTGACCAGCCCAGATTCGAGCCGCACCCAACCGACGCCGTGGCGCAGGAACTGGCCTGGCACGCGCGAATGGCCCTGAAAGGCGACTCGCCGGGCATCGCGGGTTCCGTCTTGCTGCTGTACTTGCGCCGCGCCGCTGTTGCCGCCGATCGGCAATACCGGCCCGAGGCCGAGTCGCTCTGGCTGGAACTGGCGGACCATGTGCCGGGTGCAGCACGCGCCGCCGCATTCCGCAACGCCGGTGAAGCTGCGCGCGGCCGGAGCCAGACGCAGTTCGCAGAGGGCCATCTTGAACGCGCCCTCACGATCAGCCGCGACGCAGGCGACCGGCGCCTTGAAGGCATGGTGCTCGGCAGCCTTGCCATCTTGTACCGTGTCACCGGTCGCATCGAGCCGGCCAAGACGGCGTTCGAGCAGGCGCTGGCCATTCACCGCGCGGTAAGCAACCGCAAATCCGAGGGCATGGCCCTTGGTGGATTGGCCATCGTGTACCAAAGTACCGGCCACGTCGGGCAGGCCGAAGGGACCTTCGAGCAGGCCCTGGCCATTCACCGTTCGGTGGGCGACCGCCGTTCCGAGGGCATCGTGCTCGGGGCTCTGGCCGTGGTGTTCCAGAATACCGGCCGCAACGACCAAGCTGAGCGGGCCTACGAGCAGGCGCTGGCTATCCACCGCGAGGTCGGCAACTTCCGATCCGAAGGCATGACTCTTGGGAACCTCGCCATCCTGTACAGTGAGACCGGTCGTGTCGAGCAAGCCGAGCGGACACATCAACAGGCGCTGGCCATCCACCGCGAGGTCGGCAACCGCCGAAGCGAGGGCGTCGCGCTCGGGAATCTGGCCCCCTTGTACAGCAGTACCGGCCGGGTCGAATTGGCCGAACGAACCTACGAGCGGGCGCTGGCCATCCACCGGGAGGTCGGCAACCGACAGTTCGAAGGAGTTACCCTCGGCAACTTGGCCAGCACCTACAAGAACGCCGGCCGCATCGAGCTGGCTGAGCAGACCTACGAGACGGCGCTGGCCATCCATCGCGAAGTCGGACATCGCCGATTCGAAGGCGTGACACTCGGGCACCTGGCGGACGTATACGAGAACACCGGCCGCGTCGAGTTGGCCGAACACGCATACGAGCTGGCGCTCAAGATCCACCGTGAGGTCGCCAACCGCCAGTTTGAGGCGGTCGCCCTGTGCAGCATGGCCTGCCTGTACGGTGCCACGGCGCGTACCGAGGCAGCACAGACAGCCTGGCAGCAAGGGGCGAGCATCTTGCGCGCACTGGGCGACTCCCACGAACTCGAACGCCAGACCGCCGCCATGCGCGTAGCCTGTGCCAAGGCAGGCGTTGCGCCGTTTGAATAGCAGCCCGGCCATCGCCAAGACCAGAGCCGCCGCTTCGGCCGCAATTGCACAGCGACCCCATTGTGCAATCGAGAGATTAGTCACTTCCATTCGTGGCACCGACGGGTACCGTACTCGCCTCTCACACGGAGGCCGTCCATGCGTTTGCTCTCGCTGCTGATCGGTGCACTGACCCTGGCCGGCTGTACGCTGTCGCCCACGCCAAACAAGTGGGACTTCGGGACTGTGTGGGTGGGCACTACACACACGTCGAACAACATTACTTGGACCAATACAGGCAGCGACCCCGTGGACGTGCTGGGCGTGATGACGTCGTTCCAGGCGGGCGACCCGTTTGTGGTAACTCCCGCGGCATACCAGGCCAGCACGCTGGGAAAGAACGCCGCCTGCAACCCGGTCAGGGTCGTGTTCTCGCCCGTTCGTGCCGGCACCTGGAGCGGGAAGCTGGAGCCCCTCAGCAATGCCGGCGGCAAGACGGTTACAGCGGGCAGCGTGAGCATCGCGGGGGCAGCCTACGCCCAGACCAGTTCCGGCGTGCTCGGAATCGGCGGAGCAGCCATCACGCCGGGCAATGCCCTGGACTTCGGCCGCGAGCGGGTCGGCGCCAACCCCGGCAAGTCCCTGCGCATTGACATCGTGAACGGCAGCACAGCCACGCTGACACTCACCTATCGGTTTCTGGCAGGCGGCGGCCCCGGTTTCGCCGTGGACGGCACTCCCGCCACCATCACGGCAAAACCCGGCAGGACCACGATCAAGCTGCGATTTGCACCGACGCGTCTGGGCAAGGTTTGGAGCGCCGTCGAGTTCATTGACCAGGCCAATGGCGCGAACATCGCGGGCACCGCCCTCACCGGTGAAGGCACCGAGTAGCGACTCGCCCCACGCTGCAGCCGCACCGGCCAACGAGTCACCCCTGGTGGTGGCAAGCACACTCGGCCCTGTCACGGTGCAGCCGGGGCTTGCCCGGCACTGCCGCCGGCCTAACCTGCTTGTGTCTGGGCGACACAACGGGAGACAACCTTGCGTTTCCGTGCCGCCTTGGGCGCCGCCCTGCTAATGGCGCTGCTGCCCGCCTTCGCCACCCGTGCTGACGCCCCGGCTGTGCCGCTGCAGGACGGCGCCGCCAAGGTGCGCACCGTTGATTCCACCCACTACCGGCTGGTCACCGACAGCCCTGACGATACCGCGCGCGAGTACTCGACCGTGCTGGAACTGGCCTGGCCCCTGATGAAAGAGTTCTTCGGCGGCGAGCCCGGCCTGAAGAAAGACGAAAGGCTTCGCGTCAGCTTCATGGAGACCCAGGAAGGCTGGCACCAGCAACTGCGAGCAGACGGCGTGGAGATTCCAGTCGGGGCGGGCGGCTACTACTGGCCCGGCACCCGCACCGTGTACCTCTATCGCCAGCCCACGCTCTACAACTCCCGTCAACTGTTGCTGCACGAGGCCATGCACCAGTTTCACTTCATCGCCTCGTGCCGGAACGAGTCACCCAAGGACACCTGGTACATTGAGGGCCTGGTCGAGCATCTCTCGCGGCATTACTGGGACGGGAAGAACCTGACCCTGGGCGTCATCCCCACCGGTACGCTGGAGAACTACCCTGCCAAAGCACTCGATCTGATGGAGGCCAAGGACTACCGGCTGGGCGACATGATTGACGGGGCAAGGGCGTCTGCCCGCCCCGAGCAGTGGGCGTTGGTGCGCTACCTGGCCCTCACGGACGACGCTCGCCGCCAGAAGGCGTGGCAGAAGCTGCGCAAGAACCTCGATGCCGGCCAGCAGGCCAGACAGTGCTTCCGTCAGTGCCTGGGCGACCCCAAAGAACTGCAGCCGAAGATTGTCGAGTGGCTCAGGACCCAGCAGGAGCCGTTCGTGCCCGTCTGGAACGAGTGGCAGGGTGCCGGCCCGGACGCGCTGTGGGGCACCTCGGCGGTGACCAGCGCCGCCCGCCTGCGGGCCGATGCCAAGGGCATCACGGCAACCATGCTGGTGCCCGAGGGCAGCTACAAGGGCGGCCTGCTGCTCGGCTACGCCGACAACAGTGAATACACGGTGATGCTGTTGGACCACAACGGCAGCTTCTCGGTCAATCGGCGCAATGCTGACCAATGGAAGGTGCTGCTCACCGGACGCGCTCCAGCCCCAACCGCAGCAGGCTTGCGCAAGCTGGAGGCAGTCCGCACCGCCACAGGCTACGCCCTCACGGTAGACGGCACCCCCCTGGGCGAAGTCGAGTGCCCCGAGGGCAAGCTGGGCGTGGCGCTGGAGAACTGCACCCTGCGCTTCACAGAGGTGAAGGCCGGATAACCCTATTTGCCCGGCGGCTCCAGGCGCGCTGATTCTCGCGTCGGCACAGCCGGAAACGAGAACGTGAAGGTGGTGCCGGCATTTGCGCGGCTGGTCACGGATATGGTGCCGTTCAGGCGGTCAATGATGCGCCGCACAATGGCCAGGCCCAGGCCCGAGCCGCCGCCGTCCACGCGACCGGCGCGGTGAAACAGCTCAAAGATGTGCTCCAGTTCCTCGGCGGCGATACCCTGGCCGTTGTCCTGCACGCTATAGCAGGCACGGCCGGCGCAAAGCTCGCCCCGGATCACGATCTCGGGCTTAACTTCCTTGCGCGCATAGCGCAGGGCGTTGCCCACCAGGTTCTGCCAGACCTGGCGCGCCAGCAGCGGGTGCGCCATGGCGGGCGGCAGGGCACCCTCCACGCGCACATCGCCCTCGCGCGCAGCCAGCGCACCTGCCACATCTTCCAGCGCTTCTTCCAGGGCGGCATGCATGTTGGTGCGCGCCGGCTCCCAGTCGCCCTGGTTCACACGGGCCAGTTCAATCAGCCCGTTGATCAGCCCCACCATACGCCGGGCGTTGGCGTCAATGCGGTCCAGGTAGTAATGCGCCTGCTCGCCGGCGTTGCTGGTCAGGTCGCGCAGCAGTTCCGTGTAGCCCTGCACGCTGATCACCGGCGCCCGCATGTCATGGGAAAGCGTATAGGCCAGCCGGTCCAGTTCAGCCGCCTTGCGGTCCAGCTCGCCCTGTGTTTCCACCAGGCGCGAGACCAGCAGGGTGTTGTTGAGTGCCGGCGCCATGCGCGCCACCAGGTTGGCAAGCCGCCCGATGACGGGCGCCGAAAATGCACCCGCTGCGGTGCTGCCAATGACAAACCACCCCTTGCGGTCGGCATCCAGGCGTACCGGCAGCTCCAGCATGGAGGTTTGCCCAAACGCGCGCGCGCACTCAACCAACGCGTCACCCGTGACCTGCGGCGTTACCTGCACCACTGAGGGCGACTCGGCAGCCAGCCGCAGCCCGGCCAAGGCTTCCTGGGCTTCTGCCATGCGTTCTGCCGGCTGCAGGGCCGCAACGCGCGGTGTTGTGCCCCGGCCTTCCTGGATTACCAGCATGCCGCAGGTACAGCCGGCCGCGGCCAGAAGCTGCCGCAGGGCTTCGCCGGTAGCGCGGGTGGCGCCACTTTCCTCCAGTCCGGCCCGCATGATCGCACCCAGCACGCCCTGGGCCTCGGCTTCGCGGCCGGCCTCGCGCACCAGGCGCGCCGACTTCATGGCGTGCCCCAGGGCGCCCGCCATGGCCACCAGCGCTTCCTCGTCCGTGGCGTCAAAGGCGTTGGCCAGGTTGCTTTCCACGTTCAGCACGCCCAGCACCCGGCCGTCCACGGCAACGGGCGCCGCGATCTCACTGAGGGTATCGCTGCGCTCGCCGGGCACAAAACGCGGGTCCTGGTTGGCCTGTCCGCTGCGGTAGGGCCGGTTGCCCGCGGCCACCAGCGCAATCACGCCGAGCTCGGCCAGCTTCCACGCCCGGCGCCTCAGGGCTCCGCTTGCCGGCACAAACGACTCGACGCTCTCGCCGCGCTCCCAGTCCACGGTGTGGTAGCTGACTTCGGGATACCCGAACTTGCGGGCCAGCATCTGGGCCCCCAGCTCGCCGATCTGCTGCTCGTCGGCATCAAAGCGCAACAGCGCTGCCGTTTCGCCGATGACGCGAATCTGCGCTGCACGCCGCTGGTCACGCTCGTCCAGGCGACGCTGCTGCAGGGCAAGCCCCAGCGCCGAGACCGCCGTGTGTGCTGCCTCCAGGTCGGCTGTGCTGAACGCGCAAGGCAGGTGCGATTGCAGCACGATCACGCCGGCGGTTTCCGGCCCCACCACCAGCGGCAACGCCAACTGCGACCGGGCCGGAATCGGCCCCAGACCCGGGCCACCGGCGTCCCGCTGCGTGTCTGACCAGAGGCTGGGCCGGCGCGAGGACAGCACCAGGCTCAACATGCCCGCACCTCGCAGCGGCAACTCGGGCTGGCGGGCCGGCGCCGACTCGCCCTGCGGGCCGCAGCCATGAAGCAACAGGCGTTCGCCGCATGGGCTGACAGCCGCAAAGGCAGCCCAGGGCAGTCGTGCGCGACGCTGGATCTGGCGCACCAGGGCAATGCCCGCGGCAGCGGCGCTGTCCGAGGTAGCGAGGATGGACTCGATTGTGTCGGCGCCGCACAACAGCGCCGATAGGCGCTGTTCGGCCGCCCCGCACAGGTACACCTGCACTGCCCGCCCGCACACAGTGGCAAGGGCTGCAAACCAGTGCCCGCTCCACAGCCGATGGCTGCGGAAACGCGGGCAGGCCAGTTCCAGCGCGTATTGGGCACCCTCCGGGCCGGCTACGGGAATACAGGCCGAGAAGCCCTGGGCGGCCGACGGCCCGCCGCGGCCTGCATTCGCTGCGCCCTCGGCAAGCGACACCATGGCTCGCCGCTGCAGCACTGCCTCGCGCGCCAGGGGTACAACAACGGCCCCAAGCGGCATTGCGACGCCGCGGCTGCGGCTGAACGCAGAAACGCGATACAGGCGGCCCGAGTCGGTCTCCCAGCGCAGCAAGGCTGCATCGTCTACACACAAGGCTGCCGCCAGTTCGCGAAGCAGGCCTTCGCATCCCTCGGCGCCCTGGCGCGCCCAAGCCGCGGCATCGGCACTGCCCGCTGCCTGCATGCGATCGGCCTGCAACCGCTCCTGGGCGGCCTGCCGCGCCGCCGGGTCGCTGAACTCAGCCAGGCGCGAGCGCAGCCGTGTCAGTTCTGCCGCAACAAAGGGGCGCGGGTCCGTGCCCGCGGGTGCCAGCCTGTGTAAAGCGTCTCCCAGCACGCCGGGCGCCGGCAGGACAGCCGCGTGCTCGGCCAGTTCCAGTGCCAGCCCCTCGCCGGGAAGCCCCAGCCAACGGTCGCCCAGCAGGCCAAGCAACTGAGGTCCGTGCTGCCCCGCAGCTTGGGCCAGCGCCGGGTCAGCGAGCGCTGCGGCAAACCCGGCGGTGAATAGCCAGTCCATGTCCTGGGCATCGTCAGGCATCGTGGGGGCAATCTAGCAGGAGCGGGCACTGGCAGGCGCGAACACAGCGACCGAAATCGTTGGACTTCAAAAATACCAAGCCTGTATAGTGTAACAACTGCGAGGCCCGCCATGCATGAACTGTTCGCCCAGGCATTCCCGCCGCGCTTGCGCATGGTGTCCAACGTCCTGCGCGAGTTCGTGGAAGGCAGCGAAGAAGCCCACTGGTCCTTTCGGCCCGCCAACCGCGGCCCCAGCCTGATCGAACTGGTGATGGACGCGCTTTACACCGCCCACGCCTTCTTGAACGCCATCGAGAAGGGGCGCGTCTCGCAGGGTCTGGAAACGCGGCGCATCAAGGGCCGACCGCCCGAAAGCAAGGCCGCCCTGCTGGCCGAGTTCGACATGATGGTCGAGATGGCCGAGGCTGCCAGCCAGGCGCTTTCGACAGAGCAGTTGCAGAAACCCGTCGAGCACCCGCTGGGCTGGACCACCAGCCTGGAGAACATGCTCTGGTTCATGCGCGACCACCTGCTGCACCATGCGGGGCAACTGTCCGTCTACTTCCGCTGCCTGGGGTTGCCGGAAGTCGAGGTCGCTGACCTGGTGCCCATGCAGGCCGCGCGCTGAACACCTGCCACGCTTCTACGCGCTGGCGGCCTGGGTCGCCGTGTCGTCCTGCTCGTCCTCAGTGTCATCAAGTTCGTGGGCCAGCAACTGCAGGCGCTGGTCGCAGGCTTCCAGGGCATGCAGCAGCAGCGGGTCAAACTGCCCACCCGCGTTGTTGCGCATAATGGTGCGCGTTTCTTTCTGTGAGAATGCCGGCTTGTAGACCCGCCGCGTGCGCAGCGCGTCGTAGTTGTCCACCACCGTCACGATGCGCGCCGCCAGGGGAATGCGGCCGGACTCCAGGCCGTCCGGGTAGCCCTTGCCGTCCCAGCGTTCGTGGTGGCTGCGCACGATCTCGCGCGCCATGGCCAGCATGGACGACGCCTCCCCCATCATCTCCATGGCGCTGTCCAGCACGCGCGACCCGATCAGCGTGTGCGTCTTCATCACCTCGAACTCGTCCGGCGTCAGCCGGCCCGGCTTCAGCAGCACCTCGTCGGGAATGCCCACTTTCCCGATGTCGTGCAGGGGCGAGGTCAGAAACAGGTTCTCCACGTACTCGTCGCTGAGCACGTCCGTGAAGTGCCCGTTGCCCCGCAGCCAATCAGCCACGGTGCGGCAGTAGACTGCCACGCGATCCACGTGGCGCCCGGTCTCCGGGTCGCGGCTCTCTGCCAGTTTGGCCAGGGCCAGCAGCGTGGCCTGCTGCGCGCGCCGCAGGCTGCGTGTGCGCTGGTGCAGACCGATTTCGTAGTCCTCCAGGATCTGCCACTGCTGCGACAGGCGGCTGCGGCGCTCCAGCGCGTGCTCGATGCGATGGCGCACCTCGCCGGGCAGAAAGGGCTTGCGGATGAACCCCTCCACCGGCGTGTTCATGGCGGCTGCCAGCTCCTCGCCCTCGATGCCGCCGGACATCAGGAACAGAAGGGTCGAAGGCGAAAGTTCGCATAGCTCGCGCACGATCGTCACGCCGCGGGCGTCCGGCAGGTTCATGTCGATAAGGGCAAGGTCGAATTCGCCGGGAAAATGCCGGCAACGCGCCAAGGCTTCTTCGGCGCTGTGGCAGATGGTCACGCTGCCCGCCGGCTGAATGACCTCGGCCAGCAGTTCGGCCAACTCGTGATCGTCCTCAACGATGAGGAAGGTGCTGGTCGCTGTGCTGGGACGATCGGATTTCACGAAGCGCAAAATACCACAAAACTGGCAAGTGGGCCGCGATCTTTCTTTTGCTTTGTGTCAAATGCCCACTTCGCACATCATGTGTAACACGTGCTAGAACTCGCAACTTTCCACGAATATGCGAATCGCATCCACAACTGCCGCCGCCGATGGGGCAGAGGTCATCCGGATCTCGGAGTTTGGCGGTGCGGGCAGGTCGCCCTCGACGGGCGCGCCGACCACTATCATCCTGGGTGCCGCAACCAACGAGCCGCACATGCGCAACGCCTGGCGCACCGCCCGCGGAGTCAATCCCGGCCCAAGCACCAGCACCCGGAATTCTGCAGCAGCCATGAGCTGCTGGGCAGTCGCTGTGCTTTCAGCCAACCGCGACGTGTAACCCCGCGACGTGAGCGCGTCCCCCAGCAGAATGCGGGTCTTCTCGTCGGACTCAAGCACCAGCGCAAGATGCGGTTCGGAGCGGGCCATGGCGTGAACTTGTTGCAGTGCAGGGTTGCAAAACTTGCCTTAACATTAGATTCATGTCCCATTCCTGCAAGCTGCAACATTTTGTGCGCTCTCGGCCAGCCACTTCTGCCTAACCGATCTTTGCTCTCCGGCTGTGGAAGACTTGTGCGTAGAATCGTTTGCCCATTTTCCTTTCGTGACGGCCCGGCCGTCGCCTGACACCACGGAGACCGCGCATGCGCTCTGCCCTTGCCTTCTGTTGCCTCGCCCTTGCCGGCGCCCTGGCTGCCCAGCAGCCTGCGCCCGCCCAGCCGGCTGCCAAGCCCGTGCTGGACCCCAAAGACGGCGCGCCCGGCGCGCGCTTCCCCAGCCTTTCGCCGGACGGCAAGACGGTGGTGTTCACGCTGTGGGGTGACCTGTGGTCCATGCCCTCGGCGGGCGGGCGCGCCTCGCGTCTGACCTTTCACGAGGCTTACGACACTCGCCCGCTGATTACGCCCGACGGGCGCGAGATCGTGTTCCTGTCGGACCGCGCCGGCAGCTATGACATCTGGGTCATGCCCATTGATGGCGGGGCGCCCCGCCGCCTTACCTTTCACGCCGCGGCAGACGTCCCCACAGGCTTCACTACCGACGGCAAGCACGTGCTCTTCTACAGCACGCGCACCTTGGGCTGGTCGCGCGGCGGCCAGTACGAAACCTGGCGCATCCCGCTGGCGGGCGGCACACCGGTGCAGCTCACCCAGACGGGCGGCCGCGAGGCCAGCACCAGCGACGACGGCACCACGCTGTACTACGTGGACGGCGCCTCCGACACCAAGGTCCAGGAGTACAAGGGCTCAGCCAACGACCGCCTGTATCGCCAGGTGAAGGGCCAGGCCCCCGAGGAAATCCTGCTTTACGACGGCAACTCGCGCGAGCCCAGCATCTCGCCCGACGGCAAGCGCTTGCACTTCACCCGCGAAGTGAACGGCAGCTTCGAGCTGTTCATCTGCGACCACGAGAAGAACACCTGCGCACAGGTAACCAGCCTGGGCGAAGACGGCCTCAGCCAGGTCAGCTTCTCGCCCGACGATTCGACCATCGTGTTCGTCTGGAAATTCTATCTGTATTCGCTGGACCTCAAAACCGCCGGCGCCAAGCCCAAGCTCCTGAAGATCGAGATCCGCGAGGATCTGCCCTCTCCCGCCACGGTCGAGCGCACCTTCAGCGAGGGCATCGCGCGCGCCAGCCTGTCGTTTGACGGCCGCTTCATTACCTTCGCGCTGGCCGGCGACGTCTGGATCATGAGCGCCGACGGCGGCGAAGCCCGGCCCCTGACCAACGACTCGTTCAACGACGACAACCCCCGCCTCAGCCCCGACGGCAAGACCATCTCCTTCTACAGCAACCGCAGCGGCAACAGCGACATCTGGCTGATGGACGCCAACGGCAGCAACCTGCGCCAGTTCACCAACCATGCGGCCGACGACTTCTTCCAGACCTGGAGCCCGGACAGCCAGGCCCTGGTCTTCTGCAGCACCCGCAGCGGCAACAAGGATATCTGGCTGCAGCGCGTGGACGGCACGGCGCCGGTACAGCTGACCAGCCATGCGGCCGACGATGACGACCCCAGCTTCTCGCCGGACGGCCGCTTCATCGCCTTTGACAGCAACCGCGGCGGCAACGCCGATATCTATGTGATGGACGCCGACGGCAAGAACCAGCGCCGCGTCTACGGCACGCCCGCCGTGGAAGAAGTGCCCGCGTTCTCGCCCGACGGCCGCTTCCTCGTATTTGACCGCGTTACCCAGAGCAGCACATTCGTGCGCCAGGAAGTGATCGTCACCGACCTGATCGGCAGCGGCGAAGTGCTGCTGGGCGCGGGTGCTTATGCCAGCTACACGCCCGATGGCCGCAACATTGTTTACGTGAACCGCGAGGGCGAACTGGTAGAGGTGCCGGCCCCGGTGGGCATCACCAGCGGCCGCACGATCCCCTTCCTGGCCAAGCGCCGCACCACTGAGAAAGAAGAGATGCTGCGCGCCTTCGACGAGGCTCACCAGTCCTGGGCCCAGACCTTCTATGACCCCAAGTTCCACGGCAAAGACTGGGTCGAGCTGGGCCGCAAGTACCGGGCCCTGGTTGAGGCCTGCGGTTGCCGCGAGGAGTACCTGAGCTATCTCAACCGCATGGTGGGCGAGGTTTCGGCCAGCCACTCGGGCGCCTTTGCCAGCACCATGAAGGCCAGGCCCACCAACACGGGCCAGCTCGGTATCTCGGTGACGCCGGAAGCCATGACCGGCGGCCGTCAGCGCCTGCGCGTGGACGATGTCGAGCGCGGCAGCCCCGCCGACGCAGCCTGGGTCCGCAAGGGCGACTACATCTTCCGTGTGGACGGCAAGCCGCTCACCATGACTGACAACTTCTATGCCCTGCTGGAGGGCAAGGAAGGCAAGGAAGTGAGCCTGTTCGTGGCTGACAACCCCGACGGCCGCAACTTCCGCGAAGTGAAGGTCACCACTGAAGGCTTCCAGCAGCGCCAGCAGCGCAGCTACCAGCGCTTCCTGCAGACCTGCCGCGAAGAAACCGCCCGCAAGAGCCGCGGCCAGGTGGCCTATCTGCACATCGCCGGGATGATGCCCAACAACCTGACCCAGTTCCAGAACGAGCTCGCCAACCCGGCTGTGCAGCAGGCCAAGGCGTTGATCATTGACGTGCGCGACAACGGCGGCGGCAACATCCACCAGGAGCTGATTGATATCCTGTCACGCAAGCCCTATGCCTACATCCAGATGCGCAACGGCCAGCGCGTCGGCCAGCCCAATGTGTACTGGAACCGGCCCATTGTCGTGCTGATCAACGAGCGCAGCTACAGCGACGCCGAGGTGTTCCCCCACGCCATGAAGACCCTGGGCATGGCCACCATCATCGGCGTGGCCACGCCGGGCGCGGTCATTGGCACCAACGACATCAAGCTCTCCGACGGCACCAACTGGCGCCTGCCGCGCTCCGGCTTCTTCAACGTGGACGGCACCAACCAGGAGCACAACGGTTGCCAGCCGCACATTGCCGTGGAGATCACCCCGGCCGACAAGCTGGCCGGCCGCGACCCGCAACTGGAGAAGGCCGTGGAAGTGCTGCTGGACAAGCTGCGCCAGCAGCCGCAGCCCGGGCCGCAGCAGCCCACCCAGCCGGGCACCCCGGCCAAGGAGGGCGAGTTCTCGGCCCCGGCCGTGAAGCCAGAGGCCGCCACGGCGGAGTAGTGAATAGCCATGACAAAACGGGGCCCGCGCTTGCGGGCCCCGTTTTGTTTGCTTGCGGCAACGGTGGGCGTAAGCTCTGAGCAGTGAGGACCCCCATGCGTAGAACGCTTATGCCATTGCTGTTCTTGCTGGCCCCCGTGCTGGCAGCCGAGCCCAAAGTCGGGGAAGACGCCCCGCGTTTCAAGGCCGGCGGAAACATCGTGAACCCGCCCGAGTTTGCCCGCGAGCTGCCGGACTGCCAGGGCAACGTCGTGCTGATCATGGAGTGGCACGCCCGCGATGCCAGTGCCAAGGACGCCGCCAAGGTGCAGGCCTACTGGGACAAATACAGCGGTCGCGGCCTGCATGTCTTCACCATCTTCCGGCTGGACTTTGAGAAGCTGCTGCAGGTGCGCAAGCTGGCCAAGTCCAGCAAGTACACCTTCCCCATCTGCATGGGCGGCTTCTACGACGAGGCCAACGACTTTGCGCGCTACAAGGCGGACTCAGGCTTCCGCACCACGGTCATCAACATCGAGGGCAAGGTCGCCTTCTGGGGCAACGCCGGATGGGAGGCCGTGCTGGACCGCGAACTGGCCCGCTGCCCCTACGGAAGCCTGCCCCGCGAGAAGGTGGCTGACCCGGCCAAGGAAGCCGCCAAGGCCTTTGGCGACCGCAAGTTCGGCCGCGCCCTGAAGCAGGCCGAGAGACTGCTGGCAGCACCACCCGACGACCAGACCAAGGCTGACCTTGAGCTGATCTGCACCAAGGCGCGCGAGCTGGCCGAGAAGCGCAACGAGCGCATCAAGGCCTGGCGCGCCGACCTGCGCTACGACCTGGTGATGCCCGCCCTCGATACCATGAAGGACGAGTTCGCCGAGCACGAACTGGGCGAGGCCGCCAAGAAAGAACTCTTCGAAATCCGCAAGGACAAGGCCGCCAAGGACGAGATCCGGGCCTTTGACGACCTCAAGAAACTGGTCGAGCGCAGCGAAAGCCAGGGCGACGAGATGCTGGTGAACGCACTGAAGGCCTTTGCCCGCGAGCAGAACACCGTGCGGGCCGGACGCCTCGCCACCGAGATGGCCAAACAGCTTGAAGCCGAGATCGAGGAAACCAGGAAGAAGTAGCCGCAGCCCCTCGCACGCCTTGCTATCCTGCCGCGCCCATGCTGCCGGAACAGCCGGAAACATCCGTCGTGTCTCCCAAGCCGGCCTGGCGCCAATGGCTGGGAAACCCCTGGCTGCAGGCCGGGCTGCTGGCCTTTGTCATGTTCCTGGGCGGGCTGTACTACCAGTTTGCGCCCGGCCTGGTGGACACGCCGGAAGGCAGCCGTTGGCACGCCCGTGCGGTGGGGCTTTCTGACTGCGACGGCTACTTTCACACCAAGATGGGATGGCTGTACGGAACCGGCGAAGTGCAGGCAGCCGGGGCGGACTTTCACTGGACGCGCCACACTATCTGGAACGGCGACTTCAGCGACAAGGACTTCCTGTTTCACCTGTATCTCACGCCGTTTACCCACGCGCTGGCAGACGGCCCCGGCGATGTGGAAGGGCTGATCCTGGCGGGCAAGCTGGGCATCGCCACCCTGATCGCTCTGGTGGCCTTGACGCTGTTTGGCTGCCTGCGCCTGCTGAAGACGCCGCACGCCTGGGCCTACACCCTGTGCATGGCTGCGGTGGGCGGCAGCTACATCGTGTTCCGCCTCAACATGTGCCGCAGCTACGTGGCCAGCATGGCGCTTGCCCTCGCCGGCTGGGTGGCGTTGGCGCGCCGGCACCGTGCCGGCGCCCTGCTGCTGGCCGCCGTCTACACCCTCACCTACACCGCCAGCCATTTGCTGCTTGCCATGCAGGTGGCACGCACGCTGGTAGACCTGGTGCTGGGCGGCCGCAACGGCGTGACGCGCCGGGCCGAGCTGAAGGCCAACGGCTGGATGCTGGCCGCGGTGGCGGGCGGCATCCTGCTGGGCTGCGCCATTCACCCCCAACCGCTGGAAACCCTGAACCATTGGTGGGTGCAGAACGTGGTGGTGCTGGCCTACTCGCACAAGACAACCCTGGCGCCGGTCGTGGACAGCATCATGGAGATTGTGGGCAGCAGCACGCGCATCGCCGTGGGGGCTGAACTGCAACTGGGCCGCGAGCTGGAGCCCCCCAGCGCGTACTCGCTGGCCATGAGCACGCCGGTGATCTTCTTTGCCCCCATGGTGTTGCCGCTGGTGGCCCTGCTGCTGGGCGCCAAGCCATCGCGCGAGACCCTGCAGGCGGGTGCGGTGGCGGTGTGCTGGGAGCTGGCCTATGCCATGAACCAGCGCTTCATTGAGTATGCAACGCCCTTCATGGTGCTGGCCATCGGCCTGTGGATCACCGAGATCATGGCCTGCCCGGCCTGGCTGGCCTGGCGCGAACGCCGCCCCGTGGTCTCGCGTGCATTGCCGGCCGCCCTGGCGGGTATCGGCCTGGTGGCCTCGGCGGTCATCTGGGTGGGCGCCGCCATTGCCTACCGCGCCACCAACCGCGGCACTGTGGAGATGGCAGGCCGCTGGCTGCACGAACACAGCGAGGCCCACGGCAAGGCGGTGTTCCACTGCCGCTGGGACGACTTCCCGTACCTGTTCTTCTACGCCAGCGAGTGCGACTACCTGAACGGCCTGGACCCGACCTTCATGCTGGTGAAAGACCCGCAGAAGTACGAGCTGTGGTACGACCTGTCGCGGGGCCGCCGCGCCGAGCTTCTGGAGCACGCCCGCGATGACTTCGGTTGCGACTACATCCTGTACCGTCGCAGCAGCAGCGAGTACTCCTACAGCCGCCTGGCCGATGAAGCCCGCGCGGGCCGGCTGCGCATTTGCATCCGCGCCGCTGACGACGAGTGGACCCTGTACCAGATCGTCAGGTAATCACTGCTTTTCGCGCCGGAAGTGCACCCGGAAGGTGTGGGTGCAGGCAGCCGGCACACCGGCCCGAGTAGCTGGGCGGTAGTCCGCGCCGAGAAAAGCCTCGCGCAGGGCTTCGTCCATGGATGCACGGCCCGTGCCCTGCACCAACTCCACGCTGCAAGCATGCCCGGTGGCGTCCACCCGCACGCAGGCGATGACAGTGCCCGTAAAGCCGTTGCGCACGCTGCGCGGCCAGCTTGGCTGAACAAGGGCGGGCGGGGTGTCAGGGATGCCGGGGCCGGCGGCTGCCGCGGCTGGAGCCTGGCGTGGAGGGGCCGCTGCCGGGGCATCCGGAGCGGGTTCCGCCACCGGCGCGGTCTTCGGCGCAGGGGCTGCTCGTGTCACCAGCGGAGACGCCGCGCGAGCGCGCGGCTCCGCCGGCGGCTGGGCGACCGTGAGCGGGGGCGGCGGAGCCACTGCGTCGGGCTCGACAGCCACTTGAGGAACAGAACCGAGATCCGGCTCGGAAAGCAGGGCGGGCGGGTCAGCAAGGGGCAGCACTTGCGGCGCGGGCGGCAGCGCGTCAGGAGCGCGCTCCGTGGCCGGCTCGGCGGGAAGCGCCACCGTGCGCTCGGCCGCAATGGCAAGCGCGGGCAAGACGCTGCCCGTATCCGCGCCAAACGGCGACGGGACGGCCTGCACCAGCAGGCCTACGGTCAGGGCATGCAGCAACAGGGCCGTCCCGAACGAACGCGGTGTCATTACCAGCGAACCTCCCCGCTCAAGATCACGTTCGTGCCGGAGCCATAGGTACCGCCGCCCATGGGGTGGTAGCTGCGGTTGCCGATGTTCTGGATGTTCAGGTTCAGGCGCGCGTGGCGGCAGGGGTACCACCCGGCGCGCATGCCGAACAACACGTAGCCCGGCGCGTCACCAGGCGTGAACCGCGGGTCGGTGGCGGCCTGGGGGCCGTACTGGTCCTGGCGCCCCACGATGGTGGTGTACTGCTCCAGGAACACTTGCCCGTGCAGCATCTCGTAGCGCACAGAGATCTCGGCAAAGGCCGGGGGGATACGGTTCAGGGGCTCCTCATCCTTCAGGTTGTCGCCACGGGTCCAGGTGAAGTTGCCGTGCACGCCAAGGGCATCGCCCTCGAAGAACACGTGGTCGGTGGGCAGGCCCAGCCAACCCAGGGCCTGGCTGAGATAGAAACCGGCCTCCGCCTCCACGCCGAAGATACGAGACCGTCCCCAGTTCTCCTGGCGATAGCCATTCACGCTTTCCAGGGTGGTCGGCCGGTTCACCAGCGTGTCTTCCAGATAGTTGAAGAAGAACACCGCGTGGGCCATCAGCTCATAGGGGGCAGCAGACTTGCTGTCCGTGGTCGGGATCAACAGGCGCGCACCTACATCCACCGAGTACTGGGTCTCCGGGTCCACGTCGGGGTTAGGAAACTGGGCGCCGCTGCCGAACGCCTTGCTGGCGGCCAGGTCGTCCAGGTTGGGGGCGCGGAAGCCGCGCGCCAGGTTCAGGGTCAGGTTCAGTTCGTCTATCGGGCGACCGACCACGGCCACGGCGCCGGTAATGTCTGAGAAGAACGCGTTGATGCCGTCGAGCTGCGCATAGCGCGTGTCCACGTCGCTCTGCGCCCGGAAACCCGAGTAGCGCACGCCGTAGCGCACCAGCAGGGCTTCGTTTAGCAAGGCTGTTTCGTTCTGGGCATAGATGCCGAAGCTGGCGTAGTTGCTCCAGTCCGGGAACTGCACACGGCCGTCAATGTTCTTCTGCACGTCCGTGGTGCGGTTGATGTCCGCGCTGCGGGTGTGCACGGTGTCGTAGTTCGCCTCGGCGCCCACGGTCAGCACGGCCCACTCGGCAAAGTCCAGCACCGCCTGCATCTTCAGGCCGAAGCTGTGCGTATTGAAGTTGCTGTCCTCCAGCCGGTTGGCGCTGCTGCGGCGGATGCGCTCCTGCGTTTCCTGCTGCTTGTGGTAACTCAGGTCCACAAACATCTCGCGCAGAAGCCCACCTGTCTCCCATCGCCACTCCGCCAGCGCAAAGTCGTCCACCTGCCACTCGAACAGCCGCCGCAGGTCCTGCCCCACGCCCGGTGCCGGCAGCACAGCCTGGTTCGGCACGATGCCGCTGACGGCATCCGTGCGGCTGAGGTCGTTCTGCTGGAAGTGGCTGTAGGTGAGGGTGACGGTGTGCTCGCCAAAGCGCGCGCCGAAGCTGCCGAAGGCTCCCCATTCCTCGTAGGCCGTGAACGGCTGGCGTCCGATGCTGCTGCCGCCGACCAGTTCGTCCACGTCGGCGTAGCTGGCGTTGATGACGGCGCCGAAGTTCTGGGTGCCGATCTCGCCGAACAGGCCGCCCTGCTTGCGGCGGTCGGCACTCTGGAAGCGCCCGCGTGCGCCGAAACTGTACTCGAAGTCCTGGTAGACAGGCCGCTTGAGGATCACGTTGATGACGCCGCCCATGGCGTCGCTGCCGTAGAGGACGCTGGAAGGCCCGCGGATCACTTCAATGCGCTCGATGCTGTCGGCGTCGATGCTGCTGAAATACTGGTTGGGCCCGCTGCGGAAGGTGCTGGTGTTGAAGCGCACGCCGTTGACCAGCAGCAGGATCTCCTTGCCGGTGCGCCCGCGCAGGAACGGCGAGCCTTGGCCCGCGCCGGTGTGCTGCAGGTAAACGCCAGCCGCGCCTTCCAGCAGGTCCGGCGCCTGGCCGGCCTGGCGCTCGTGGAGCTTGCGGCCTTCCAGCACGCTCACCGAGTCCGGCGTGTCCATCAGCTTGCGTTCGCTGCCGCCGGGGGTAACCACGGTGATGTCTGTCGCGTCCTCATCTTCGGGCTTGGGCTCTTCGGCAGCTTGTGCTGCCAAGGCTTGGGCCATCAACATGGAAAGCCCTGCCACTGCCAGCCAGTTGCGCTTCATGGGTTCTCGCGGTGCTCTGCGCCGCCCGTCGCCGGACGGCTGGAAATGTGGGGGTAGCACGCGACGCAGCCATCGCTGCCCCTGTGCCGCAAGCAAGTATCCCGGTTCACGGAATCCTGACAGAAGATCAGCGCGCGGGGCGCATCAGCCCCGGGACACAGCGCTACAAACGGGCCGGGCCATCGTAATGGCACAAGCCCCGCGCACAGGATTGACTCTGGGCATGGACGAAAGGACGACGATGAACACGACCGCAAGCAAGCCGATCAACCTGCCCACGCCTCGCACCGCCCGCCGCATGCCCGGCAGCAACCACGCCACTGCCCGCCAAGTGCCCTACGCGCCTGCCCACGGGCCGCAGCCCTATGGCCGCCCCGCTGCACACTGGGCGCAATCCGACGAAGTGATGCTCCCGCTGTCCCTGGTCGGGTTGATCGTGACCACCGTGATGGGGCTTCCCGTGGGCATCGTCACCGGGCCGCTGGCCCTGGGGCGCGCCAGCCGCGCGGAGCAGCTCATCGCCGCCGGGCACCGGCCCACGACGGATCGCAGCCGGATCACCACGGTCCGCATCTGCGCCTGGATCTCGATGGTCTGGAGCGCGCTCACCGTGCTGGTGATCGCCCTGATCCTGGGTTTCTTGCTCTCGGTCGCGTAGTAATCCCCCTGCCGGCTCGCGACCGTTCAGCTCCTGATTGCCAGCCCCGCCAGCAGGGCAAAGCCGCGGCTGCCCCAGCGCCGGAAGAATCTCCGCGCGTTGAGTGCAGCCGCGCGCCGCTCCTGCGGGCCGAACAGCCGCAACGCGGTGCGATGATGCAGGCAGAGCGCCATGGGGTGCGGCGAAAGGTCCGGGCGGCAGCTCCTGCGCATCGCTTCTGACTCCTGCCACAGTTCGCGCGCACCCTTGGCGTCGCCGGCCAGCAGCAGCAGATGCATGCGGGCAGCCTTGTCCAGCATCCCGGCTGCCGCGTCGCTATCAACATTGGCCGGCATCCGGGCCGCCTTGCGCGCGGCGGCCGGCGAACGCTGGCGCAACTGATCCAGCGCCTCGGCGGCAAAGGCCTGCCAGAAGCGGCCGCGCCAGACCGGCTGTACGTCGGGCGCCTGGGCATAACGCAGGGCGGCCTCCAGGGGCTCGCGTTCGCCCGTCCAGATCGCGACCTGCAGGAAGTGGTCGGCCTTGGCGTCGGTGGGCTCGCCCATCTGCATGGCCGCGGGCAGGGCCAGCATCCCGCCCCACAGCATCATGCGAAGCTGCTGCGCCTGGCCCACCTTCGCGTGCATGCCGGAAAGCCCCGGCAGGCACTGTTGCAGCAGCTTCAGTCCGCGGCGCAGCCAGCCTGTCTCGAACAGAATCAGCGAGTAGCTGAGCTGCAGGCGGGCGAAAGACTCCCAGGCGCGCCCCGGCCGCCCGGCCAGCACCCGGGCCGCACGGCAGATGCGCAGGGCCTCGGGCAGCCGGTTCATCTGGGAAAGCGCCAGCACGAGGCGCCGGGCTTCGTCGCAGGCGCGCGCGTCAAACAGCGCCTGCTCGGGCAGGCTGGCCAGGAACAGCCGGCGCTGCAGCACCAGCATGCGGCGCGGGTCCTTGCGCTGGAACTCGTGAAACGCCTGCAGCCGCAGGTACTCGCGGGCCAGGCCTTCGTCGTCGCACAAGCGCGAGACCTGGCCCGCCGCGGCGCGCAGGTCCTGGGCGCGTTCCAGGTCCAGGCGGTTCAGGGCGCTTTCCAGGTCCTTCAGCACCCGGGCAAATAGCGGACGACTCTGCTCGTTCAGGCGGGTACGCAGTCGCTCGTGGGCCTGCAAGGCATCGTTGAGGGTGCGCAGCACGCGGGCGTGGCTGCCGGTGAGCGAGCCCAGCTTCATGCGCTCGATGGCGTTCAGGGCCTCCACCAGTTCCAGCAGGTTCTCGCCCAGCTTTGCCGTGGCCGCGGGCATGTCGGTCAGGAAGGGGGCGCCCTCGCCCACCAGCAGCCAGACCGGGTTGACGCCCAGTTCGCGCGACAGCGCGGCGCAGAAGGCGGCTGGGATGCGCGCGCCGTGGACATAGCGGTTGACACCGGCCACGGGAGTGCCGGTCTTGCGGGCGATCTCGGACTGCGAGCGGTCCTGCAGCAGGCGGTGCAGACGGGCACGGATGGCCTCGTCGTGGTCGGTTCCCGGCTCCGTCATGGGCGCGGCCCTCTTCTCGTTTTCAATATGCTATTCGCGCTGCGTCAAAGTCACAAGCTTCACGCCTGCGAGAATCTTCTTCATCCTATGTGCCTTGGACCCCGGCATTGCAAAGGAGACCCTCATGCTTCGCTTCGCTTCCCTTGTCCTGCTTGCCCTGGCGGCCACCGGCGCTTGGGCGGCACCCAGCTACACTGTAACGAATGGGCCGCTGGTAACGACCTACGCGAACATCTCGGGCGGCACGGCCATCAGCCTCTCGAGCGGGCAGCTTTCGTCAGCCATTTCGCCCGCGGGCTTCAGCTTCACGTACTTCGGCACGGCCTACACCAACTTCAAGGTTGGATCGAGCGGCTACGTCATTCTGGGCAGCGCGGGCACCACCACTTCCACGACCGCCGCCCACGGCACGGCGCCCGGCCTGGTTGTGGCACCCCTGTGGTGCAACCTCAAGCCGGGTGCGGGCATGAACATGGCGGCCGAAACGGGCACGGTGCGGTGGGCCTTCGCTTCCGGCGTGCTTTCCGTGGAGTGGCGCAACTGCCCGCTTGCCACAGACAGCAGCCGCGGCGTGCGCATGCAGGTGCAGCTTGACACTTTCACCGGCAACATCGAGTTCCGCTATGGCTCGCCCCAGGGCGGCAGCGGCGCCACCGCCAGTGCACCGTACTCCTGCGCGATCTCGGGCCCCACGGGCGGCACGCAGGAGATCATCGCCGGTGCGTACTCAGGCTATGTGAAGTCTGACGGCGTGGTCACTGCCTACCCCTCCGGCCAGTTCATCCGCTTCAGCCCGGCGCCTGCGTCCGTTCCGGCCGACATTGAAGTGCGCGAGACGGACTCGACGGGCACGGTCATCGCCAACGGGGCTTCCGCCGCAGGCGGGCGCGCCTTCGGCAGTCGCGACATCGCGGCGGGCGCAAGCACCGCGCTGACCATCTTCGTCACCAACACCGGCGGCAGCACCCTGAACGTGCAGCAGCCCAGCCTGACCGGCGCCGACGCTTCGCAGTTCGTGCTGAACGCCGGCGGCTTCCCGGCGGCACTGGCCGGCGGCCAGTCCATCACCTTCACGGTGGCCTTCGACCCCGGCACAGCGGGCGCCAAGAGCGCCACGGTCAGCTTCGGCCACGACGACAGCTCCACCACCACGCCCTACACGTTTGAAATCACCGGCACGGGCACCGCAACACCCCTGCTGGGCGTCAGCGACGCGGGCGGCAGCATTGCCTATGGCGCATCATCGGCGGGCACCGGCCGCGACTTCGGTAGCCAGTTGATTGCAGCAGGCACCACCACGGCCCTGACCATCACCGTGCAGAACAGCGGCAGCGGCGACCTGACCCTCGGCACCCCCACCCTGACCGGCACGGACGCCGGCGAATTCGTGCTGGGCGTGTCCAGCTTTGCCACCACGGTCCTGCCCGGCGGCAACACCACCTTCACAGTGGCGTTTGATCCCGCCACAGTCGGCACCAAGACCGCCAACGTCAGTTTCACCCACAGCGACATCTCCGTCACCAACCCGTTCGTGTTCGAAGTCGCCGGCATCGGCACCCAGCCGCTGGTGCCCCAACTGGAAGTGCGCGAGACCGGGGCCTCCGGTACCCTGATCACCTACGGCGCCGGCGCCGGCGGTATCCGCGACGTCGGCAGCCATGACCTGGCCAGCCTGCCCAGCGCGGCCATCACCATCTTCGTGCGCAACGCGGGCACGGCAGACCTGTCCGTCGGGTCAGTCCAGAGCCTGACCACGGACTTCACCGTCTCGGCGGGCTCGTTCCCTGCCACCCTGACACCCGGCCAGAGCGCGACCTTCACCATCACCTTTGCCGCGACCACCTCGGGCATCAAGAACGGATGGATCAGCTTCACCCACAACGACACCAGCGTCACCACGCCCTTCAACTTCGCCGTGCGCGGCACGGCTGCCGCACAAGGCGGCCAGGTGCCCCAGACGCCGGCCCTGGGCGGCGGCGGCGGTGGCGGCGGCTGTGCAGCCGAGTCTGTCGGGTCGGGCAGCGCCGCAGCGATGCTGCTGCTGTCGCTTGTCGTCGCACGCCGTCGTCGTAAGTCTTGCAGCAGAAAGTAGTTCACGCGAGTTGGGGGCCACACGGGGGCGGCCGCCGGGAGGGCCGCCCCCTTTACATTACTTGTGGCGTTTATGTGCGAATATCGAGTATATTGATGCGCCGCAAACCGCCACCCACGCGGGTAACGCCACCGCTGGTGGTGTTTGCTTTGCCGAGTTGGCGGCTACGAGGGCGCTCCGGGGCAGGAGCGCAGCCGAAGATTCGGAACCACACAGTCTGGGAGGACACGAGGATGAAGCTTGTTCAAGGAGCGCTTGTGGCGCTCAGTTTCGGTTGTGCTGCCGCAGCAGCGGCACAGAGTTACACGGTCAAGTATGGCGACTTGACAAGCTACACTTCGCCGAGCAACCCGACTGGGATTTCGTTCAACACGGACGACGAATTGAGCAGCGCCATCGCGCTGCCGAACAGCGGCATCACGTACTTTGGTACGACATACACTGAGGTTGAGGTCGGCACCGACGGCTTCATCGTCATGGGCAAGGGCAACTCCTACCCCGGCTCCAAGCCGGACCACACTGCCGGAAGTGGCCTGGTCATTGCACCGCGCTGGAACGACCTGAACCCCACGGCCGGCGGCAAGGTTTTGTACGAAACCGTGGGCGACGTGCTGGTGATCGAGTGGCTGGACGTGCCGCTCAAATCGACGCCGCCGGTCGTCCAGGAAGTAACCATGCAGATCCGGCTGGACACCAAGACCAATGAAATCGAGTTCCACTATGGGAAGCCCGGCAATCCGCCATCGGGCACAACCGACAAGGAAGCTGTCGCTATCAGCAGCGCCGCCGGAGCCGGCCAGGAAGTGATCTACGGTGACTACGTGGACAGCAGCAGCAACGTGATCGTGGACAAGAGCAACGGCACGATGAAGGGCTGGCCGAGCACGGCCTTCATCCTTTTTCAGCCCAATAGCGGCAGTGTCAACCAGCCGCCCACTATCAGCGGGAGCTACCAGGTTTCGCCGGGCGGGCCGACGACCCTGATTACCAACGGCATGAACATCGCCGTGGCTTATGGCCGGACCCTGGCCTCGCTGAGCCTGTCGTTTCAGGTAAACGACCCTGACACAGGTGCCACAGTAAGTGTCAGCACTACTGTCTCGAACCTGGGCAGCACGGGCATCCTGGCCAGCGAGTTCTCCAAGACCAGCAGCGCGGCGCCCTACAACCTCACCCCCATCACCGGACGATTCAATACGCCCAACGGCACGACGCATCTGGTCACCATGACGGCCTCGGACGGGACTGCCAACACGGTGTTCAGCTTCTCGTTCGTGCAATCGGCAGCCACACAGGGTGTGCTGGCAGTCAGCGACACCGCGGGCTCCATCGCCTACGGCGCTGCGGCGGGCAGCGGGCCGCGCAACTTCGGCAGCCGTGACATCGCGTCTGGCGCCACAGCCACTATCACTATCACAGTGAACAACCGCGGCCCCGGCACCATGTCTCTGGGAACGCCCACGATGGCAGGCACGAACCCCGGCGAGTTCGTACTGGGTACCGGCAGCTTCGCCACCACGCTCACGGCGGGCAACAGCACCACGTTCACCGTCGCGTTTGATCCTTCCACCGTCGGCAGCAAGGTGGCCAACGTCCAGTTCACGCACACGGATCTCTGCGCAACCAGCCCCTTCTCGTTCGAGGTTACCGGCACCGGCACCTCAACCACACCGGTGCCCATCGCCGAAGTGCACGAAACCAGCGTCGCGGGCCTGGTTATCAGCAACGGTGCAGCAGCAGCCGGTGTTCGCGCCTTTGGCAGCCATGACCTGACCGCCCTGCCCTCTGCGCCCATCACCATCGTGGTCAGGAATGCCGGCACCGCTGACCTGACCGTGCAGCTGCCCAGCAGCAGCAGCGCGGACTTCACCATCGGGGCTGCGGGATTCCCCGCCAACGTGACACCAGGCAGCACGGTGAGCTTCACCATTACCTTTGCAGCCACCACCGTTGGCATCAAGAGTGGCACCATCAGCTTTGCGCACAATGACACCAGCACGGCCACGCCGTTCACGTTTGCCGTCAGCGGCACTGCCACAACCACGGGCGGCGGCGGTGGCGGCGGTACGACGCCGATCAGCGGCGGCGGTGGTGGCGGCGGCTGTGCAGCCGGGGCGAGTGGCGCGCT
>JADLBZ010000250.1 GCA_020847415.1 Planctomycetota bacterium
CGCGAAGAACGCGAGAAGAAGGAACGCGAAGAACGCGAAAAGAAGGAACGCGAAGAGCAGGAGAAGAAGCAGCGCGAAGAACGCGAAAAGAAGGAACGGGAAGAACGCGAGAAGAAGGAACGCGAAGAGCAGGAGAAGAAGGAGCGCGAAGAGCGCGAGAAGAAGGAGCGCGAAGAGCGCGAGAAGAAAGAGCGCGAGGAGCGCGAGAAGAAAGAGCGCGAAGAACGCGAGAAGAAGGAACGCGAAGAACGCGAGAAGAAGGAACGCGAAGAAGCCGCCCGCAAGCAGCGGGAAGAGATGGAAAGAAAGCAGCGCGAAGAGCAGGAGAAGAAGCAGCGCGAAGAACGCGAGAAGAAGGAACGCGAAGAGCGCGAGAAGAAGGAACAGGAAGAACGCGAAAAGAAGGAACGGGAGGAAGCCGCCCGCAAGCAGCGGGAAGAGATGGAAAGAAGGCAGCGCGAGGAGCTAGAGCGACAGGAGAACGAGAAGAAGGAACGCGAGCAGAAGGAGAATGCCGAGCGGGAGCGCATCGAGAAGGAAAAGAAGGAGCAGGAGGAACGCGCTCGCAAGGAGCAGGAAGAGAAAGAAAAGAAGCAGCGCGAAGAGCTTGAGCGGCAGGAGAAAGAAAAGAAAGAGCAAGAGGAACGCGAGAAGAAACAGAAGGAAGAGGACGAGAAGAACAAGAAGGAGAAGGACAAGTAAGCCGCTTGGTTCCGACGCGTTCACCCATCTTGGGGCCGGGCACTCAGCCCGGCCCCTCAGCTTTGTCGGAAATTGTGCAGTTTCACCTCCGGCGCTGCCGATCCATGAGCAAGTTCATGGAGATTGCCATGCAGCCCAGCGCCAACGCCCCGCAGTCCAAACCTTCCGCCGGCGTTCTGTTCGTCGGCATTGACCTCGGCACCAGCCACACCGCCATCGCCGCCAGCAACGGCAACCGGCTGGCCATTGACAGCATCGTGGCCTACCCGCGCGACGTGATCAGCCAGAAGGCCCTGGGCAAAGACAAGCTCTTCGGCGCCGAGGCCTGGAAACAGAAACACGCCTGCGACGTCTACCGCCCCATGCAGAAGGGCCAGGTCAACTACGCTGAACTTGATGGCGCCCTCAACCGCGACGCAGCCCGCCAGCAGGCGGCTGTGCGCGACCTGCTGCAACATGCCGTCAGCCTCGCCAAGCCCCGTCCCGATGACCTGATCTATGGCGTGGTCGGGGCACCCGCCCAGGCCAGCATCCACAGCCAGAAGGCGCTCATTGAGGCTGCCCGCGGCATCCTGGACTGCGTGATGATCTGCAGTGAGCCCTTTGCCGTCGCCTACGGCCTTCAGTTCCTCACCGACACGCTGGTCATTGACATCGGGGCCGGCACGACAGACCTCTGCCGCATGCACGGCAGCCTTCCTGCGCCGGATGACCAGGTTACCTGTTCGGCGGCCGGCGACGCCGTGGACCGCAAGCTGTTTGAGCTGCTCAAGGCCGCCATCCCGCAGGCCACCTTCACCGTCAACATGATCAAGCAGATCAAGGAGAAGTTTGCGGCCCTGGCCGGCTTTGACGAACCCATTCGCGTCACCCTGCCGGTGCGCGGCGTACCCACCGAGTTCGACATCACGGCCCAGGTGCGCGAGGCGGTCGAGAGCATCGTGCCCGAAATCGTGGACAACCTGCACAACCTGGTGGCCGGTTATGACCCCGAGTTCCAGGCCGCCATGCGCAACAACGTGCTGGTGGCGGGCGGCGGCAGCCAGATCGTGGGCCTCGACAAAGCCATCGAGCGCAAGCTGAACCAGCTCGGCGGCGGCCGCGTGGCCCGCGTGCAGGAGCCCGCCTTTGCCGGCGCGAACGGCGCCCTGCAACTGGCGCAGGACATGCCCGCGGAATTCTGGGCCCAGCTTGACGGGTAAGTTCCGGCCACCGCTGGGCTTGTGTGAGGGGAGCAGGTGGTGGCGGATTTCCTGGAGCACTTGTGGCTCTTGGAACGTTCTAGAACTACGGGCCCGCTGCTGCGGGCCCGCTATTTGGAGATCGCCATGAGCAAGAACCGCGACAAGAACCGCGCTCGCAAGGACCAGCGCTCTTTGCGCATCGCCCAGCCGCAGCTCGCTCGCGCCGGCAGCGGCCGCTTCGGCCAGCCGGTCAAGCCAGGCTCCCGTGCGTGGGTTGACCCATCCAGCGAGCCGGATCAGCCGCAAGCGGCATAGAGCCCGTCCTAGCACCCGGGGCCTTGGGCCTTGGGCGGCTTCAGGCAGCGGAGTTGTGGGGGCCCGGGCATTTGCCCGGGCCCCTTCTGCAACGCTATCGCTGCGGCGTGAGGTCGCCGGGCTTGCGCAGCATCTTGTCCACCTCGGCGATGTGCGCTTCCTCCAGTTGGATCATCTCGCGGGCGTACTCTTCCAGCCACACGCTGCGCCCCTCGGCAATCTCCAGCAGTTCGTAATAGGCCGCAAGGGCGATGTGCTCGTGGTCCAGCGCCTCGCGCAGGATCTGCGGAATCTCGTGCTGGTGGGACTCGGAGAGCTTGCCGATCTTCAGCGAGGGATGCCCGCCCAAGGTGGTGATGTGCTCGCCGGCCATCGCGGCGTGGTCCATGCCTTCGGTAGCCTGGTCACGCATCCACTTGATGATGGGGATGCGCGCCTGCCCATAGACCATCAGCGAGTAGTGCAGGTAGCGCACCACACCGGCCAGTTCAAGTTCCAGGATCTTGTTGAGTTGCTGGCAGGCCTTTTCGACGTCAAGCGCCTCTCTGCGGGCCATGCGGGACTCCATTTCGTGCGCGGGTGATGCCGCGCCGCGACAATGCCCCTTGCCCGGGGCTGCCATTGCAACAGCAGAGCCAGCGCCGTCAATAGCGCGAGTGGGACAGTTGCTGCACTGGGCAGGGAAGCCCGCAGTACGGTCATCTACCGCAGGCTGCGGATGCGCTGGGCGTAATCGCCGCTGAAGACGTAGCTGCCCGCAACCAGCACGTTGGCGCCGGCTGCAACGGCCTCCTTGGCAGTCTCGGCGTTGATGCCGCCGTCAATCTCGATGTCCAGGTCCGGCGCCAGGCGCCGCGCCTTGCGCACCGTCTCCAGCACGGGCTTGATGAACTTCTGCCCGCCAAAACCGGGCCACACGCTCATCACCAGCAGCAGGTCAATTTGCTTCAGCCACGGCTCGGCGGCCTCCACGGGCGTCTCGGGGTTCAGCACCAGGCCTGGCTTCACGCCGGCGGCGCGGATGGCAGCCAGCGTCTCGGCAATGGGCGCGTGGCTTTCCACGTGGATGGTCAAGTATCCGGCGCCCGCCTTGGCAAACTCGGCCACGTAGCGCTGGGGGTCGGTCATCATCAGGTGGCAATCCAGGGGGCGCCTGGCCACGCGCTTGATGGCAGCCACCACCGGCGGGCCGATGGTCAGGTTCGGCACGAAGTGCGCGTCCATGACGTCGACGTGCAGCAGGTCGGCCCCGGCGGCTTCAATGGCTTCCACCTCGCGCTGGATGTTCGCGAAGTCGCAGCTCAACAGCGATGGCGCAATCTTCAGGGCCGGGGCCACAGGCATCTCCGTTGGCAGAGGTCGGAACCCTACTTCTTTCCTTGCAACAGCGCGTCCAGGGCCGGCATGGGGTCGCCCTGCAGCAACGTCAGGCTGGCGCCGCCGCCCGTGGAAACATGGCTCATGCGCTTTTCGGCGCCAAAGCTCTCCACGGCGGCTGCACTGTCGCCGCCGCCAATCAGGCTGAAGGCGCCTTTGGCCGTGGAGTCGCCAATGGCCGTGACCACGATCTGGGTGCCGTTGCGGAAGCGGCTCTTCACAAAAACGCCCATGGGACCGTTGAACAGGATGGTCCTGGCCCGGCTGATGGCGGCGGCAAAGCTCTGCGCCGTCTTGGGGCCGATGTCAAAGCCGGCCTGGTCGTCCGGGATGTCGCCGGTCACCTCGTGGGCCGTTTCGTCGTCCATGCTCCGGGCGACGATGTGGTCCTTGGGCAGGTGGATGACCACGTCCAGCTCGCGGGCCTTCTGCAGCATGGCCTTGCAGGCGTCCACCTTGGTGTCGTCCACCAGCGATTTGCCCACCTTGGCGCCCTGGGCCTTCAAGAACGTGTAGGCCATGCCGCCGCCGATGCACAGCTCGTTCACCCGGGCAAGCAGGTTGTTCACCAGGGGAATCTTGTCGCTGATTTTGGCGCCGCCCAGCACCGCCAGGCAGGGCTTGGCGGGCTTCAGCAACAGCCGGCTCATGGCATCCAGCTCCTGCTTCACCAGGGCGCCCACCGCGCTGGGCAACAGCCGTGCGGGCCAGGTCATGCTGGCATCGCCGCGATGGCAGGTGCCGAAAGCGTCATTGACGTAGGCGTCCGCCAGCGAAGAAAGCGCCCGGCCGAAACCCTCGTGCCCCTCTTGCTCCTCGCCGTGAAAGCGCAGGTTCTCCAGCAGCACGGCGCGGCCGTTGATCAGCTTGTCAATGTCGGCGCGGATGTGCTCGCCCACGCAATCAGGCAGCAGCGGCACCGTGAAGCCGAGCAATTCGGACAGGCGCTGGGCCACGGGGCCGAGGCTGTACTTGGGCTCGGGGCCGGTGCCCTTGGGCCGGCCCAGGTGGCTGCACAGCACGACGCGGGCGCCGGCGTCCTGCAACTTGCGGATGGTGGGCAGCGCCGAGGTAATGCGCAGGTCGCTGGTGATGCGGCCGCCCTCAATGGGCACGTTGAAGTCCGCGCGAACCAGCACGCGCTTGCCCGCCAGGTTGCCCAGTGCCTCCACGCCCTTGATAGTGCCGTAGTCCATGGTCGTTCTCCCGCGCAATGCCCGGGCCTTTCTATACAGGCCGCCGCGCCAGCCGCAACGGTGCACCGCGACGGGGGCTTTGGAACGCAAGGGTGTGCGATTTGCCAAAGCGCGAGGCTGGATGCCGCGTTGCCAAACCGCCGCAGGGGCTTCGGATTGTGTTCTGGTTCGGAGCAGCCGGGGCGTATCTTAACAGTGGCAGCGCCAGATGCTGCTGACGCCTGAAGCCGGGTTCCGGGGGACGGACTCTGATTCCTGCCCGAAGTTCCCTTCGCAGGTTCAACCCATCCCACCGCAGTTCCGCGCAGACTCCGAAGCCCGGAACCCGGACAGGCAAGCAAACAGGCCCCGCAACGCGGGGCCTGCGCGTTTCTGTGCAGCGCGAACTACTCTTCTTCGCGGGCCGCGGGCGAGCGGCGCTGGGCCGGCTTCTTGGCGGGCTTGCGAGCAGCCTTCTTCGCGGGCTTCTTCGCGGGCTTCTTCGCGGGCTTCTTGGCTGCCTTCTTGGCCGGCTTCTTGGCGGGCTTGCGAGCAGCCTTCTTCGCGGGCTTCTTCTTGGCGGGCATGGTCTCTCCTTGGCTTTTTTGACGGGTCCGTTGCGGCGGCAATGTACAAAACATGCAATCTAGCGCCAGCAGTAACCCGTGCGAGCGAATATATGCCCGAACAGCCCCAGGCAATCAACGCATCCCCCCTGCAAAGCGACCCTGCACTTTGGAGCGAGGCCGCGTTTCCGCCTGCGCCCCGCAAGGGCCCGTCGCCCCACTGGTGGCTGATCGCTCTCATGTGGATTGGAGCATTGACCTTCGGGCCTGGTGCGCTGGCGTGGTCGGCCTATCACCCAAAAGACGGCAAGCGTGAGAAGATCAGCATCGGCGGCCTGGTCGGGAGCATGGTCTTTGCCGGCATTGCCCTGGCCCATTCACGCACAGCCATGAAGCGCCAGGCTTGGCGCTCAGGTCGCATCGAACCAGCTTCTCTGTTTGAGGGCAGCGGCGGCAGCGCCGATGGCCAGCTCTTGCAGATGGCCGCGCAGATGGCGGGCGGCTTGGCGGCCAACCTGGCTGTGCAGCAGTTTGCCGACGGTGCCCCTTCCAGCGCGCGCTTCCTGAGCGGAACGGCCTTTCCCATGTTGCGCATCAACGACGGCAGGATCCTGCGCGGCAAGCTGCGTGTCAGCCTGAGCCCCCAGCACCAGATTGCCCGCTCCGACGTGATCTGGGTCGTCAAGGCAACTCGTCTCGGGCCTTGGTACGCCCTGGCCGACGTTGCGCCCCGCGAGTTTCTGCAATTGAAGGTGCAAGACGATCTTGCCCGCGCGTTCAAGTTCCGGCTTCGCAGCATCCAGGCGCCGCGCGAAAACGGCGATGCCGCGACCGACCAGCCGCAGTCCGCCGGCCCGCGCATGCCCAAACCCCGCAAGCCGGCCGGCTAGCCCAGTGCCGCCAGCAACTCGGCCAGGCGGTTGGCGTAGCCCCACTCGTTGTCGTACCACGCCACCACGCGCACCAGGCTGCTCTGCGCGCCGGGTTGCGCGTGCGTCAGCAGGCTGTCCACGATGGCCGAGTGCGGGTTGCCCACGATATCGCTGCTGACCAGGGGGTCCTGCGAGACCTCCACAATGCCGCGAAAGCGCCCCGCCGCCGCCTGTTGCAGCGTCGCGTTCACTTCATCGGCCTCGGCCCGGCCCCGCAACTCCAGCACCAGTTCCACGTTGCTGCCGTTCACCACGGGCACCCGCTGGGCCATGCCGGCAATACAGCCGCGCAAGGCAGGCAGAACCTGCTCAAAGGCCACCAGGGCCTCGGTGGTGGTGGGTACGATGTTGGCAGCACCGGCTCGGCCGCGGCGCGGGTCGCCGTTGTGGCCGCCGTCCACCAGGTTCTGGGCGCTCGTGTAGGCGTGCACAGTGCTCATGTAGCCGCGCAGCAGGGGCCAGCGCTCGTGCAGCGCCGCCACCACGGGCGCAAAGCAGTGCGCCGTACAGCTACCGGCGCTGAGAATGCGGTCCTCGGCGCGCAGGTCGGCGTGGTTCAGGCCCATCAGGAGGGTGCGGTCGGCAATGCCCGATGCAAGCGGCTTGGACACCACCACGCGGCGCGCCCCCAGCTTCAGCAGCTCCTGCAGCGCATGGCGGCTGTTGTTGCGGCCGGAAGAGTTGACCACGATGTCGCAGCCGGCCACGGTGGCAGCGCCCAGGGTCTCCGCGTGGCTGAGCGCGACAGACACGCCGCCAACGCGCAGCAGGCCGTCTTGCACCGTCACTGGCTCCTGCAGGCGGCCCATGACGGTGTCGTACTTCAGCAGATAAGCGAGTTGTTCGGCGGGCAAAGGGTCGTTGATACGCCCGACGCGAAAGCCGCGCGCCAGCAGAATGCGAAACAGCGCGCGCCCCACGCGCCCGAAGCCATTGATCAGCACAGTGCCCGCCATGGCGCGGCTTTGTAACAGCGCATGCACCCCCGCAACAGGGGAAGTCCCCGGCGGGCGCCGCGCATTGCGAAACTTCAATGGCCCGCGAACTCGCCGGCAGCGCGGGGCTTTAGGGTTTTCCGTGATCGCGGGCGGAAAAAACTGAAGGCAGGGCAAGCCCCTGCCGATGAAGTAACCAGGACAGAATCACGCGTCATCTGTTCTATCGGCACAAGACTGAACGGCCTTGAGCTGATTTGCAGGAATTCACAGGGCGACGGATCGCCCTTCTTGGCGGCCACGGATGGCCGAACAGCGATCCCCGCCCTCCGCCAGCCGGAGGGCGCCACACGGCTTGAGAGAGGGCCGTGGGGCGCCCAGCCCGGCCGGAGGCCAGGATGCGCCTGAACCTCAACACTGCCGCTGCCGCTCCCCAGCAGGCTCTGCGCGCCCACCAGGGTGCCCTGGGCACTGCCCTGCAGCGCATCTCCACGGGCCTGCGGGTCAACTCGCCCAAAGACGGTCCGGGCCGCTACGTGCGTGCCGAGGCCCTCGAAGTGCGCTTCAAGGGCCTGCACCAGGCGCTGGAGAACACCCAGAGCGCGCGCCACACCTTTGGCGTGGCGCAAGAGGTCCTGGGCCAGATCCACGACCAGCTCATTCACCTGCGCGGGCTGGCCACCCAGGCCATTGCCACACCCACCGCCGACCGCGACGGCATCGTGGACAACGCCGAGCTTGCCCTGGCCACCATCCAGCGGCTGGCCCAGGGCGCCGAGTTCAATGGCCGCAAACTGTTCACGAACCAGAACGACTTCGGCGTGGAAGGCGTCCCCGAAGGGGTCTTCCGCGAGCTGGACGTGCGAACGGCGCGCCTGTCACCGGACCGCGCCAGCGAGAACTTTCGCCTCGACATCACCCAGCTAGCCGAGCGCGCGCGCCTGGAGACGGACTTCGTCTTTGGCGGCTCGGGCTATGGCGTCGTGCGCGACGTCATGAACCAGCACCTGGCCCTGAACATCAGCGGCGACCGTGGCGCCACGGTCGTCAACGCCGACTCCAACACCCGCCTCACTGACCTGGTGGCAAGCATCAACGCCGCCGCCGAGGTCACCGGCGTCTACGCCTCCAGCTATGCCGTCTTCGGCACCGAGCTGGCCACCGGCCCTCTGGGCGACACCCAGTGGGAAACCGCCGGCGGAACCTTCAGCATCCAGGTGACCGCCAACAGCCAGACGGTCACGGTGAACGGAACCGCAACCGGCGACGGCGACGGCGACACCCAAATGGAAGTCACCGGGGCTGATCTGGAACGCGCCCTGAACGACGCCGGCCTTGGCCACTTCACGGTCGAAGCCCACCGCGACGACACGGGTGCGCCCACCCAGCGCTACTACATCCGGCACGCGGGCACGGACCCCTTCACGCTGGTGGGCCTGGCGGGCGCCTTTAGTACCCTGAACGCATCCAGCAGCGGCCTGGGCGCGGCTACCCTGCACGGCGAGGCTGCGGCGGGGGCCATCGGCCTCGCGGCAGGCACCGAGTTCCGGTTCAACATCAGCTTTGAGGACGCCACCGACCCCAGCCGCCTCAACACGCGCCTCGCCGTGGTGCGCGCCACGGGCGGCGGCGGCGCCTACGTGACCGCCAAGGACCTCGCTGACGGCCTGAATGCCGCGGCCGGCACGCAAGCTTTTGCCGTGCAGGTGCTCGGCAACGCCAACGGCACCCTCAACGCATGGGGCCAAGCGCCGGCCTTTCGCGTCACCGCCATAGACCCCGCCCTGAAGGCATTCAGCATCACGGAGTCCGAACTTGATGGCGATGGCGCTTCGCTGCTGGGCTTGCAGGCCTACAGCGGCGGCGGGCGGGGCTTCGGCAGCCGGGCCTTTGGCGCGATGGCGCTGCTCAGCCACGACCACGGCTCACGGGAATTCGTGCGGCTTTCCCCTGCGCAGGAGGGCGTGGCAGGCTTTGGCACCGGCGGCCCTCTGGGCGGCACAGCCCAGGCATTTGGGCGCGACGTGCAGGTCATGCTGGAAGGGCGCCGCGTCACCGGCGACGGCCTGGAGATCGCGGCTGCCTCGCCCCGCATCAGCCTGCGCGCCGTGCTTTCCTCGGCTGCCAGCCGTGACACCCTGACCGCCAACCTGCGCTTCCTGGCCCGGGCCATCCCCGGAGACGCGAGCGACTTGCTGGTGGGCTTGGGCGTGGCGACCGCCGCGCTGGACGGCAGCACCACCGGAAGCGTGGCCCACACCGTGCGGCCGGACGCGGCAGCGCTGGGCATCTACGACAGCATAGACTTCGCCCTGCACCAGTTTGACCCGGTGTCACCCGAGCACCGCCACGGCCTGACGGTGCAGCTTGGCGACTCGAACTCGCCTCACGACCGCTTCACGACGCGCCTGAAAGAGATCGGACTGAACACACTGGGCTCGCAGGCCCGGCCCACTCCCGGCAGCGACGCCACCGAGTACCGCGAGGGCCGCGAGGGCGGCTTCCTGCGCGACGTGCTTTCCGGGGGCGAGGCCGACTTCTGGAAAGACCCCGCACGGGCCGCGCGCATCATTGACCGCGCCATTGAGCAGGTGCTGGAGGAGCGCACGTTTATCGGCGGCATTGAGCAGACCGTGCTGCAGCGCACCGAGGGGCACCTGGCCCAGCTGGCGGACCTGTTCGAGAACGCCTGGCACGACACTCGCAGCGCCGACCTGCCCGGCGAGACAGCCGCTGTCGCCCGTGCCCAGATGGGCATTACGGCGGCGACATTCGCCCTTCGCACCGCCAACGGCCTGCACGCGGGCATCCTGGACCTGCTGCGATAGGGCTTGGTCGCAATTGGCCGAATTTGCTCCCTGCGGGGCAAGGCCCCTTCCGGGCCAATTGCCCGCGAACATCGCGAATCCCAGGGCGAACATCAAAGCCGGCGGCCCGTTCCCCGCAGCGCGGCAGCGTTGCTATCTTGGGCGCTGCGTAACAGCGTTTTGATGGTTTGTGTGCAGAGCTTACGCGCAGCGCCGGGCAAGCAGATCAAGAAGCGAGAACGTAGTCGTGGCCACGGGCCATGGCAAGAGCGCGCGACGCCGAGATGCGCAGCCCGACGCCAGCGGAAGCCTGAAGACGAACCATGAACATGCTCCGGCCTCGCCTCGTGAGGAACTTGACCATGCGCGTTCGATGCCTGTTGCTGCTGTTGCTCGCTGCATTTGCGCCCGCCGCCGCCGCGCAAGACCCGGCACCGGGGCAAATCGGCAATCCCATCACCGTCTCCACATTGGAAGACGTCACGAAACTCCCCAAGGAGTGTGTTGCGGTCAAGGTCTTCCAGACCAGTGACGCCATCCGGATGGACTCGATGTTGAAGGATGTTTGCGAGCGCTGCGACCTGAAGTACGCGGACCTCGCGTACTCACGCAATCTGACCGATGACGGCCTTAAGGCGCTTGCGGGCGAGACCGCCCTGGAACAACTCGGGCTGGCCAGTTGCCCCAAGCTCAGCGCCACGGGTCTGGGCCATCTCACGGGACTGACCAAGTTGCAGTTGCTGGTGGTCAGTAACAACGAATGGGTGGAACAGACAGCACTTGAAGCCATCGGCAAACTGGCAGGCCTGCGCGTGCTGCAGCTTGCCGGCTGCAAGAAGCTGGCCGACAGCCACCTCGCCGAGCTGAGCAAGCTGCCCGCGCTGGAGCTTCTGTACTTGCTGAACTGCCCCCAGCTTGGCGAAGGCGCCTTCGCAAACCTGGCCAAAGTCCCGGCGCTGCGGTGCATTGAACTGACCGGCAGTTCGCCATCGGCCAAGGCACTGGTGGCCCTCTCGGCGTCAAAGACCATCACTGAGCTGGCCATGAACGAGTACTGGCTCGACCAGGATCGGGCGCAGGCGCTGACCAAGTTTGCCGAGTTGCGGCTGCTCCAGCTTGTCCGCGCGCACCCGCGCCCCGGGGCACTGGCTGTGCTGGCCACGCTGCCCAAACTTGAGATTCTCACGCTCCAGCAGGCCGATTGCAGCGACGCCGGCATCGTGGCCCTGGCCACCGCACCGGCGTTGAAGCACCTGGTCGTGTCCGGCAACGACCGGTTCACGGATTACGGACTGGCTGCCCTGGCCAGGAGCAAGACCTTGCTGCGCCTCGATGCCACCGAGTGCCGGAACCTGTCCGAGGACGGCATTGCCGCGTTCAAGAAGGCGCTTCCGGCCTGCCAACTCAATACCAATTGGGCGTCACCGCGCTGGCAGTGGCCGGCCTATGATCCGGCTGAGCCTCTTCTTGTCCGTCACATTGCTGAGGCGCTGTACCTGCCCGCCGATGTAACCCAGGTGAGACTGGACTCGCAAAGCGAGCCGGGCTTGCTGGAGTTCCTTGCGCGCCATCCCCGGATTGAGTGGCTGGAAGTCTCTTGGTGGCCTCACCTTGATATCGAGCAGGCCGAGTGGCCGGCCCGGTTGCCCAAGCTGAAAGCCCTGAGCATTCATGGCCTGAACTACGCAACCTTTTCACTGGAGAAGCTCGCGGCTTGCCCGGCATTGGTGGAGCTGTCGCTGAACGGCATGAAGGACGCGAGCGACGCCAGCCTGAAGCCCCTGGCCGGCATTGCCACCTTGCGCACGCTGGCATTGCGCAACTGCCCGGAGATTCATGGCGAGACCCTGGGCACCCTGAACCAGTTAACCTCCCTCACACTGTACTACATCGGCCTGAAGCCACAGACGTTTGCCGAAGTCGGGCGCATGGCGGGGCTTGAGGAACTGGAAGTCAACGGCGTTGCCAAGACCGGCAAGAACGAGCGCGTTGTGTTTGCCGCCGACAAGCTTGCGGGGCTCTCCAAGCTTCGGCACCTGCGAGTTATCGATTGCATCACGGACGACAACACACTCAAAGCCCTGATGCCGCTTACCGCACTGCAGAACCTGGACCTGGCCGGGTTCGAAGGCACCGGCACGGGCTTTGAAGCGCTGGCATCCATCCCCGGCCTCGCTGTGCTGGACCTGGACCACAGTACCCGCGTTACCGAGGAACACATGCCGTTGCTGGCGGGCCTGCGCGCGCTGCGCGAACTGAACCTTGCCGGGTGCCGCCAGTTGGGCGACAAAACGGCAGCCTCTTTGGCCGGCCACCCCACGCTGGCTCGGCTCAGGCTGGACGCGGGCAAGCTCACGAACGCCGCCTGGGCGTCGCTGGGGTCCATGACCCGGCTGGAGCAACTGGAAATCTATGGCGGCGCGCGCGCCGCTGACAGCGCGTTCGACGGCCAGGGCATCGAGGCGTTGGGCGCGTGCAAGGAACTGCGCAACCTGAATCTGTGCGGCACCACTTTCTCGGCCAAGGCATACGAACAGCTCGGCACGCTGACCCAACTGACCTCGCTGGAACTGAACCTGTGCAGCTCGCTGGACGACGTTGCATTGAAATCCATCGGCAAGCTCACCAGCCTGCGCAAGTTGTGTGTTACCAGCTGCCAGAACCTCACCGACGCGGGCATTGCCCACCTGGCTGGGTTGACCGAGCTGGAGCACTTTGAGGCTGGCGGCGCTAGCAAGATCACCGGCGCATCGGTCTCCACTCTCGTGAAATGGAAGAAGGTCAAGGAACTGTGGCTGGGCGGGACCGGCCTGAGTGCCGCCAACAAGGCCGACCTGCGCAAGGCGTTGCCCGGCGCCAGGGTTTTCTAGGACAGAGGCGCCTGATCCCGGCCCACCCCCCGGCTGGCTGTGGCGCGGGCGGCCGGCCGCTGGTTAGATGGTGCCGACCCCGACACAGACCCCGGAACAGCGTCGCCATGAGACGATTCCTGCTGCTCCCGTTGCTTCTGCTGGCCGGCTGCCAGTCCTCGCCGCCGCCCGACAACAGCAGCCACGCCAACCTGCCTGAAAACGGCGGCGCCTTCGGCAATGAGAAGCCGCCCAAAGAACCCGCCGACGGCAAGCCGCGCATCGTGGTGGACACCAACGACGTTGCCCAATTTCGCGGCACCAAGATGCCTGCCCTGTTAGCACGCATGGATAGCGACGACCGCGCCGACTGGTCCTTCGTGCGCCGCCATTTGCACCCGGCCCCCGCCGCTCCCGCCGACTACGACAAGGACGGCCGCGAGGTCCGCCGCCGCTTCCAGTGGCCTCCTGCCGGCTCCGAGCTGTCCGACCCCCAGCGGGCCTGGCGCAGCTACCTGCTGTGGCCTGAGCACATCCGCACCCTGTTGCACGGCAACGACTGGGACAGCGCCCCCGTGCGCGCGCGGCTGGCGGGCTACGGCCGCATGTACGAACTGATTTACAAGTTCCAGAACACGCCCGAGTACGCCTCGCAGACGCGTGAGTCTGAGCACTGGCGCAGCTTCGCCGAGAACATGCTGGCCTGGGGCAAGGACGGCGAGGCGCTGCTGGTCTCGAACATGGTGCTGGCGCTGACCAACCCCCGCGAAGACGTGGTCCTGAACGCCCAGAGCATTCTTGTGCAGGTGGGCGAGGGCGCCATTGAGCCCCTTTGCGCGGCCCTGTGGACGGGATATCGTCGCCGGGTGGTCCTGGACGACGGCCGCCAGGAGTCCCAGGGCTCGCCGAACTTCAACAAGTACGTGATTGAGACCCTGTACCGCATCGGCCCGCGCGCGACCAGCCAGGCCATCTACGAACTCGAGAACAGCCTCGACGACAACGGCGTGGCTGGCAAGAGCGCCTGGCGCTTCCGCAAGCATTTTGTGGAGCTGCTGGGCCGATTAGGCGACTCCCGCGCCATCCGCACCATCGAAGCTGAGATCGGCCGCGTCCAGCCGCAGGAATTCGTGGAGGCTGAGCTGCGCCAGGGCCGCGAGGTCCCGGACGAGGTGGCCACTGACCACGCGAAGTTTGTCTATCGCGAGTACCTTCTGCTGGCCCTGCGCGGCATTGCGGCACCCGAGTGCCTGCGACCCCTGCTGAAAATCTGGAAGATGGACCCGGACCACGAGACCGGCGCCGTGGATGCCCTGACCCGCATTGCCACCACGGCGGGCATTGACGCGCGCGAGGCAGCGCGGCTGAACACCATGGACGATGCGCGGGCACTGGCCCGCAAGCTGAAGGTGGACCTGAAGGGCGAGTAATGGAGTTCAAGATTACCCGAGGCAGCGGGCGCTGCACCGTGACCGGCCGCAAGTTTGAGGACGGCGAGCAGTTCATCGTGGCGCTGAGCCCCGACCCCAAGGAAGAGGGCCTGTTCCAGCGCCAGGACATCTGCCTGGAGGCCTGGCAGCGCCAGTCGGCGGGGGCGTTTGCCGCGTTCTGGCCCAGCCGTTACTCGGTGGCCAAAAAGCCCGTGCTGCTGGACCCCGACATGCTGTGGCAGGTGTTTCACCGCGCGCGTACTCCGGTTGAGGGCGACGACGCCGCCGAGATGCCGCGCTTTGCCTATGTGGCGGCACTGGGGCTGATGCGGCTGAAGAAGCTGAAGCTGAAGGGCACACGCCGACAGGGCAAGACCGAGCACCTGGTGTTTGAGACTCCCGGCAAGGGCAAAGATCGCGAGACCTACGAGGTGGTGAACCCGGGCCTGGACGAAGCGGGCATCGAGAAGGTGCAGGACCGCCTATCCGAGCTGGTATAGGCGGCGCCAGCGCTGTCTTAATAGGACTCGCCGGTGCCGCGCACCGCACCGTGCTCGTCAATGAACAAGTGTATCGACCCAACGTCGCCCACCATGAAGTAGTTGTCGCGTTCGGGCGGTTCCAACGGAGTCTCCCGATTTGCAAACGGGAAGCG
>JADLBZ010000251.1 GCA_020847415.1 Planctomycetota bacterium
CGGCCTGGCCTACTACGAGTTTGCGCTGTCTTACAGCTTCGGGGTGCCCCTGTTCGGGGCCTCCGACTGGTTGTCGGTGGGGGCCAGCCTGAAGTTCTATCAGGCCTACACCTTCAGCGAGCTGCTGACCATCGAGGAGATGGACTCGAACGGCGTGCAGGATTCCATTGACAGCCTGCGCAGCGCGGTGACGGACGCCTACAACTTGGACGGCGACGCGGCGCGCTTCAATGTAGGGCTGGACCTGGGCATCGTGTTCACGCCGCCGGTGGTGAAGGGGCTGGCGGTGTCGGTTTCGGCGCGCAACATCAACGGCCCGGAATTCCACTGGGATTCAAGCTGGGAAGGCGAGCCTGCCCTGGTGCGCCTGGAGCCGCAGTTCCGCGCGGGTGTGGCCTACACGCTGTGGCCCGACTTCCTGGGCCTGAGCTTCGCCGTGGAGGCGGACCTGAACGCCGTGAGCAGCGATATCCTGCCGCGTTACCACACCCAGTTTGTGCGCGCCGGCGTGGCCTTTGAGCCCGACTTCGGCCTGTTTGCGCTGGGCGTGCGGGTGGGGGCCTTGAAGAACATCGCGGATGCAGACCAGGCCCTGACCGCGACCGCGGGCTTTGGTTTCCGGGTGGCGTTCTTCCGGCTGGACATGGGGGCGCAGTTGGCGGTGAACACGAATGACTTCGGAACGAGCTGGGACTTCGAGCCCATTCCGCAGCGTTTTGGTGCCTGGGTGCAACTGGGGATCTCGATCGGCTTCTGAACCCAAGCCCGGTCGTGTTGTCGGGCTGCATCGCGTGGCAGGGCCACAGTGGCGTGTGTGCGCTGCGCAGCACCTGCTGACGCGAAGCCCGCGCCTGACAGCGCGGGCTTCGGTGTTGCGGGCAAGTCTACCGGCCATCAGTTCAGCATCAGCTTGACGACCAGGCCCTCCAGGGCCTTGGCGTCCAGGCGCTGGTCAGTGCTGGGGTACAGGATCTGCTCTTCCTTCATGTTGTGCTCAATCAGAACACCCAGCAGGTTGGCCCGCTGGCGCTCCATCTCATCCAGGTTCTTGTCCTTGGCGCCGCGCACGATGCCCTCGACCGCTTCCTTGATGTCCACGTGCTCGTGTCGCATCACCACGGTGGGGCCCATGTCGCGGATGCCGGTGGCCTCTTCAAAGGCCGGGAACAGGATCTGTTCCTCAATCTCAATGTGCCGGAACAGGCCGTGCTTGAAGTCCTGCGCCAGGGCCAGCGCGCCCGGCCACTCGCCGCGCTGGGCGTGCTCAAAGGCGTGCTCCAGCATGGCGTCGAGGCGGTCGTGATCCCAGGCCAGGTAGTTGGTCACGCTGCGCGGGACGGGATCCAGCCGCGCCGTGACGTGATAGCGCCAGGCAACCGGACCGCGTTCCAGCGGCGAGAAGTCAAAGCGCAGGGGAAACTCGGCCAGCAGTTTGCTCAGCAGCTTGCTGGGCTCGTGGGGCGCCACCAGCTCCAGCATCTCGCCGGGCTGCAGGCCCTCCAGGCGCGCGACAATCGTCTGCAGCCGCGTGGCCATCGGGATTTCGCGTGCATCCAGCACGGGTGTCTTGCTCATGATGCTCTCCTCTCAGTTGTTGCCTAGAGCCGCTGCCCGCCGTCCACCTGGATGACCTGGCCGGTGATGTGACGGCCGAGATCAGAGGCCAGGAACAGCACACAGTTGGCAATATCCGCCGGCTGGGCAAGCCGCCCCAGCAGGGTCTCATCCATGGCCTTCTGGCGCACCTCGGCGGGCAGGCCAGCCGCCATTTCGGTTTCCACCATGCCCGGCGCCACGGCATTGACGCGGATGCCGGCCTTGCCCAGCTCACGGGCGGCGGCCTTGGTCAGGCCGATCATGCCGGCCTTGCTGGCGCTGTAGTTGCTCTGGCCGAACTGGCCGCGAATGCCGTTGATGCTGGTGATGTTCACCACGCTGCCGCCGCGGTTGTGGGCGCGCATCAGGGGCGCACCGTGCCGAAGCAGGTTAAATGCCCCCTTCAGGTTCACGTCCAGCACGGCGTCCCAGTCGGCTTCGGTCAGCTTCCACAGCACGCCGTCGCGGGTGATGCCCGCGTTGTTGACCAGCACGTCCGGCGCCAAGCCCTGCGCCGCCAGCTCCGCGGCTGCTTCCTCGACGGCGGCAAAGCTGGAGACATCCAGTTCGCGCACCGTCTCGCAACAGGCAGCCAGCTCTGCGCTGCCGCGCAGGTCCATGCCTACCACGCGCGCACCGGCGGCGCGCAGTGCCTGCGCCACGGCAAGGCCAATGCCCCGCGCGGCGCCGGTAACCCAGGCTACACGGCCCGGGAGACTAGATACGTCAGCCGCCACCGGCGCTCTCCTGCTCCTGTTCCTGGACCTGGGCGAGCTTGCCGTGCCGGAATGCGCCCCAGATGGCGGCGCCGATGGCACCCGCAAACACGCTCAGGGGGTGCTGCTTGACGGTCACCGCGGTGCCGCCGTCCTTGAGCTTGTCCTCAATGGCCGCCACCAGCCCGGCGTCGCGAGCCAGGCCGCCTGTCATCATCAGCGCGCCGTCCACCTTGATGGCGCGCAGCAGGCCCACCACGCGCACGGCCATGCTGTTGTGGATGCCGCGCAGGATGTTGGGCGTGCTGATGCCGCGGCTGACCATGTTGATCACGTCGGTCTCGGCCAGCACGGCGCAGATGCTGGAGCACTTCTCGGGGTCGGCTGCCTGCTTGGACAGCGTGCCGATTTCCTCGATCGAGATGCCCAGGTAGCGGGCGATGTTCTCCAGGAACTGGCCGCTGCCCGAGGCGCACTGGCTGGTCATCTGGTACTGCTGCACGCGCCCCGTGGGGTCAAAGCGCATGGCGCGGGTGTGCAACGCCCCGATGTCCACAGCGGCCCGCGATGCGGGGTCCAGAAAGAGCGCTCCGCGCGAGTGCGTGGTCATGCCATAGAAGTGCCCGGTGCGCCACGGGATCATGTCGCCGTCGCCCGTGGTGGCAATGTAGTCAAGCTGGTCGCGGCGCACGCCGGCCTCGCGCAGTCCGGCCTCGAACGACTCGTTGACCACCTCCATCACGTCGCGGCGACGGATGCGCTCGATGTAGTTGGCGAGCAGCTTCTCGCCCTTCTCGTCCACGCGCATGATGGCCACCTTGACGGCGCCCGTACCCACATCAATGCCGGCTGTCAGAGCCATGGTGATCTCCTAGTTCCGCTTGGCCAGCGCGTCGCGCATGGCAAAAGTTGCCGCCCCGATGGCGCCCGTGTAAATGGAATCCGTGGCGATGTTCAGCGTGAGCTTGCCGTAGTTCTCCTCGGCCACTTCGCGCAGCGCCCGCACCGCGGCGGGGTTCTTGCCCACGCCGCCCGTGAAGGTGAACTCGTTGCGGATGCCGCCCGAGCGCGCCAGCAGGCTCATGGCCCGCAGGATGATGGCGCGGTGCAGGCCCGCCGTGATGTCCTCGCGCGCCTGGCCGGCTGCCAGGCGGTCGCGGAACTCAGCACCCGCGAACACCGTGCAGGTGCTGTTGATCTTGACGCGGCGCTTGGCCTGCATGGCCATGGGGCCCAGTTCGTGCAGGCCGATGTTCATTTCGTCGGCGATGTAGCCCAGGTAACGCCCGCAGCCGGCAGCACAGCGGTCGTTCATCTGGAAGCTGGTCACCACGCCCTTGTCGTCCACCTGGATGGCCTTGGTGTCCTGCCCGCCGATGTCCAGCACCGTGCGCGTGTTGGGGAACAGCAGGTGTGCGCCCAGCCCGTGGCACAGAATCTCGCTGCGGATGCACTCCTTGGGGAAGGGCAACCGCACGCGGCCGTAGCCCGTGCCCACGGTGTTGATGGCGTTGATGGGTGCCGTGGCCACCTGCTTCAGCAGCCCGCCCAGCCGGCTCTCGTCGCCCTTCACCTCGCGCGGCATGCGCCGGAAGGCGGCCAGCAGCAGCTCTTCGAAACTGCGGGTCTCCTGCTCGTTCTCGACGGGAATGATGTTGCGGTCAAAGACGCCTATCAGCCGGTCAAAGCTGGGTCCGCCGCCGCGTGCCACCTGCGCCGAGTGCTCCGAGAAGCTGGCGCCGGCCAGGTCGCGGAAGAAGTCCGACCGGGCCGAGGCGCCGGGCACAAAGGTCTTGGCGGCGTCGTCGCGGATGCCCGCAAACACGCGGTCCACGGCCTCGCTCATGGCCTTGCGGTCGTCATTGAAGCGCGCAGCCGCCAGGTCTTTGCGGCAGTGCTCGTCCAGCCGCCCCAGCGAGCCGAGAAAGCACTCGTGCCGGTAGGCCGAGAGCAGCTCGGATTCAAAGCGGGCCAGCCGGTCACCCAGCCCGGCCTGCTCGCGCAGGGCGCGCGCCAGCATGTCAAAGCGCACGTTGATGACGGCCTCGCTCTTGGCCACCTGGGCGGCCACGTCGTAGTTGCTGCGGCTGTTGGTGATGCCGCGGCCCAGGATGCGGCCGTTTTCGTCCACGGCGACGGCCTTCGTGGTGGTGGAGCCGAGGTCAATGCCGATGAAGCAGTCCATGTTCGCTCCTGTTCAGGCCTTAACCCGCTTGGCCTCGATCATCTGGAAGTAGCTTTCGAGGCGGTTCTTGATGTTGGCCGCCGAGAAATAGCGCGGGTCCACCAGGTCGCTCTCAATGAAGCCGCCCGCGCGGCCGGTGCGCTTTTCCAGCTCGCGCAGGATCATGAGCTGGCCCGCGCTGAAGCTGTTGCACGACTTGACGCTGTTGATGAGGAAGCCGTCGGCGTCGTAGTCCTTGATGTACTTCTCCAGCAGGTTGATGCGGTCGGGCAGGTTCAGGTTCGTGTAGCAGCCCAGGCAGTAGTCCGCCAAGGTCTCAATGGGGTTGGCGGGGTCGTGCCGGAAGCCGCGGTCGTACAGGCCGCCCACCTTGGTGTAGCTGCTGGCGACCACCACGGCGCCTTCGCCGTAGAACATCTTCCAGAACTCGCGGAAGCTGGTCCAGTTCGGCGGGCCTTCCGTGACAATGCGGTACTTCTCTTCGTTCATCACGCCGTCGGGCGTGACGGGCCCCAGGCCTTCCTTCACGCGCTGCTCGATTTCGCCGCGCAGCAGGGTGTAGTAATCCACGGCGTCCTGCGTGCCGCGGAAGGACGTGAAAATGGGGCCGATGTAGTAGACGCCCCCGAAGTAGGCATCAATGGGCGAGGGCTTGTTCTTGGCGCTTTCCAGCACCCAGACCAGGTCGTCCTCGGCCTTGGCGCTGCGCTTGAGGGCCTCGCGCAGCTTGTCCATGTCGAACTTCCTGCCGGCCAGTTTCTCCAGCTCGGGGATCACCACGTCGCGGATCTGGTCCGCCACGTACTTGCGCATCTCGGGAGTGATCTTGCCGTCGCCCTGGTAGGGGACGTGCAGCATCACCACCGGGCACTTGTACTCCTCGCGCAGCAGCTCGAACCACTTCA
>JADLBZ010000252.1 GCA_020847415.1 Planctomycetota bacterium
ATCGCGGCAACATCACGGTGAGTGTGCTGGGCTGCATCGTGAACGGCCCGGGCGAGGCCGCCGAGGCGGACCTGGGCATCGCGGGCGCCAAGGACGCGGGCTACTTGTTCAAGGGCGAGCAGATCCTTCGGCGCGTCCCCAACGAGAAGCTGGTGGACGAGCTGATGATTGAGCTGCACAAGCTGGAAAAAGAACGCGCCGCAGCGCGTTAGCCGGTCAGCGAATCGGGCTGGTGCGTCGGGCCCGCGCGTCGGGCCAAGGCGGCGGTCGTGGCTGTTCCCTTGAGCCCCGATCTCCAGCCTGGAGAAGTGAACGGCGCCAATCAGGAGATTGGCGTACCCAGTGCCCGGGCCAAGCGCAGCTACTGGTCAGGCGGACGGGCCCGGCCCCTGCTGCCAAATGCGAGCAGCCTTGGGAGTGGCTCCCAAGGCTGCTTTCAGGCTGGCTCCGCGGGCTGGACTCGAACCAGCAACCTGCCGATTAACAGTCGGATGCTCTACCATTGAGCTACCGCGGAACATCGCCCGGCGGCGCTGCCGTCGGGCGGCCAAACCGTATCCCCGCCGGGGGCGTAGTCAAGGGGGCGCAGGCTCGCGGCACAGCCGCGCCGCGCTACCCCTTCAGCTTCTCGGCCAGCTTGCGGTCCTTCTCCAGCACCTTGCGGGTCTGGGCTGCGCGCCAATCGGCAATCCTGGCTGCCAGCTTCGCGTCGCCTGTGGCCAGCATCTGCGCCGCCAGCACAGCCGCATTCACAGCACCGTTAATGGCCACCGTGGCCACCGGCACACCCGGGGGCATCTGCACCGTCGAAAGCAGGGCGTCAAAGCCGTTCAGCGGCCCCGAGGCCACGGGGATGCCGATTACCGGCCTGGCTGTGTGGGCCGCCACCGCGCCCGCCAGGTGGGCTGCCACACCGGCTGCACAGATGAAGGCGCGGGTGCCGGTCTTCTCTGCCTCGGCCACGAACTCGCGGGTCTGCTCGGGGGTGCGGTGCGCGGAAAGCACCCGCACCGCGCACGAGACACCCAGCTCTTTCAGGGTCGTCACCACGGGTTCCAGGGTCGGCCAGTCGCTGTCCGAGCCCATCATCAATGCCACGTCTGCCATGCCTGTCTCCTGTCGTCGCCCGGTGCCCGTTACTTCTTCAACAACTGCACCACCTCGCGGTAGCGGTCGGCGGTGCGCTTGACAATCTCGCCGGGCAGGTCCGGCGCCGGGGCCTGCTTGTTCCAGGGCTGCGTTTCCAGCCAGTCGCGCACGATCTGCTTGTCGAAGCTCTCGGGGCTCTCGCCCACCTTGTACTTGCGGGCGTCCCAGAAGCGGCTGCTGTCGGGGGTCAGCACCTCGTCGCAAAGGATGATCTTGCCCTGGTACAGGCCGAACTCGAACTTGGTGTCGGCGATGATGATGCCCCGCGCCGCGGCGTGCTCGGAGGCCTTGGTGTAGATGCGCACGGTCAGCTCGCGCAACTGCTCGGCGTGTGCGCGGCCCACGGCCTTGACCATGGCCTCGAAGTCAATGTTCTCGTCGTGCTGGCCCTGGGGCGCCTTGGTGGCCGGGGTGAAGAGCACACCGGGCAGCTTCTGCGCCAGCTTCAGGCCCGCCGGCAGTTTGTGTCCGCATACGGCGCCGGTCTTCTGGTAGTCCTTCCATCCGCTGCCCACGATGTAGCCGCGCACCACGCATTCCACGGGGAAGATCGCGGCCTTCTTCACGTACATCGTGCGGCCTTCCAGCTGGTCACGGTACTGGTGCACGGCCTTGGGCATCTCGCTGACCTTGGCCGTGATCATGTGGTTGCCCACGATGTCCTTGACCAGGTCAAACCAGAACAGGGACAGCTCGGTGAGCAGCTTGCCTTTGTCGGGGATGCCCTGCTTCATGATGACGTCAAAGGCCGAAAGCCGGTCTGTGGCAACCAGCAGCAGGTTGCCGTCCACCTCGTAGATGTCCCGCACCTTGCCGCGGTTCAGCAGCTTCAGGCCGGGCATGTTGGTCTGCAGCAGCGCAGTCATGGGTTGTCTCCGGTAGCCTGTTTCGCAGGCGCACCTGATTTGCCGCGAAAAGGCCCGGAATCAAGCAGAATCGGGGCGTTCGGCAACCACCACCTGCCTCAGGCTTGTGGATAACTCGAAGGCGCTGCCGTCCAGGTCGCCGTGGCGGGCGCGAGTCTTCAGGCCCGCCGCAGCCAGCAGGGCATCCAGCTCGGCTGGTGCATAAACCCGCAGGCTCTCGTGCCAGCGGCGCGCCGGAAGGCCCTCCGCCTGGTACTCCACGTGCTTTGTTATGCGCCCCGTGGCGGCGTCAAATTGGCGTCGCTGCACCAGCCGCAGGCCGTCGCGCTCTTCACGGCTCTCGGGCACCAGTGCCGCCACGGTGGGGCCGGCGTTGGGCACATCCAGCACGAGCCGCCCGCACGGCTGAAGCACGCGGCGGATCTCGGACAGCACGGCGGCCTGGGCAGCGTCGCTGTCGAAGTAGCCGAAGGACGAAAACAGGTTGGTCACGCAGGCAAACGTGTCGCCTGCAAAGGGCAGCCGCAGGGCGTTGCCGCGCACCGCCACTCCGCCCAGCCCGCCCGCGCCCAACAGCGGCAGCGACAAGTCCAGCCCCACCGCGGCCAGCCCGGCCTCGCGCATGGGCAGCAGGTGGCGGCCCGCGCCGCAGCAGAGGTCCAGCACCCGGCCCGAACGCGGCAACAACCCGGCTGTCAGCATCTGGGCCACTTGCTGCCGCCCCTGCGCCGGCGAGCGGTGCTGGTACAGCCGCAGATACTCCGGCCCGAAGGCCTGCTCGTACCAGGGGCGGGTGTCCTCCATGGCCCGAGTTTGCCTGCCGTGCGAACGGCAGGCGAGCGCTCGACAGATTCGCGCCTTTTGATACTTTGCACATTATGTTGACAGAGACCCGCCAAGTTGAACGGCAGGCAGGGCGCTTCGTGGCTGTCATTCCGGCCCGGGGCGGCAGCAAGCGCGTGCCGCGCAAGAACGTTGCGCTGCTGGGGGGGCGGCCGCTGATCGCCTGGACCATCGAGGCTGCGCTGGGGGCTTCGTGCGTGGGCAAGGTGGTTGTCAGCACCGACGACGACGAGATCCAGCACATTGCGCAGCAGTACCTGGGCGATTGCCGCCACGGGTGCGTGGTAAGGCGCCCGCCCGAGCTGGCCACCGACCAGGCGCCCTCGGCACCCGTCGTGCTGCACGCCTGGGAGCAAGCAGGCAGCGAGTTCGACATGATCGTGTTGCTGCAGCCTACCTCGCCCCTGCGCAGCGCCGACGACATCGAGGCTGCCGCGCGAGTGTTCGCCCGCGAGTTCCGTCACGGCGAGCCGATCGCCCTGACCAGCATCACCCCGGCGCTGGAGCCCGCCAAGGCCGCCGTCCTGCGCTGGGTGGACCCTGCTCGCCCCGGCGCCGTGCAGCCGTTTTCGCCACAGCCGCCCGCCAAGGATGCCGAGTTGCACCGGCTGAACGGCGCGATGTACATGCTTTCGCTGCCCTCATTGCGTCAGTGGGCGGCCACCTGCACGCCCTTTCTGCCCGGCGAGCGCCTGGGCTATGTGATGCCCGCCGAGCGCAGCCTGGACATTGACACCCCCGAGGACATGCGCCGCGCGGAGGGCGCGCTTGCAGAGCGCCTCACCGTGGGCCGCCGCGCCACCGGCCTGCAGGCCTGGAAGGAAGGGCGGGTGTAGCTGTGCGCAGCGTGGCTGTGTTAACGACAACCCGTGCCGACTGGGGGCTGGTGCGCACCGTGTGCCGCGCACTGGGGCCCAGCCTGCGACTGGTCGTTTCGGGCACGCACCTCTCGGCGCGCCATGGTGCGACCGAGTCCGAGATTCTGAGCGATGGCCTGTCCGTGGCGGCGCGCGTGCCCATTTTCGAGGACGCCCCGCCCGCCCGCGAGGCCATGGAGGCTGCGGCGCGCATCCTCAGCGGCATGGGCGCAGCCCTGGCCCGCCTGCAGCCCGACCTGCTGCTGCTGGCCGGCGACCGATACGAGATGACTGCCGCGGCCCTGGCGGCCCAGCTTGCCCGCGTGCCCTTTGCCCACCTGGCCGGCGGCGAGACCGACGCCACCACCACGCCCGACGGCAATTTCCGCAACGCGCTGACCAAACTGGCGGCCTGGCACTTCGCCACTTGCGACGAGTACGCCCGGCGCATTCGCGCTATGGGCGAAGAGGCCGACCGCGTTTTCGTCACCGGCCTGCCCAGCCTGGACGAACTGTCCGAGAACACCGGCGCCGCCGCCGAGCTTGAGCAGGCTGCGGGCCTTTCGCGGCTGGAGGACCCCCGGCGGCCGTTTGTGCTGGTAACGCACCTGCCCGTGGTCTTTCGCCCGCGCGAGTCCCTGGACGAGTTGCAGGCCCTGCTGGCTGTGCTGGCAGAACAGCCGCACCTGAACGTGCTGCTGACCGGCGCCAATGCCGACCAGGGGGGTGCTGAGGGTGCGGCCCTGTGCCGCGAGTTTGCCGAGCGGCACGGCAAGCGCTGCTGCTATGTGGAAAGCCTGGGGCATCGTGCATACCTGCGCGCAGTGCAGGAGGCCGCCGTGGTGCTGGGCAACAGCTCCAGCGGCATCATCGAAACGCCGAGCTTCGGCACGCCCAGCGTGACGGTGGGCCGGCGGCAGGTGGGGCGCTTCCGGGCGCCGAACGTGTTGGAGGGGGGCTCGACGCGCGAGAGCATCGCGGCGGCGCTGCAGCGGGCGCTGGAGCCGGGCTTCCGGGCGGGGTTGCGGGGGCTGGTGAACCCGTTTGCGGCACCGGACGGTAAGGCAGGCCGCCGCATTGCGGGGTTGCTGCAATCCCTGCCCATTACACGGTCGGCCCTGGAAAAGCGCCTCGTCACCGGCGGATAGCCGGGGGCGCAGGCATCCTGCCTGCAATCGCATGGGGCGCTGCCAAGGACGCGGGCGGCTTCGTTTCGTATGCCGCGGCCGAGGCGCCACGTCAGGTGCGGCGCTAACTGAGTTGCCTTAACGTCTGCAGCAGGCGCCGGTACAGGCGCTCAAAACCGGCGGGGCGAGATGCGGCCACGGCTGACAGCGCCGCGTGCAGGTCCTCGTCTGCCAGGATGTCCAGGAACAAGCTCTCCTCTGGTGGCACGGGCTCGTCGTCGTCGCCGTCATACTCCACGGTTTCGGCGTCGTCGGTCGCTTCCGCTTTGTCCGGCGCGAGGCCGCTTTCCCGGATGCGCTGGTGGATGTCGTAGTGGCTGGCGACGTTCAAGCCGTGGCGCTGCGCGTAGGCCGTCAGCTCGTTGCGGTAGAGGGCGGGCACGAACAGGACCTCGCCGCTGTTGGTGCGGCTGCTGGGCGGGTGGTCGTCGGGGTCCAGGTCGTGGATCTCCGCACAAGGCAGCAGCCCGCTGGGGTACACGCTGGCGCCCGGAAACGGGTAGGCCGTGAAGTGGATGCCCTGGGGAGTGAACCGCACCTCGTGCATGGCGCACAAGGTGCATTGTCGGATCACGCCGCGCGAGGGGCGGTCAGGTGCTTAATGCCCGGCGGCGGCGCAGCAGCAACGGCAGAAGCCCCAGCAGCCATGGCAAGCCACCCTTCGCGGCGGCACAGCCCGCGTCGTTGTCGTCGCCTGAGCCTCCGCCTCCTTCGCCGTGGCTGCCGCCCCCCGTGGTTGCCACGCTTGCGGGTGTGGGCCAGGCGTGCACACCGCCCGCCGTGTTATAGGCATACACACGCCAGAAATAGGTCGCGCCGGGCGACAGCCCCACCCACAGGTAGCTGTTTGTGGCTGCACTGAGCTGCGTGGTCTGGAAGGTGGGTGCGCCGGTGCCGGCCGCCAGGTCCGTGCTGCTCTGGGCAATGTCCAGCCAGAAGCCGTCCGTATTCGCGCCCGGCACCCACGAGAACTGGATGCTGGTGTCGCTCTGCGCCGTGGCTGCCAGCGCCGTGGGCGCGGCGGGCGGGCTGCCGGCCGGGGTGGCCAGGCTGGCCGGGGCGGGCGTGGCAAAGTTGCCGCCCGCCACATTGAAGGCGCGCACCCGCCACCAGTACGTCGTGGCGGGGGTCAGGCCCTGCCAGGTGTAGGTGTTCACGCGGCCCAGGGTCACGCTCTGGCGCGTGGGCCCTGCACCGGTCAGGTCGGCTGCGCTCTGGGCAATCTGCACCTCGTAGCCGTCGGCGTAGCTGCTCCAGTTCCAGCCGAACTGGATCTCGGTGGCGTTCAAGGCTGTCGCTGTCAGTCCCGTGGGCGCCGGCGCGGCAGGAGCGGCCGAGACCAGCCGAAAACGCACGGCGTCGGCTATCACCACACTGGGGTTCGCGTTGTTGGCCAGGCGCACGAAGCCCGTACTGCCGGTAAAGAACGGGTATGAGCCCAGCACGTACCACGCGCCGCCGTTGCTTTGCTGGTTCACCGCCACGGCGCTGGTTCCGTTGGCATGATAGACCGTGAAGGGCGCGTTGCTGGCCCGGTTGGTGCCCTGGGGATACCAGACCTCCACCGCATAGTCCCCGCCGTGGGGCAGCGTGGGCCGCCATTCGGCTTCCGCCGTGACGCTGGTGCCCGTGGCGGCGTACCGGTAATCGGCGCCGTAGCGTCCCGCGGCGGTGTTGCCCGTGCTCCACGAGCCCGAAAGCACGCTGAAGCCGGGGTCCACGTTGTCCACGATGCGGTCGCTGCTGGCCACACCAAGGCGCGTGTTCACCTCAGTAACCAGGGCGGCCCAGTCAAAGTACGCCCCAGGGTCAGTGCGGTTCCAGGGCTGGATCTGCGCGTGGGCGACCAGCCCGGTGCCTGAGAAGTCCTGCTGTGTCTGGCTGGTAGCCTGCCCCGGCGGGTGCACCACCTGTACGCCGTGGGTGTAGCACAGCCACGCCACCAGGTCGTACAGCGCGGGCAGAATGCCCTGCGTCCAGGTCGAGGCCTGGCCGGCGTAGCCCGCGCACTCAATGCCGATGCTGCGGCTGTTGTAGTAAGTGGCGTGCCAGGCGCGGTCAGAATCAGCCACGAGCTGGCGGATTTCGGTGCCGTCCTCTTTGACCACGTAATGGGCGCTGGCGCCGGCTGAAGGGTTCTTGAGCCACGAAACCGCGCCCGAGTAGGTGCCCTCGGTGGTGTGGATCACGATCGTGTCAATGGTGGTGCCGCCTCGCGAGTTGTAGTTGGGGCTGGGGTCCCAGATGATGGTGGGCTGGGCGGGCTGGGCAGCCAGCGCGGCGGCACCGGCGAGAAGCAACAGCAGCAGGGCAAGTCGCGGCATGGGGGGCCTCCATTCAGGAAACCGCCATATAGCGGCCCCGAGGGTGTACCTGCAACCAATTTGTGCATTCGTACGGAAGGGGCACAGCTTGAGGAACGGCTCCTTCGGTCCCTTGCAGCGTGCTTGTCTGGCGGTGGGTTCAGCGGGCTGCGGGTGGTTGCGCCGCGCCGCGCCGGGGCTAGCGTGGCACCCGGTACTGAACAGGTCCTGTCATGCCCACGCCCAAGACCATCACGGTTGCCCACAGCCCCGACGCTGACGACGCCTTCATGTTTCACGCCCTCGTGAACGGGAAAGTGGACACGGGCTGGCTGACCATCCGCCACGAGTTGTGCGACATCGAGACGCTGAACCAGCGCGCCAAGACCGGCGAGCTGGATGTGACCGCCTGCAGCTTTCACGCCTACCCGTACATTGCCGACAAGTACGTCATCACCCGCGCCGGCGCCAGCATGGGCGACCGCTACGGCCCCATCGTCGTGTCCCGCGAGCCCATGAACCCGCAGGACCTGGACGGCCGCCGGGTGGCCATCCCCGGCCCTCTCACCAGCGCCGCCCTGGCTCTGCGCCTGTACAACCCGCGCGTGCAGCCGGTGGCCATGAACTTCAACCAGGTGCAGCACGCCGTGCTGAAGGGCGAAGTGGACGCCGGGGTGATCATTCATGAGGGTCAGGTGACCTACAATGATCTGCGGCTGTTCAAGGTGGTGGACCTGGGCGAGTGGTGGTACACGCGCCACGAGCTGCCGCTGCCCCTGGGCTGCAACGTGGCCCGGCGCGACCTGGGCCGCGAGGTGATTGCCCAGTTCTCGCGCTGCTTCTCGGCCAGCATTGAATACGCCCTGCAGCACCGGCAGGAGGCCCTGGACCACGCGCTTTCCTATGGTCGCGGCCTGGACCGCGCCCGGGCCGACAAGTTCGTGGGCATGTACGTGAACCACTACACCGTGGACATCGGCGACAAGGGCATGCAGGCCGCGCGGCTGTTCCTGCAACTGGGGCGCCAGGCGGGTATCGTCAGCGCGGCAGCAGAACCTGAGTGGGTGTAGGCATGGCCAAGGACCGCCCCGAGGACCCGGACAAGCGCAAGGCGATGCGCCACTTTGCGGGCGAAGCGGCGGACCTCGCCACGCGGTTCATCCCGGGCTCAAGGCTGGTCCAGAACTTCGACCCCACGCTGTTTGAGAAGCTCTATGAGCAGGGCACGGGCAGCGGCCGCGCGCCCTCGGGCATAGTGGACATGCACGGACGCCGGTTCTTTCGCCCGCCCGGCGCCATCCACGAAAGCAAGTTCCTCGACACCTGCTCACGCTGCAACAAGTGCGTGCAGGCCTGCCCCGAGCACGTCATTCACGCCGCCCGCGAGGGAGAAGGCCCGCCCGCCGGCACGCCCGTGCTGCGGCCCAACCACGCGGCCTGCACCCTGTGCGGCGATTGCATGACGGCCTGCCCCACGGGGGCGCTGAAACCCACGCCGGTGGGGGAGATTCGCATCGGCATCGCGGTCGTGCAGCCGGACACCTGCCTGGGCTACCAGGGCAAGTACTGCCTGGCCTGCCGCGAGGCCTGCCCCCTGGAGCCCAACGCCATCCGCTTTGAGGGCAGCCAGCCGCGTGTGGACAGCCGCATCTGCACGGGCTGCGGCCTGTGCGTGCACGACTGCCCGACCAAGCCGCACAGCATCCTGGTGCTGCCGCGCCCGCCGCGGCCCGCCAAGTAGCGGCTGCGGGAGGGGAAGGTAGAAGGAGCCCATGGCCCAGCATTCCCAGGTGTATTGCGACCACGCCGCGGGTTCGCCCTGCCGGCCCGAGGTTGCCCAGGTGTGGCACGAGTACGCCACGCGCTTCTACGCCAACCCCGGTGCGCACCATCCCATGGCCTACGAGGCCCGGCGCCTGCTGGACGAAAGCCGCGCGCGCGCTGCCGGTGTGCTGGGAGTGGACCCGCGCGAAGTGGTGTTCACGGCGGGGGGGACCGAGAGCGACGGGCTGGCCCTGCGCGGGGTGATGAAGTCGGTCGGCCCTGGCCGCAGCGAGCTGGTGATCAGCGCCATCGAGCACCACGCCGTGTTGCTGGAGGCAGAGCGCCTGCGCGCTGAGGGCCACCCGGTGCACCTGTGCCCGGTAAGTGCCGACGGCGTGCTGGACCTGCCTGCACTGAAGAAGCTGGTCGGCCCGCGCACGGCGCTGTTCAGCGTGATGCACGCCAACAACGAAACCGGCGTCATCCAGCCGGTGCAGGAGGTTGCGGCCATTGCCCGCGCGGCAGGGGCGCGCTTTCACTGCGACGCCGTGCAGGCGTTTGGCAAGCTGCCCTGCAAGCCGCGCGAGCTGGGGGCCGATCTGCTGTCGCTGGCGGGGGCGAAGTTCGGGGCGCCCAAGGGCACCGGTTTGCTGTTCAACGCCATGACCAGCCGCCTGGCGCCGGTTGTGGTGGGCGGCCCGCAGGAGGGCGGCCTGCGTGCCGGCACGGAGAACCTGCCCGGCATTGCGGCGCTGGCCCGCGCCATGGAACTGGCCGAGGCGGAGCGCACCCAGGTGTGGCCGCGCGTGCAGGCGGTACGCGACGCCATGGAGGCCCGCCTGCGCCGTGCTCTGGGCGACAGCCTGCGCGTCAACGGTGCTGACGCGGCGCGCCTGCCGGGCATCAGCAACCTGAGTTTCACGGGCATTGAGGGCCAGGCCCTGGGGATCGAGCTGGGTGAGCGCGGCTTCAGTGTGGGCCTGGGCAGCGCCTGCGCCCCCGGCGAAACCGACCCCAGCCACGTGCTGGCGGCCATGGGCCTGAGCTGGGAAGACGCCGCGAGCTGCATTCGCGTCAGCTTCGGCACCGAAATCACCCAGCCGCAGGCCGAGCGCCTGGCGGACCTTTGCGTGGCCTGCTATCGCAGCCTGCGTGGACTGGGCTAGCCATGGACGCCCGTCTGCTGCAGCCGCTTGACCGGCCCTTTGACCTGCGCCTCGAGCTGCCCGGCAGCAAGAGCTTCGCCAACCGTGCGCTGGTGTGCGCCGCGCTCTCGGGCGCACCCTGTACCCTGCGCAATCTCTCGGGGGGCGATGACGTCGCCCTGATGCTGAACCTCCTGGTGGACCTGGGCTGGCAGGTCAAGCGCAGCGGGCGCGCCGATGTCACCTTGCAGCCGCCCAAGCGGCCGCCGGCGTTGCCCCACGAGCAGCGGATTTACACCGGTGCGGCGGGCACCACCACGCGCTTTGCTGCCGCGCTGCTGGCGGTGACGCCGGGGCGCTTCCTGCTGGACGGGAACGCCCGCATGCGCGAGCGCCCCATGGCCGAGCTGGTGGGGGCGTTGCGCGAGCTGGGCGCGGTCATCCAAGAG
>JADLBZ010000253.1 GCA_020847415.1 Planctomycetota bacterium
GCCTGACCGACGTGGTTCGGCAGTCCGTGGCCACGCGCAGCGAGGGCGAATCCAAGGCCCTGAAAGCCGAGATCACCAACCTGCGCGACGACCTGCGCGCCGCCAGCACGGACTCGCTGTCCAAGGCCATCCAGGGGCTGCACGACCAGCTCCAGAAGGCCAATACCGAGAGCCTGAAGGCCGAAATCACCGCCCTGCGCGAGGACCTGGCCCAGAAGACCGTGGCTGCCAGTGCCGCCAACACCGAGGCCCTGCAGACCCAGATGGCCAAGATGCAGGAGATGCTGGAGAAGGGCGGCGGACGCGGCGGCGGCATGGGTGCTGCCGACCTGTCTGAACTGGTAAGCAAGATCGAAGGCTCGATGTCCAAGAAGCTCGCCGACGCCGGCCTGATGAAGCAGGAAGTCTCGGCCGAGGAAGCGATCTCGGTGGGCTCGGTGATGGTGAACTCGGCGTTCCGCGGCATGGAAGACGTGGAAAGCAACCTGGACCAGATGGACGCCAAGAAACAGAAGGACAAGGACGGCGGCGTGAAGGCCAAGGGCGCCCTGGCTGCCCTGAAGAAGCTGAAGGGCGGTTAGCCGTTTCGTGTGTAAAGCAAGCCGGCGGGCATTGGCCCGCCGGTTTTCGTTTGCGTGCTTCAGTTCTTACCCGCCGTCCTTCTTGGTGGGATCCCACATCTCGTCAATGTCCACTTTCAGGGCCAGCAGGCGGCGGTCCTTGGGGTCCAGCGCGATGCCCTTGGCGCACACTTCGGATGCCGCATCGTATCGCTGGGCCCGGAACAGGTGGTGCGCCCATCGCTCGCAGGCGTCCACCATCAGGCGCAGGCAGCGCTTGTCCAGGGCGTCGGCTTGTTCTGGTTGGCCGCGAAAGGTCAGCAGGTGCCGGTTGTCGGCCAGCGCCTTGCGGGTGCGCTCGGCGGCCTTCACCACGTTGTCGTACTTGGGCAAGCCCGCAGAAAGCTTGCCGTCGTCGCATTCCTTGTCAGCTTCCAGCTTGCGGTCCTCGTTGGCCTTCACGTCCTGCAGCAGGCCGGTCAGCCAGTCGTCCACCGGGGCGCGTTTCTTGCGTTCGTCCGCATCGGCGGATTCCTGCGCCTTGCGCGCTTCGTCTTCCAGGGCCCGGGCGCGGTTGGCCTCTTCCACCTGCTGCAGCGTAGAAAGCAGCACCTCGGCTCGCACGGCAGCGGGCGTAGCACGCAGGCGCCGCAGAACATCCTCCAGCAGCGGCTTCGCTTCGGCAGCCTTGCCTTCCGAAAGCAGCGCGGCCGCCTGCTCGCACAGCTCGTCGCCTTCCAGGATGTCGGCCACAGCCGCCAGGGCGTCCGCCTGCCCCTTCAGGCCGGCGTCCAGCTTCACGGCGGCGGCCGCTGTCTCGCGGGCCTCCTTCCACAGGGCCCGGTGCACGGCAAAGCGCGCCAGTTCCAGCATGGGCACCGCTTTGTCCTCGGTGAATTGCTTGCGCACCAGAAAGGCCGAGGCCGGCTCAAAGTCGTCCAGCCGCACCGTAAGGTCTTTGCGGCCACGACGGATAATGACCTCGTCGCCGGACAGCCGCACCACGGTGGTTTCCTGCTCTTTCTCTTCGGTCTTCAACTTGAGCTTGACCGCCGCCAGCGGGGCGGCAATGAACAGGGCAGAAGCGACCAGCAGGGCACGCAGCATGTGCCCGATGATAGCAATCCTGCCGGAAATTCGGCGTCGGGTCGCTTGCCCGCCCGTGCTATAAGAAGGATGAGGGCGAGGCCGCGCCTCGCAGGAGGAGAACATGAACTACCCCAAGCTGGCCCGCCGGGCTGCCCGGTTGGCGTTTCTGGCTGTGCTGTTTCTGGCTGTGGCGCGACCGGCCGGCGCACTGGACGACTTTGGCGTGACGCCCGACAAGAAGCTGGCCAAGGCGCTGGCAGACCTGGCCGACGTGTGCTTTGCCTGCGGCGACAAGGCCAAGGAGAAGGGTCTTTACGGCCACGCGAGGTCGTTCTTTGACCACGCCCTGCGCTACGACCCCGACCACAAGGCAACCCGCAAGGTCATGGGCTTCAAGAAGAAGAAGGACGCCTGGGTACTGGACGAAGACCTGATCCCGCTGAAGGACGTGATCAACGAGTCCAAGCGCCAGGAGCTCGAGGAAAAGCTGGTGGTGGAGACCCGCGACCTGCGCACCAAGGGCGTGGAGCCGCTCTGGAAGTTCGCCGCCGACACCGGCGTGCCCGCCGAACAGCGGATGCTGGCGTTGTTTCACGTGCTGCGCCTGTGCCCCGAACACCGCGACGCGCAGAAGGCCGCCCGCGCCACACCGGACGTCATGTGGTTCCGGCACGGGCTGGACGACGACGACGACGCCAACCGCGCCAAGTGGGTGGGCCGCGGAGCCGCCGGCGCGAAAATCGAAGGGAACACGCCCTATGAGCAGGCCCTGGGCTTTGCCATGGCCAAGCGCAAGACGCCCTGGTTTGTGGTCCACTGTGATGTCGGCGAGGCCTCCGAGGCGTGGGCCGAGACCCTCAGCCAGTTCGCCGAGGCCAGCCGCGACCACTCGCTGGAGTTGCTGGGCCTGGACAAGACCGAGGGCCCCAAGGACGACGCGCAGCGCTTGCATTACACGGTGTTCAACAACCGTGACCGCTTTGCCTCCTTTGTCGAGAAGTGCAGCGGCATTGAGGACCCCGCCCAGCGCAACGAGGTGGCCAAGGTCAGCGGCGGCAGCGAGACCTTCAAGCCTTATGGCTCGGTGTGGCTGTACTTGCAGACCGGCAACGACTACGGCTTGCGCGACGGCATTGCCCACGACCTCGGCTACAAGGAAATCACGCGCTGCTGCGGCAACACGGCCTACTGGCTGGCCCACGGCTTTGGTTACCTCAACAGCACGCAGATGAACGGCTCAACGCACGCCCGCTTCTATGGCGTGAAGGCCTCTACCGTGATTGACACGGGCGGCAAGGACGCGCTGCCGGGCCTGGGCGACTCGCCGGCCGGTTGGCGCCTTCACACCGCCATGCTGGCGGCGGGCAACAAGCTGTTGAAGCCCTCGCAGCTGGGGGCAGTGCGCGTGAACGACCTGGATAACTCCCACATGGCGCAGTCCTATTGCTACGCCGAGTTCCTCGTCACCCAGCACAAGGACAAGTTCTCGGCCTTCCTGAAGGCGAGCATCAAGGACCGCTCCAAGCGGATCAAGGAGAAGGGCCAGCCGGAAACGGCCAGCGAGCAGAACGGGCGGCTGTTCACCGAGCTGGGCCTGACGGAGGACGAGTTTGTGACGGCTTTCCGGGCCTGGGCGATTGCGAACTACGCCAAGCTGCCCGGCGCTGCCGGAGAGTAGCGGCTGGCGGGCAACGGCTGGTTCAGGCGGCGCTGTCCTGCAGCGCCGTCTTCTTTGCAGCCGACCGCGCCTGGACCTGGGCGTCGCGCACGTTGCCTGCCATGCGGGTGGCCGCGCGCTTGATGGAGTCCAGCTTCTTGGCCAGCTTCGGGCACTCGGGCGCCTGGCGCAGGGCAAGGTCCACGTGGCCCATGATCAGGCTCAAGTCGTTGTTGAGCTGGTGCAGCAGGTTGCGGATCTGTTCCTCACAGAGTGCGTTGAAGTTCAGCATGTCCCCCCGCGCCTTTCCTGCTACGCGACCGCTGCACCGACAGCAGCCGCGGATCCGTTGCATGAAATCCTTGCGTTGGGGAAATTGTGCCTTCTAACGCAGACAAGACCAGAGTGCATTTGGTGCGCTGCCTTGGGGATTGTTGTGGATAACTCGACAGGCAAGTCAGTTACTCATTCCTGAAACCAGAATTAGCCGCCATGACATGCTTGAAAAACTGCAACGCCTCAAAACCCGCTGCTCTAGGCCCGCGAATGCGCGTGACATCGTGCGCACTAAGTAGCGACAACTGAAGAAGTTGCTGACAGACCCGCGATCGAATTTCTCCACGCGTGCAGGTTTTCCGTGAATTTCTGCAAGTCACCGCGCGTGGTGAGCGCACCGCGTCAGACGTTCAGGCTGTCCCCGGCCCTGGCTGTGCCTTCGGTCAACACCGGATCAACTTCTGCCTTGAGAAAGCGCTCGGTCTGCAGCGTGGCAAGGCCCGTGAACCTTGACGGGTCAAGAATGCTGTCCAGGCCCTCCCGCACCTTTGCAAACAGCGAGTCGGCCTTCAGCCGTGCCAGCAGGTCGTTGTCCGCGGCGCCTTCTTCCTTCATGCGCCGGATGGCCGCGTGGCTGTGCACCCGGATGGCCTCGTGCACCTGCTGGCGGTCGCCGCCGTTGCGGACTGCGGCCATGATCACAGCCTCGGTCGCCATCAGGGGCAGCTCGCGCCGCACCCTGGCTGCAATCACCGGGTGATTCGCCTTCAGCCCCTGGCCAATGTTGTGCAGCAGGCTCAGCACCACATCGGCGGCCAGGAACGCTTCCGGAATGCTCATGCGGCGGTTGGCGCTGTCGTCCAAAGTGCGCTCCAGCCACTGTTCGGCGGCGGTGAAGGCCGCGTTCTGGGGCAGGTTAATAAGGTAGCGTGCAATGCTGCAAACACGCTCGCTGCGCATGGGGTTGCGCTTGTAGGCCATGGCGCTGCTGCCGATCTGCTTTTCTTCAAAGGGCTCGTCCAGTTCGCCCTGGCCCATCAAAAGGCGAATGTCCGTGGCCAGCTTCTGTGCCGAGATGCCCAGCCCAGCCAGCGCCGCCAGAACGTTGTAGTCGTACTTGCGGGGGTAGGTCTGGCCCGTGACGGCAAAGGCCGAGGCAAAGCCC
>JADLBZ010000254.1 GCA_020847415.1 Planctomycetota bacterium
GCTGGCCGAGCGCCTGGCGGACCTTTGCGTGGCCTGCTATCGCAGCCTGCGTGGACTGGGCTAGCCATGGACGCCCGCCTGCTGCAGCCGCTTGCCCGGCCCTTTGACCTGCGCCTTGAGCTGCCCGGAAGCAAGAGCTTTGCCAACCGTGCGCTGGTGTGCGCCGCGCTCTCGGGCGCACCCTGTACCCTGCGCAATCTCTCGGGGGGCGATGACGTTGCCCTGATGCTGAACCTCCTGGTGGACCTGGGCTGGCAGGTCAAGCGCAGCGGGCGCGCCGATGTCGCCTTGCTGCCGCCCAAGCGGCTGCCGGCGTTGCCCCACGAGCAGCGCATCTACACCGGTGCGGCGGGCACCACCACGCGCTTTGCCGCCGCGCTGCTGGCGGTGACGCCGGGGCGCTTCCTGCTGGACGGGAACGCCCGCATGCGCGAGCGCCCCATGGCCGAGCTGGTGGGGGCGTTGCGCGAGCTGGGCGCGGTCATCCAAGAGCGCGGCAAGCCCGGCTGCCTGCCGCTGTACATCGAAGGCGGCAGCCTCAAGGGCGGCACGTGCACCCTGCCCGGCACGGTGAGCAGCCAGTTTCTTTCGGCGCTGCTGCTGGTTGCCCCGGCGCGCGGACTGGAGATCCGCATCGCTGGCGAGCTGGTCAGCAAGCCGTATGTCGAGATGACCCTGCAGGTGATGCAGGCCTTCGGCGTGGGGCCGGCCTGCGTGCGGCGCGACAGCTACCGCAGCTTCACCGTGACAGTTGCAGCCTATCGCGGCGCCGACTACACATGCCCGCCGGATGGCACCGCAGCAGGCTACTTTTGGGCGGCTGCGGCAGTGACGGGCAGCCTGTGCGTGGTGAACGGGCTGGTGCAGGGCGACGCGCAAAGCGACGCGCAACTCGCCGGGCTGCTGGCGCAGATGGGCTGCAGACTGGCGGCCTATCCCGATGGACTGGGCGTGGACGGTCGCGGGGCCCGGCTGCGCGGCATCCGCGCCGACCTGTCGGCCCTGCCGGACAGCGCCCAGACGCTCGCTGTGGCGGCTGCCTTTGCCCGGGGCACGACGCGGCTGGAGGGCCTGGGCACACTGCGCGTCAAGGAAACAGATCGCATCGCGGCGCTGCAGGCGGAACTGGCCAAGCTGGGCGTGGCGACGCGCGCCGGGCCTGACTGGCTGGAGGTGGATGGAAACCCCGACCAGGGGCCGGATGCCGCGCCGGTTGATATCGCCACCTACGAAGACCACCGCATGGCCATGAGTTTCGCTATTGCCGGCCTGCGGCGCCCCGTGCGCGTTGAAGAACCCGCTGTGGTTGCCAAGAGCTTCCCGGAGTTCTGGGAGTACTGGCAGCGCCTGTACCGAGGGGCTTGACCCGGATGTTGCATGGAGGCTTCGGCTGCAACGTGCGGTCTGCGTTCATTGCGCTTCTTGGGCAACGCAGTGCGTTGCCCAAGTTCGTTCGCGTTGCGAACTCTCGCGGGTTGCCGCCTGCGCCATGTCGGCAGACATGCCTCGGCGTCAACCTCGCTGCGAGCCCGCAAACTGAACGGCAGCCTGCACGTTTCGCGGCGAAGTTCCATGCAACATCCGGGTTAAACAAACCGGGCGCCATGAAGGCGCCCGGATCGCAGCATTCAGGCTACTTCAACTGGAACTTGACCAGCTCCAATGTGGCGCTGCCGGCTTTGGTCGTGCGTTCCAGCCGTACCAGCATGCCCTCGTACAGCCAGGCCGTGATCGTGTCGCCGTTCTTTTCCAGCGTGCGTTTTTCGCACGTGAACTCGCCGGCCGTGACCTTGACCTTGGCGGCTTTGTCGGTGATCTCGCCGTAGTTTGTGGTCGCGCTGGTTTCGGTTTCTTCTGCTTCGGTGGCCTTGGCATCGTCAACAGGCTTGCCTGTTTCGTCGCAGGCCACGGCCGAATGCCGGGCCTTCCCGTTCTCGACCGCAATCACTTCGCGACGCTGGTGCGACACTTTGTCGCCGATGGTGACCTTGTAGACCGCGAAATTGCCCACCGTGCCGAAAAACAGAGAAAGCTTGGCTGCAGCGGGTTCAGCCTTCTTCTCTTCGCCGCCGGCGGTCCTGGCGGCAGTGTGGAAGGCAGTCACGGCGACGGCCACCTCTCCGTTGGTGGTCGTCTTGATCAAGCCGCCACAGGGCACGTCGGCGCTGTACCAGTACCCGGCGGTCACGCCGTCAGCCTCGGTGCCGGTGGTTGCGGTCGCGATGATGCACTTGAGCTTCGTGCCGGCCAGCTCGCATTCGGCCTCCTCCCAGGTCACCTTGGTGCTGCCGTTTTCCGGCGGGACCTGGAAGCGAATCTGGGACCAGTGCCTGGTGTACTCCCTGGGCACCGGGGCTTGGCCCGGAGCGGTGATGGTCTCGCGGTACTTCACCTTGCCGTCGTTGCCGGTCTCCAGCACTTCCACTTTCTTGATGATGCCGCCAACGTCCATCTCCACCCAGTCACCCTTCTGGGAGGTCTGCCAGGTGTTCCAGCTGGTTTTGAAGTCGCCCTTTACGGGCTCGGCACTTGCCGGCGCATGCCACGCCAGCAACGCCAGAAGAACTGCCGCTGCACTCAACGAGTTACGCATGCCTCCTCCTCCTCGTATGCCAAGACCATGAACCGAATCCCGCTCGGGGCGTCTGCCATGCGGCATACACCGCATGCCTCTTGAGACGCCCGTGGCGTTTCGGTGTGTACGTGCGCCTCACAGACCATCGCGCTTCCTGCGCCATTTCACGGCGGACATGGTGCAGGAAGCGCTCTGTGACCGGCTCGTCATGCCCGGCGGGTTCCGCTCGCTCAGGGCCTCGCGACAGCCGCCAAGCCGGGACAACTACTTCCATTCCAGCTTGATCAGCTCCAGCGTGGCACCGCCCTTGGCGGTTGAGCGTTCCAGCTTGATCAGCGCGCCCTCAGAGATGAAGGCCGTGCTCTTGTCCACGCCGGATTCCTTGAAGCGCTTCTCGCAGGTGTACTCGCCGGCGCTGACCTTGACCTTCACGTCCTTCTCGGTGACCTCGCCGAAGTTCTTGGCGGGGCTCTCGGCGGTCTCGGCAATCTCGGTTGCCTTGGCGCCCTCGATGGGCTTGCCGGTTTCGTCGCAGACCACGGAGGTGTACTTGGCCGAAGCTGCCTCAGCCACGGTCACCTCACGGCGCTGGTAGGTGACGGCGCCGCTGATGGTGACCTTGTAGACGGCGTAGTTGCCCACAGTCTTGAAGAAGCGCGGCATGCTGGAAGCCACAGGCTCCGGCTCGGGCTTCTTGCCCGTGTCGGTTGCCGATTTGGCCTCGGTGTGGAACGCCGTCACGGCTGTGGAGACTGCGCCGTTGGAAGTCTGCTTGATCAAGCCGCCGCAGGGCACGTCGGCGCTGTACCAGTACTCGGCGACATCGTTCTTGCCGATGCTGGCTCTTGCCACGGTGCACTTCAGCTTGACTCCGCCCAGCTCGCAGTCCTGGTCGGCAAGCCACTCGATCTTGGTGTTGGCGTTCTCGACGGGGACGGTGACGCGCAGCGCTGACCAGTGCTTGGCCGGCACTTCTCGTACGGTCGGCTCCTGGCCTTTCACCGTGATGGTCTCGCGGTACTTGACCTTGCCGTCGTTGCTGGTTTCCAGCACGTCCCAGCGCTTCTTCAGGCCGTCGCCGATCTCCATCTCCACCCAGTCCCCCTTCTGGGAGGTCTGCCAGGTGGTCCACTTGGTCTTGAAGTCGCCCTTCACGGGCTCGGCAACTGCCGGCGCATGCCACGCCAACAGTGCCAGAAGAACTGCCGCTGCACCCAACGCATTGCGCATACGTCCTCCTCCTCCTCGTATGCATAGGCCCCAATGCATCATACGGGCGAACGGCCCAACCAGCCACCTACTTCAGGGTCAACTCGGTCAGTTCCATCACCGAGCTGAAGCCCTCCTGCTTCATCTCGGCGCGGACCATGACCCCGTGGTACATCCACATCTTCATGCCCTGGTCGGTTTCCTGCACCAGGCAGGGCAGGGCGCCCGCCGGTGTTGTGAGCAGCTCCTCAACCTGGCCGGTGTAGGCGCAAAGGGGCTTGGCGGCTTCAGTTACCGGCACCTCGGTGTTACTGCGGAAGGTCTCGCGCTTGTTGGCGTCCAGGGTAATGAACAGCGTCTTGGCCTTGCCGCCCTCCACGGCGGTGACCTCCGTGCGCTGGTACGTCTCCATTTTCATGCCGCCGGCAAAGGTCAGGTTGTTCTTGATCGTCCAGTTGTTGCCCGCCGTGCGATAGGTGCCCTGGGGGTCATGGCCCAGGTCAAACTCGACCAGTTCCATTGTTACCGTGCCCGACTCCATGTACACCGGCAGGCCGGGCCAGCGCGTTGAAGACCACGATTTGGTGCCTGCAGCCTCTGTAAACACGCAGTCAAACTCGCCCGCGGTGCATTTGCGCTTCTCTTGCTTGGGTTGGGCGGCCCCGGGTGCCACCCGCGGCTGTTCTGCCGCGACGGTGAACGCGATCTCCAGGTCCGTGCCGCCCTCCATGCCGGCCATGGGCTTCTGGTCCTTGTCCAGCAGCCACATTTTCGTCTTGGCCGAAGTGGCTGTGACAGCCGTGACTTCGTTGCGAGTGTAGTTGACGATGGGGTCGCCGCCGCCCAGGGAAACGGAGGACTTCAACAGCCAGCGGCGGCCCTTCATGCGATAGAGCAGGAAGGGGTCTGTCTCGCCGCTGGCAAAGCTGGTCAGTTTCTTCACGCGGCAGTAGTCCACGCCGAGTTCAACTTGTTTCACGATCAGGGGGTGATACTCCATGCTGACCCAGGAGGTGACCTGCCGGTCGTTTTCAGTTGCGCTGTGGCGCTTGCAGCGCATGACGCCAAAGCCGGTGTCCACGTCTTCGCAGGGCAGGGCAGCGTCTGCCAGGTACAGCTCGTCCTGCCTGTCAAAGCGGAAAGTGTTGGCCTGGGTCCAGCGCGTTGAGCCGTCGGCGCTCTCGCCATCCACAGAACAGGAGGCGTCTTCCTCGCCAACGGCAAGCACGGTGGCAGACTCGGTGGCGATCTCCACGCCCTCGGCGCGGGTCCAGGTCGTGATCTTATAGCCCCAGGCGCGGCCCATCTGGCGGTACAGGTTGTTCAGCTTTACCGCCGGGTCAGCTTTTGGAGCGGGCGCTTCCTGGGCGACCGTGGTGACGGCAAGCAGCAACAGTGGAACGAGGGCAGCAAGGCGGCGCAGGCGCATGGGCAGTTCCTGAAAGCGGACAGGATTAGCAGGTTAGCGGCGCGGCTGCGGGGCACAAAAGAAAAGCGGGCGGCTGATGCCGCCCGCTTCTGGTGCGCTTGGTGGAACTACTTGTCGAACTTGACCAGCTCCATGGTCATCGTGGCGCCTTCCATCTTGACGGGAAGGCCGGGGAACTCAACCGACGACCAGCTCTTGGTGCCGGCGTTCTCGCTCATGTAGCACTCGAACTCGCCAGCTTCGACCTTGACGGTCTCCTTCTTGGGCTCGGCGGGCTTGGCGGTGGTGTCGCCAGTGGCGGCCGGGGTCTCGAACTTGATCTCCATCTCCGTGCCGGCTTCCATGCCAGCCATGGGCTTCTGGTCCTTGTCGAGCGTCCACATCTTGACCTTGGCGCTCTTGTCGGTCACGTCCACCACCTCGCTCTTCGAGTAGGTGACCATGGGGTCCATGCCTTCCATCTTGACCGTGCTCTTCGTCAGCCAAGTGCGGCCCTTCTTCTTGTACAGGGCGAACGCATCCGACTTCGCAGCCTCGCCGCCGCCGCCAGCCGTGGCCGCGTTGCCGCCGCCAGCCGGAGTGTTGCCGTTGCCAGCCGCGTTGCCGCCGCCGCACGCCACTGCCATCACCGAAACGCCGCAGATCAGAGCGGCCAGAATCGTCTTGCGCATCCGTTATCTCCTTAGTTCAGTCGTTTCACTGAAGGGACCAGTTTCCCGAAGGCAACCTCTGCCTGCCGGTTGTTGCCGCTCAAAGCAGAAGCCATGCCATTGCACGGAATTGGCCTTTCTTGTTTGATAACCGTGGCTTAGGACAACCCCTGTGGTTCTACGCCTGCTGCCGATGTCACGTTTGTTGGTTGCGTGTAAGAAAAGTTGACACATGCCCATCTACGAATATCGCCACTCTGGCAAGACCGGACCGACCTGTGACGAGGTCTTCGAGACCTTCCAGAAAATGAGCGACGACCCGCTCACCGTCTGCCCCGTGTGCGGCAACCCCGTCCAGAAGATCATCTCGCTGTGCTCGGGAACCGTAGATAAGCTGGCCCCCAGCCGCCTCAAGGAGCTTGGCTTCAGCCGCTGGCGCAAGCGCGACAAGGGAACCTACGAACGCGAGTAGCTGCTGCAGCCAGACCCCGCCCCGAGAACCGTCCCCGGAAGCCTGTGATGCGCAACCGCCTGCTGCTGTATGTGCTGCCCGCCGTGCTGGTGCTCTCGGCCTGTGGCCCTGAAGACGACGAAGAAGACGAACTGAAGCCCGTGACGATTACGGCCGCCGCCGCAGTGGGCGAGCCCTCGGCCCCGACCAACGCGGCAGTGGAGCCTGCCTTGGCCTATGAAGGCGCAGCCAGCCGCC
>JADLBZ010000255.1 GCA_020847415.1 Planctomycetota bacterium
AAGCGGAAGCGGGACGGAACGGACACCCCCAGTCTTGGTAAGGATGCAACACGAGCCCCCGGGCAGGAGACCACCCAATGCGTATTCTCAGCGGCGTCCAGCCATCCGGCCGCCTTCACATCGGAAACTACTTCGGGGCAATCCGGCAGTTCGTCGAGCTCCAGCACAAGGGCCACGGGCTGTACTTCATTGCCGACCTTCACGCACTGACCACCATCCGCGAGGCCGACAAGCTGCGCGAGCTGACCCACGACGTCGCCCTCAACTACCTGGCACTGGGCCTGGATGCCGGTCGCGCGACCCTGTTCCGCCAGAGCGACATCCCCGAGGTGACGGAACTGAGCTGGATCCTCAGCACGGTCACTCCCATGGGCCTGCTGGAGCGCGCCCACAGCTACAAGGACAAGACCGCCAAGGGCATCAGCCCGGATCACGGGTTGTTTGCCTACCCCGTGCTGATGGCGGCGGACATCCTGCTGTACTTGAGTGACCTGGTGCCGGTCGGCAAGGACCAGAAGCAGCACGTGGAGATTACGCGCGACATTGCCGTCAAGTTCAACCAGACCTACTGCAAGGGCTTTGACGCCCAGAGCGGTGAGGGTGGCGTTCTCAAGCTGCCCGAGCCCATGATCCTGGAAGATGCCGCCGTGGTCCCCGGCATTGACGGCCAGAAGATGAGCAAGAGCTACGGCAACACCATTGAGCTGTTCGGCCCGGAAAAAGACGTGCGCAAGCGCATCATGTCGGTCAAGACCGACAGCACGCCCGTGGAGGCTCCCAAGAACCCCGAGACCTGCAACGTGTTTGCCCTGCTGAAATTGTTTGCCAAGCCGGAGGAAATGGCGGATCTGCGCACTTCCTACTTGAAGGGCGGCACCGGCTACGGCGAGTACAAGAAGAAGCTGGCCGAGCTGTTCTTTGCCACCTTTGGCGAGGCCAGAAAGCGCTACGAGGAGCTTTGCAATAACGAAGACTACGTGGACGAGGTGCTGCGCCAGGGGGCCGGGAAGGCGCGCGCCATCGCCGGGCAGGTGATGGATCAGGTTAGACAAGTCACCGGCCTGAGATAGACTTGCCCTGCACGACTGTGGAGACGCCATGAACGCATACCAGCAGCCACCCCAAGGGCCCTACTACAACAACCAGCAGGGCCAGCCCTACCCGCCACAGGTCTATCCGCCGCAAGCCTATGCACAGCCGTATGGCCAGGCAGGCTATCCGGCCTATGGCGACGCAGGCGCTGCGGACTATGTGGACCCGGCGGACTTGTCGCACCCGGCGGTCGCGGCCTTTGTGCGCAGGGTGTACACGTACTTCGGGACGGCGCTGCTGGTCACCGCATTGGCGGCCTTGGGTGGCACGTTCCTGGTGGACCACCTGATCGTGACCGGCAACACCGGTGCGGTCAGCGCCCTTTGGATGGGCTCTCTGGTCGCCTACATGGTCAGTTTTCTGGTGGTGGTGTTTAGCCGCAAGAGCCACAGCCCCATGAAGACGGCGCTGTTGTATGTGTTTGCGGGCGCCGCTGGAGTATCGTTGGCGCCCATGCTGACGGCGCTGGTCGGCGCGGGCATGGGCATGGCCATTGTGATGGCCTTTGGCGTGGCGGCGTTCACGTTCTTCGGCCTGACAGCCTACACGCTGATGACCGGCAAGGACTTCCGCAGCCTGGGCGGCCTGCTGGTTGTTGGCTGCTTTGCCCTGCTGGGCATCGTGCTGCTGAGCCTGTTCATCCCCTTCCCCAGCATCACTTCGCAACTGATCACCATGGGCGGGTTCGTGCTGTTCATGGGTTTCGTGCTGTTTGATACGTCGCGCGTGGTGCGCGACAATTTCCAGGCCAACGATGCGGTCAGCGCAGCCATCAACCTGCTCTATGACTTTTTCATGCTGTTCCGGTACGCGCTGTACCTGATTGCGTCCCGCGACTAGACGGCGGGCGATCCTGAAACATAGTGGGCGGCACGCAAGTGCCGCCCCTTGTGTTGAAACGGGCGCAGGAACAACCCATGGCCCGCAAACAACGCAAGCCCTCAGCAGCCCGGCGTCCCGCCGATGACAAACCGCGCGGCCCGCGCCTTACCCGCACCGGCAAGCCGGTAACCCGGCGCCGCCGCACCGCCCCCGAACTCGGCATCGAGGCCGGACCGGAACGCAGCGGCCGCATCCCTGTGGTTGCCATTGTGGGGCGGCCCAACGTGGGCAAGAGCAGCCTGTTCAACCGCCTTGCCGGCAGCCGCATCGCCATTGAAGACCCCCGGCCCGGCACCACGCGCGACCGTGTCAGCGCGCTGGTGCGGCTGTACTCGCGCGATGGCGAGCAGCGCGTGGTGGAGCTGTTTGACACCGCGGGCATCGGCATTGTGGACGAAGCCGAAGTCCAGCCGCACGTGGACGAGCAGATCGAGAACGCCCTGGCCAGCGCCGACGTGTTGCTGTTCGTGGTGGACACCCGCGACGGCGTGCTGGCGCTGGACCAGGAGGTGGCCCAGCGGCTGCACAACGCGGGCCGGCCGGTGGTGGTGATTGCGAACAAGTCCGACGACCAGAATCTGGACGCGAAGTCGCACGCGTTTTTTGAGTTCGGCCTGGGAGATCCGGTGCCGGCGTCCGCCAAGACAGGGCGCGCCGTCAAGGAAATCGCCCAGCTTGTTTGCGGGCTGCTGCCCGCGCGCAGCGAGGCCGAGACGCTGGACCCGCCGGAGCTGTACCTGGCCATCGTCGGCCGCCGCAACGTGGGCAAGAGCACGCTGACCAATACTCTGGCCGGCCAGGAGCGTGTCATTGCCAGCGAGCTGCCCGGCACGACGCGCGACAGCGTGGACGTGCGCTTCAACGTGGATGGCCACACCTTCGTGGCCATTGATACCGCCGGCGTGCGCAAGCAGAAGAAGCTGGAGCACAGCGTCGAGTTCTTCGGCCAGTCGCGCAGCTTCCGGGCGGTGCGCCGCGCCAGCGTGGTGGTGCTGCTGATGGACGCACTGACGCCCATCAGCCACGTGGACACCCAACTGCTGACCGTGGCGCTGGAAGAGGCCAAGCCGGTCATTCTGGCCGTTAACAAGTGGGACTTGGCGGCCGCCGAGGGCCACAAGCCCGGCGAGTACACCAACTACCTGCGCCGCAAGCTGCCTTTGGCCGACTTCGCGCCCATTGTCCTGCTTTCGGCCAAGGACGGTACCAATGTGCTGGCGCTGATTGACATTGCCCGCGACCTGCACGAGCAGGCCGGCCAGCGTGTGTCCACCGGCGAGCTCAACCGCGTGGTCAACTCGGCCTTTGACCGGCACCACCCGCAGCCGCGCGAGAACCGCCTGGGCAAGCTGTTCTATGCTACGCAGGTGGGGGTGTATCCGCCCACGGTAGTCCTTTTCGTGAACGAGCCGGACCTGTTCCCGGACAACTGGCGCACCTACCTGGTGCGGCAACTGCGCGAGCACACGCCCTTCACCGAGATTCCCGTGCGCGTGAAGTACAAAGCGCGCGAGAAGGTCGTGCTCGAACGCCGCAGCTGAACTGACCTGCAACCGTCGAACGTTTTCCACAGTGGATTGTCTGTGGAAAAGAAACTGTCAGTAACTATTTGGCGTTGCAGGACTTGCGGGGTAGACTTGCCCTGTCAAGTCCAGTGGGGCTTGACGCACGGGCCCGGACGCGGGCTTACACTTCGGCGGCTCAGGCTGCCAACCTTGTGACCATGAAGGGGGGTGATCCGTGAAGATCGAAGGTGACAGTAGGTGTGGGGGGCGCGGGTAGCTGTTGTCCGACGGGCTCGGCTACATTCAGCCCATCCCCTGCTAAACACATAGCAGCAAACGCGGGCGGCTCTGCCGCCCGCGTGCGTTTTGCGGGCTTGCGGATGCTGTTGCCGCGGGTAAAACACAACCCACCACAGGGAGCAGACCTTGGACGAAAACCTGTTCAGCCTCGCGGTTTACGCCGCCCTGATCATGGCCGTGGCAATCGGCGGCCTGGGGTTGTCGCACTTCGTTGGCCGGCGTCGTACCGGCCTGATCAAGGAAGAGCCCTACGAGTGCGGCGTGCCCCAGCTGGGCGAGACGCGCACCGAGTTCAATGTGCGCTTCTTTGTGCTGTCCATGCTGTTCGTCCTGTTTGACATCGAGACCGTGCTGCTGGCGCCTTACGCGGCGACCTTCATTGACGATACAGCCTCGGGCAAAGGCCTTGAGTACCTCTCAGAGGTCGCGGTGTTCCTGGCTGTGCTGGGCTTCGGGCTGCTGTACGCGTGGCGCAAGGGCGTGCTGGACTGGAACGTTCCGCTGGGCGCCAACCCGGAAGTTGCGGCGCGCCATGTGGACGATGATGCGGCGGGGCACGGCAAGCAGGCGGCCTGAAAGGTTCCCGATGGGCCTTGAGCAGATGATTCCTTCGTTGCTGGGCGACGGCTTCATCACCACGCAGGTGAACAAGCTGATTGCCTGGGGCCGCCGCAACAGCATCTGGCCGTACCCCTTTGGTACCGCCTGCTGCGCCATTGAGATGATGGCGACCCTGAACAGCCGCTACGACTTGTCGCGCTTCGGCGCTGAGGTGATTCGCTTCAGCCCGCGCCAGAGCGACCTGCTGATCGTGTCGGGCCGCGTAACCCTGAAGATGATGCCGGTGCTGACCGAGATCTACCAGCAGATGGGCGAGCCGAAATGGGTCATCAGCATGGGCGCTTGCGCCAGCACGGGCGGCGTGTTCAACACGTACCCGCAGGTGCAGGGCGTGGACCAGTTTATTCCCGTGGACGTGTACATCCCCGGCTGCCCGCCGCGTCCGGAGAGCCTGATTGACGCGGTGCTGAAGATCCAGCAGATCATTGACGGCCAGGCTGAACGCCACGAGTTTACCCGCCCCGCCGCTGCCGAAGCCAAGGCCTGAAGCCCAGGGCACAGGAACCCGCATGAGTGGACAGCCCGCACCAGCCGCCAAGCCGCCCGAGAAGAAGCTGCCGCCCACCCACGACGCGCACCAGCCATCGCGCCGGGTGCTGGAAGAAAACGCAGTGGACCACGAGCTGATACGCAGCCGCTTGGGCGACCGTGTGCTGGGTATTGAGACGGCGTTCAAGCAGACTGTGCTGAAGGCGGCGCCGGAGCATGTGGTGGACGTGCTGCGCTGCCTGCGGGACGACCCTGCTCTGAAGTTCGAGATGCTCACGGACATCACGGCCGTGGACAACATGCGCCGCGAGGATTTTGAGCCCGCCCGGCGCTTTACCGTGGTGTACGTGGTCTACAGCGTCGCCCACAAGAAGCGCGTGCGTGTTGAAGTGAGCGTGCCGGAACAGGATCCGCGTGTTCCCTCGGCGGCCCCGGTGTTCAAGGGCGCACCGTGGATCGAGCGCGAGGTCTTCGACATGTTCGGCATTATCTTTGACGGCCACCCGGACCTGCGCCGCGTGCTGCTGCCGGACTACTACGAGCACTTCCCGCTGCGCAAGGACTACCCGCTGACGGGCCGCGGCGAGCGCGACAACTTCGTGCGTGCCGAAGAGCTCGAGTAGCCCAGCCGCGCCTTCGCTTGCCGAATCGGGTGCACCGCCTTGCTGCTCAACAGCAGTCTCAGGCAGGGATCGCAGAGAACTGCAAGCGCGGGCAAGTCCTACTTCAGCTCCAGCTCGGCCAGCGCCAGGTTGCGGGGCAGCAGCTCCTGCTCCTCTGCGGCTGCGGCGTTGTGGTTCAGTTGCGCCCGCAGCTCCCTGAGCACATTGAACTGGCGGCCCATGTTCGGGTCTGCTGCCGTGGCCAGCGCGTTGGCGCGCCGGAACAGGGCCCGGTCGCCCGCTGCAGCCGCACGCCGGCAGAGCTCGAGGTAGCCTTCCATTGCCACGGCTGGGCCGTTGGGCGCGTCCTTGCGGGTCTTCAGGGCCTCAAGCGTCTTGAACAGGGGCTCTCCCGCCACGGCATCCACCAGGGCGGCGCCGGCGGCAAGCGCAATCTCGCCTTCGTCGCTCTGGGCGGCTTTCATGATCTTGTCCAGGGCCTCGCCGTCGCCCAGGCCCCCCAAGAGGCCCCACAGGCCGATGCGGGCCGGCGCCAGGTGGCGGGGGGCGCGCGGTGCCGAGGCCAGGGTCTTCTCCAGTGCATCCAGCGCCCGGGTGCATACCAGCCGGCGCAGCTCGGCCTCGCACAACAACGCCGCGCGCCGGAACAGGCGGCGGGCCTCCGGGTCCGTGTGCTGCAGGCCGGCTGCCAGCTTTTCCAGGGCGGCATCCGAGAGCTTGCTGCAACCGCTGAAGAGGCCGGACAGGCGCAGGGCAAGCTCCGGCGTGCGCGAGGCCCCGGCCAGCTTGTCCAGCACCACCAGCAGGTCTGCTTCGTCCGCGCGGCCGGTCAGCACCGCGGCAGCCAACGCCTGCTGGGCCGGAAACACCGCTGCCAGCGCTTTGCGGGCACGGGGCAGCAGGCGCTCGGCAACTTCCGGTCGTGCCACCAGCGCAAGCGTGGCGCGAAAGAACTCGTTGTCCGTGCTGCGCGGCTGGGCGGCGTCCCAGGTGCGGTCCAGCTCGGCGTCGGTGATTTCAGGGCAGGTGGCAAGCCAGCGCGCGCAAGCGGCGGCGAGGGCGTCCTCCTTGCTGGAAAGCAGATCAGCCACGCGAGTGCGCGCCTCCGTGGAAAGTGGGCACCCGGCTGCGCACCACAGGGCGGCCAGCACCTGCAGGGCGTCCTTGCTGCCGGCAATGACCGGCGAAAGCACCTCGCCTCGGGGTGCCGGCTCCAGGCAGGCAAGAAACGCGGCGGCCATACCCAGGGCGGCCCAGTCATGGGAAGACAGCAGCGACACCGCCAGGGCGGCATCCTGCCTGCGTGCGGCAGCCGCCACCGTGTCGTCGCGGCCCAGGGCGAGTGCCAGCCACATCAGGCGGGTGGAAGCGGGGTTGCCGGCATACTCGTCGCGGATGCGCTTTGCCGAGGTGGCGTCGCCCGCGGCACCCTCAGCCAGCAAGCGGGCGGCTCGTGCCATGTTGGGGCCGTCGGCAAGCAGGTCTTCAATCAGTTGCTCGCCGCACATGCGGGCCAGGTCTTCTCCGGTGGCAACACCCTCGGCCCGTACAAACAGGAAGCGCGCCCGACCCACGCGCATGGCATTGACGCGAAGCTGGTCCTGCGGCGAGTTGCCCAGCGCTTGTGCCAGCGCCTGCTGCAGATACTGGATGGACTGGGCAACCTGGTCCGGGTCACTGGGAACGTAGAGACTCATCTTGCCCGCCTGCATCACCTGCCCCCAGGCCTTGCGTGCATCCGGGGCAATTAGCAGGTGCAGGCCCGAGGCGGCTTCAAAGCGCGCGATGGCCAGGGCCGGGGGGGCAATGACTTCAGTAGCGCGATCGCCGCCCCACCAGCGTTCCTGCAGGTCCTGGGCCGAAAGCGTGCGCAGGTTGCCCGGGTCGTCCACCCGGAACAGCGCCGACAGCGCGGCTCGCCCGTGGCGGCGGCGGCCCTCGTGCGTATCCGCGGCGCAGGCAACAGCGTGGGCGAAGCTCTCTCCAATGGCAATCAGCGCCGCCGAGGCGCGGGAGCGCACCTCAAGGTCGTCGCTGGTGAGCGCGTCCTGCAACCGGGGGCGCGCCACCTCGCCCAGCGCGGTCAGGTCCCGCTGGGCGCGTTCGCGCACCGCCCACTCGTTGTTTCCCAGCTTTTCAACCAAGGCCGCAACTTGCGCGTCCTTCTCCGGCACGGCTTCCTGCGCCGGTGCCGGGCCGGCCAGGAGCAGGGTAAGGGTCAGGATCGCCAGCCGTCGCACGTGATCACCTCGGCGCACAGGTTCGAGCCCGCATAGTACGCGATCTCGCGCTCGTGATCGACATCCCACAGGGCAAATGCGGCGCGCGCACCCGGCGTAATCACGCCGAACTCGCCGGGCGGCAGGCGCAAGGCGTGGGCGGCATTGACCGTGAACGCCGCCAGCGCCTCGGCGGGCGTCAGGCCACAGTGCAGCACGGAGAGGTTCATGACAAATGCCGGGTTGGCCACCGGCGAGCTGCCCGGGTTGAAGTCTGTCGCCAGCGCCACGCAAAGCCCGGCATCCACCATGGCGCGACCGTTGGCCCATCGGTCCATGCGCAGGCAATGGGTGCTGCCCGGAAGCAGCACAGCCGCCGTTCCTGCGGCATGCAGTGCCGCGAACTCGGCCGGGCCGGCGTATTCCAGGTGGTCCGCGCTGTCGGCGCCGAGTGTCGCCGCGGCCAAAGCACCCCCGGACGGGTGCAGTTGCTCGGCATGCACGGTAACGCGCAGGCCGGCCGCCTGTGCTGCGCGGCCCACACGCAGGGCCTCGTTCGGCGTGAACACGCCCTGCTCGCAGAACACGTCGGCACGGGTGGCCAGCCCGTCGCGGGCGGCGGCTGGCAGAATCTCGTCGCAGACCTGGCCTAGATACTGCTCGCGCTGCTCGGGGCTGCCGCGAAACTCGGCAGGCAGCGAGTGCGCCGCCAGGCAGGTGCGCACGGTGTGCAGGTCCAGTGCCTCGCCTGCTTCGCGGATGGCGCGCAACTGCCGCAACTCATGCTCGGCGCTCAGGCCGTAGCCGGACTTGCCCTCCGCCACCGCCACGCCATGGGCGCGCAGCCGCGCGAGGTTGCGGCGGGTAGCTGCCAGCAGGGCGGCCGTACCGCCTTCGCGCACCGCCCGGGTGCTGGAGAGAATGCCGCCGCCTTTGGCTGCGATCTGCTCGTAGCTGGCGCCCTGAAGCCGAAGCTCAAACTCCTCGGCGCGGGCTTTCACGAATGCCGGGTGCGTGTGGCAGTCTACCAGCGCCGGTGTCAGCAAGAGGCCGCCGCAATCGCGGCGCGGGGCAACGGCAAGCGCTGCCGGCAGGCCGGACCGCGGCCCCGTGTAGGCCACGCGGCCGGCGGCAACCGCCACGCAGAGGTCGCCCGCCAGCGGGGCCAGATCGCCCATGGCGGGGCCCAGCAACGGGCCTCGCGACCCGCCGGGGGCGCAGGTCACGACGCGCTGCAGGTTCTCCAGCACCAGGTCTGCCATGGGCCCCCGCCCGGCTAGCAGGGCGTTGAAAAGGAACTCTCCAACGCGCTGCTAACGCCCCAGCTTCTTTGCGGCGTCCTGCAGGGCCAGGGCGAACAGCTCGACGCCCTTTTCCGCCTCGGCCTTGCTGATGGTCAGGCTCGGGCAGAAGCGGATGGTGTTCTCGCCGCAGCCCAGGATCAGCATGCCGCGATGGAACGCCGTGTCCTCCACCAGGTTGCGCAGCTCGCCGTCCTTCTCCTTGCCGGCCTTGGACTTCACGATCTCCACGCCCACCATCAGGCCCTTGCCGCGGACCTCGCCAATGTGGTTGCTGGTGGCGGCCAGCGCCTTCAGCTTCTCGAGCAGGTGCTTGCCCACGTCGGCGGCGTTCTGGATCAGGCCCTCGTCCAGCAGTTTGAGCGTCTCCACCGCGGCGGCGCAGGCCACCGGGTTGCCGCCGAAGGTGCTGGCGTGGCTGCCCGGAGGCCAGGTCATGATCTCTTTGCGGGCGATGACAGCGCCCAGGGGCAGGCCCGAGGCGATGCCCTTGGCGCTGGTGATGATGTCGGCCTGCACGCCCCAGTGCTCGTGGGCCCAGAACTTGCCGGTGCGGCCCATGCCGGACTGCACTTCGTCAAAGATCAGCAGGATGCCGTGCTTGTCGCACAGCTTGCGCAGGCCGGGCAGGAAGTTGTCCGGCGGCACCACGTAGCCGCCTTCACCCTGGATGGGCTCGACGAAGATGCCGGCGACTTCCTCGGCCTGCACTTCGCGCTTGAGGATGGTGTTCTCGATGTAATCCAGCGCGTCCAGGCCCACTTTCTCGGGGGTGTCCAGGTGCGGGGCCGCGCGGAAGGCATAGGGGTAGTTGGCGTGCAGCACGCTGGGCACCAGCGGCGCGTAGTGGTTGCGATGAATGGCCTTGCTGCAGCCCAGGCTCATGGCGCCGAACGTGCGGCCGTGGAAACTGCCGCGGAAGCTGATCAGGTACGGGCGCTTGGTGTACCAGCGTGCCAGCTTCATGGCGCACTCGTTGGCCTCGGCGCCGCTGTTGGCAAAGAACACGCGCCGCGGTCCGCCCTGGGTGCGGGCCGCCAGCATCTTCGCAAGTTCAGCCTGCACTGGGTAATAGAAGTCCGTGCCCGACATGTGCATGAACTGCTCGGCGGCGCGACGGACGGCCTCCACGATGCGCGGGTGCGCGTGGCCGGTGGCGTTCACGGCGATGCCGGCGGTGAGGTCCAGAAACACGTTGCCGTCAATGTCCTCGGCGGCGAGGCCGCTGCCGCGCGCCATCACAAACGGGTAGCCGCGGGTATAGCTGGTCGAGATGTACTCATGGTCGGCGGCAATGGCGGCCTTGGCCTTGGGGCCGGGCAGGGGCATCTTCAGTTCGGGCACTTTCGCATAGGGCATCGGCTTCTCCGGCGTCAGGAACGCGCGGATTGTAGGACTGCGGGCGGCCCGCGCCATGGCGCATATGGCAGTGGTGAGTCCCACGGGAAGTTGTAAGGAACGCCAAAGGAAGCGGCGGGCGCAGAAGCGCCCGCCGCTTTAACTGTGCGCAGATCAGGACTTCGGGCCGGCCTTGGCCACGGCGGCGTCGGTCTGGCTCTTGAACTGCTCGAAGTTATCCGTGAACAGCTTGGCCAGGTGTGCCGCCTTGGCGTCGTAGGCCGCCTTGTCCATCCAGGTGTCGCGCGGGTTCAGTACCTCGCGCGGCACATCCGGCGCCACGCTGGGGTACTGCACGCCGAAGACCGGGTGCGTGCGGTACTCCACGTTGTCCAGGCGGCCTTCCAGCGCCGCGTTCAGCAGGGTGCGCGTGTGCTTGATGCTCATGCGGCTGCCCGTGCCGTAAGGCCCGCCGGTCCAGCCGGTGTTGAGCAGCCACACCTTGGCGTTGTGCTTCTTCAGTTTCTCGGCCAGCAGCTTGGCGTACTGGGCCGGGTGGCGCGGCATGAAGGGTGCCCCGAAGCAGGTGCTGAAGGTGGCGCTGGGCTCTTTGACGCCGCGCTCGGTGCCCGCCACCTTGGCGGTGTAGCCGCTGATGAAGTGGTATTGCGCCTGCTCAGGCGTCAGCTTGCTGATGGGGGGCAGCACGCCAAACGCGTCGCAGGTGAGGAACACGACGTTCCTGGGGTGCCCGCCGCGGCCGCGGGGCTCGAAGTTGGGGATGAAATCAATGGGATAGCTGGCGCGGGTATTCTCGGTCAGCGCCGCGCTGGCCAGGTTCACCATGCGCGAGGCCGGGTCAAACACCACGTTCTCCAGCACGGTGCCGAAGCGCCTCGTGGTGGCGTAGATTTCGGGTTCGGCCTCCGGGCTCAGGTTGATCACCTTGGCGTAGCAGCCGCCCTCGAAGTTGAACACGCCGCGGTCCGACCAGCCGTGTTCATCGTCGCCAATCAGGCGGCGCTTGGGGTCGGCCGACAGGGTCGTCTTGCCGGTGCCGGAAAGGCCGAAGAACAGCGCGCTGTCGCCCTGCTCGCCGATGTTGGCGCTGCAGTGCATGGGCAGCACGCTCTTGGCCGGCAGCAGGTAGTTCAGGATGGTGAAGATGGACTTCTTGATCTCGCCGGCGTACTTGGTGCCGCCGATCAGGATCAGCTTCTTCGCGAAGTTCACCAGGATGAACGCCTCGCTGTTCAGGCCGTCGCGCTTGGCATCGGCCTCGAAGTTGGGGGCGTGCAGCAGGGTGAAGCCCGGCTGGAAGTTCTTGAGCTGCTCGGGGTCTTCAATGCGCACGAACATGTTGCGCGCGAACAGGTTGTGCCAGGCGCACTCGCCAATCACGCGCACCGGCAGGCGGTACTCGGGGTCCGTGCCGGCGTGGCAGTCCAGCACAAACAGGTCCTTTCGGGCGCTGAGGTGGTCCTGCACGCGCTTGAGCAGGGCGTCGAACTTCTCGGGCGTGATGCCCTTGTTCACCTTGCCCCACCACACCGTCTCCTTGGTCTCGGCGTCCTCGACGATGAACTTGTCGTTGGGCGAGCGGCCGGTGTATTTGCCCGTGTTGGCAATCAGCGGGCCGTCGGCGGCAAGCTGCGCCTCGCCCCGGCGAAGGGCTTCTTCGTAGAGGGCTGCCGCAGTCAGGTTGTGAAGGAGAGAGGGACCGTTCTTCAGGCCGTGCTGCGCGAGGTTCAGCGTCATGGGAACTCTCGAGGTTGTACGCGCCAGAGCATTGGGGCAACGGCCACCGAGCCCGCGCGAGTGGCGGGGATTTTAGCCCCGAAATGTCGCTACTCAACGGTTTGCCGCCCGAGGCGTGCAACGGCTTGGGGTGTCACTGGTTCCGTTGCGATGTGGGGCAAATGTTGAAGCGGACAGAGTGGTTGCCTTATTGGACTAATTTACTCCAGTTAATTGCTTGAGCCCTGAAATAGGTGGACTATCATCCGAAACCTCGTCGTTTCAGGCGGTATTCGCCCGCGGGCGGCGAACAACAAAACACAATCCAAGGAGACTGGCATGGCAATTCAGGTGGGTTCCAAGGCCCCTGAATTCAGCGCGGACGCGGTGGTCGGCGCGGAGTTCAAGAAAGTCAGCCTGGCTGACTACAAGGGCAAGTGGGTGGTGCTGTACTTCTACCCCCTCGACTTCACGTTTGTGTGACCGACGGAAATCGTTGCCTTCTCGGACCGCATTGAAGAGTTCCGGAAGGCCAACGCCGAAGTTCTCGGCGTCTCCATTGACAGCAAGTTCAGCCACCTGGCCTGGACCAACCAGCCGCGCAAGCAGGGCGGCTTGGGAACCATTAACTACCCGCTGGTGTCCGACATCACGAAGAACATCAGCCGCGACTATGGCGTGCTGCTCGAGCAGGCCGGCATTGCCCTGCGCGGCACGTTCATCATTGACCCGGAAGGTGTGGTGCGGAACCAGGTGGTTCAGGATCTGCCCATCGGCCGCAACATTGACGACACCCTGCGCGTGCTGAATGCGCTGCAGCACAACAAAAGCTCGGGCGAAGTGTGCCCGGCCAACTGGGGCAAGGAAAAGCCGGCAATCAACCCGGCCCAGGCCAAGGCCTGGTTCGAGAAGAACGCCAAGTAGCCCCAACGTGAAAGCAAAAGGCCCCCGCAACGCGGGGGCCTTTCTTGTTTGCGCGCGGGATTATCCGCCGAAGAACCACACCTCTGCCACCGTGCCGCTTTCCTGGGTGGCGGCGACTTCGCCGTTCAGGTAGCCGCCCACCACAACCATGCGGTTGTCTGGCGCATCCCAGGCCGCACCGTGGGACCAACGTTCCTGCGGCTGCGCAATGGTGCCGCCAAGCTGGGCCCACTGGTTGGTAAGCAGGTCAAGCTGGTACAGGCCGGCATGGGCGGTGCTGGTGTAGCCACCGTAGACAATCATGCGCGGGGCGCCGGGCGTGGTGTCGAATACCGCCGAGTGATAGAACATGGCCGGCGGCG
>JADLBZ010000256.1 GCA_020847415.1 Planctomycetota bacterium
AGCTCCTTCATGGCGATGTCGCGACCGATGGCCTTGTCGCGCACCAGCAGCACGCGCCCCATGCCGCCGCGGGCGTGCTCCTTGCGCACGTCGTAGCGCTCCTGCGAGACGCCGAAGTTGGGCAGGAAGCGCGCCGTGGTCAGGCGCAGCGGCTTTTCCTCGGGTGCCTGGGTGGGGTTCTCCGAGCCCGGTTCGCGCCGGGCAGGCCGGATATCGCTGCCCGCCAGGCGGCGGCCGGTGCGAGCCACTGTCTCCAGGGTGTCGCGCAGCAGGCGGGTGCCGTCCGGCTGTTCGGCAATGCTGAACAGGGTCTCCTGCACCGAACCGGGCAGGCCGAGGTCGGCCAGGGCGCGGCGGGCTTTCTCGGCGTCCTGCACGACGTCCAGCATCGGGTATTCGATGAACTCGCCGTCGCCGTCGGACAGCACCACGGGGGGCAGATCGCCCTGCAGTTTACGCAGGGAGTCCGTGACAGCGCCCGGTTCCTTCAGGGCGGCCACGGCGGCCTCAGGGGTAAGGCGCCCGCTGTGCACCGCCAGGATGGCGGCGACGACGGATTGCGAGTGCTCGTTCATGGCGTTCTGCAAGCGCCGCGATTATTGAAACCTTATGGGTTTTCCGCCAGCGGGCCGTTGTTTAGCGCACCTCCGCGCCATTTGCTTCAATGCAGATCGTCCATGGAACACAGGCCCCTTTGTGCATCCGGTCCCGAGGTCGCCGTGATCGGCCTCAGCCTCTCGGCGCCGCCCGCCGCGGGCCAACCCCTGCACCGCCTGGCGGCCCTGGCGCCTGCCACCGCAGACCCCGCCGCCAGCGGCGAGGAACGGTTGGCTGCCACGATCCGGCGCGCCCTCGCGCTGGGTATGAACCTCGTGGACAGCGACTGGATCACCGCAGGCGGCCACGCCCAGGAAGTGCTGGGCCGCGTGCTGGCCGCCCACGGCCGCGAGCGCGTGCTGGTGGCAGGAAAGGGCGGCCCGCGCCTCACCTTTCGCGGCGAGCTGACCCTGGACAACAGCCGCGGCAACCTGCTGAACCAGGCGCAGGACAGCCTTTTTCGCCTGCAGACCGAGCGGCTGGACCTGTTCCAGGTTCACTGGCCCGATGGCACCGACCCTGTGCAGACGGCGCGGGGCCTTGCCGACGTAGTGGCCCTGGGGCGGGCCGTGCAGGCAGGCGTGTGCCATTACAGCGCCGGGCAGTTGCAGGCGCTGGCGGCGCTGGTGCCGCTGGCCACGGCGCAAGCGCCCCTGAACCTGCTGGAGCGCCGCTTTGCAGCATTGCCGCCCTGGTGCGCCGCTGAGGGGATGGGCTTCCTCGCCGCTGACCCCACCTGTGCCGGCCTGCTGGCTGGGCGCTTTCGCGGCGACGAGTGCTTTGCCGAGGGCGACGGGGACGGCCTGTTCGCGACGCCCGCGTTTGGCCGCGCCTGCGAAATGGCGCGCGAGCTGGCTGCCTGGGCAGCCGCCCGCGGCCTTACTGCCGTTCAGGCCGCCATGGCCTGGGTGCTGGCCCAGCCGGGCGTGAGCTGCGTGCTGTGCGCGGCCCAAAGCCCCGCCGAGTGCAACGAGGCCGCGGCAGCAGCAAACGTGCGCCTCTCGGCAACGGAGCTGCGCGAGCTGGATGCCATGCCCGCGCGCTTCGGTTTGTGACAGTGGGTCGTCAGGCTACGACGGGGGCGGTTCCGGCGGGTTGGCGTCCAGGTCAATGACTTCGCCGTTGACGCCGGCAGGGGTCTCGTCCTCGGTCTCGGGTACCGAACCTTCATCCCGGTCACTTGCCAGCCTGCGCTGTTTGTGCAGCAGGGCCGCGTCGTCGCCCTTCTGGAAGCCCAGGCTCAGCACTTCTTCCACCGTGGTGCTGCCCGCACGCAGCTTGATAAACGCATTATGCACCAGGTCGTGCATGCCCAGCTCGCGGGCACGGCTCTCAATCAGGTGTTCTTCAGCATTGCGGCTGATCATCTCGCGCAGGTCGTCATTGGGTTCAAACAACTCGTGCACAGCCAGGCGCCCGCGATAGCCGGTGAATCCGCACTCGCCACACCCCTTGGCCTGGGCCACCTGGAAGTCCACGGGCTGGCTCATGAATCGCTCCAGTGCTGCACGGGCGCGCGGGTTCAGGTCCACCATCCGGCTGCAGACCTTGCAGACCTTGCGCACCAGTCGCTGGGACAGCGCCGCGTTCAGGGTGGCCGAGATCAGGTACGGCTGCAGGCCCATGTTGGCCATGCGGGTCACGGAGGAAACCGCGGTGTTGGTATGCAGGGTGCTGAAGACCAGGTGGCCGGTCAGGCTGGCGCGCACGGCGACCTCCAGGGTCTCCAGGTCGCGCACCTCGCCCACCATCACGATATCGGGGTCCTGGCGCAGGATGGTGCGCAGGCAGTTGGCGAAGGTCAGGCCGATGCTGGCCTTCACGTGGGTCTGGTTGACACCCTCGATGCGATACTCGACGGGGTCCTCCACGGTGACGATGTTGACGTCGGTCTGGTTCAGCTCCTTCAGGAAGCTGTAGAGCGTCGTGCTCTTGCCGCAGCCGGTGGGCCCGCACAGCAGCACGATGCCGTGGGGGCTGCGGATGAGGCGGCGCATGGTCTCGACAGTTTCCTCCTCAAAGCCCAGTTCATCCAGGTTCAGGCGGGTGGCGCTCTGGTCCAGCAGGCGCAGCACGACTTTCTCCCCGAACACCGTGGGCATGGTGGAAACGCGCACGTCAATGTTGCGGCCCAGGAACTTGATCTTCAGGCGGCCGTCCTGGGGCAGGCGATGCTCGGCAATGTCGAGGCCGCTGACAATCTTGATACGGCTGACAATGGCGTTCTGCAACGTCTTGGGCGGCGGCGCCACGGCGCGCAGGTCGCCGTCAATGCGGAAGCGGCAGCGCAGGTGGTGCTCCTGCGGCTCAATGTGGATGTCGCTGGCCTTCATGCGGGCCGCCTCGTACAGGATGCTGTTCACGAAGCGCACCACCGGGGCCAGGCCGGCTTCACTGCGCAGCCGGGCATAGTCATCAATGTCGCCCGTCTCGCCGGTCGCCTCGATCTTGAAGTCCTTCAACTCGCCCACCGCCTCATCCAGCGAGAGCGGGCTTTCCATATAGGCCGTCTGCAGCGCATCCAGCACCTGGGCGCGCGTGGCCACGGCGGGCTGAGGCTCCAGGTTGGTGGCAGCGCGGATGCTGTCCAGCGCCATGTAGTCGCTGGGGTCGGCCATGGCCACCACGATCTTGGTGCTCTCCGGCGAGTTCAGGGGCGGCTGAACAAACCGGATGCCGATCAGGCGGTGGCGCCGGGCGATCAGCTCGGGGACGGTGTGGGCGGCGTCCGGGTCCACGGCGCCGATCTTGTTCAGGTCAATCAGCTCAAGACCCAGGGATTCCGCCAGCGCCTCGGCCAGGTCCGTCTCGTGGATCAGGCCAAGCTCCACCAGCACGCTGCCGATCAGCCCGCCCATGGTCTTCTGCATCTTCAAGGCATGGTCAAGCTGGTCCGGCCGCAGCTTACCCTTGCGCAGCAGCATCTGGCCGATGCGCTCATGCGCGCGGTGCCGATCGCGGGTCTTGGCCTCGGTGTTGCGGTTGCGCCCGGAGTTGTCCGTCATGGGGTGCCCCTCACAGCTCAATCGCCATCTTATGCCGCAGGCGCTGCGGCGTCACGATACGCCGCTGCGCCAAGTGCATCATGCCAGTTGAACTCATGGGCTCCATGCAACGCTTGCGGTCGTTTCCGCGACAGTGAGCGACAGAAGCCCGAAGGGCGCGTGTCGCGAGCGTCCGTCGCGGCATGACGTTTCGGCGGGACGGACCTGACGCCCCCAAACTGCTGCACCAGAGGCGCAAATCCCTCGCTCAATTGGCATCGGGCTGGTTGGCAGGCGGCTCCGGCAGCCGGCCGGCGGGCTCGTTGCCCTGGGGCGTTTCCTGTGGCGTGTTGGCGGGCTGGTTCGCCGGTGCGTTCGCCGGTTCATTGGCGGGCGGCAGCGGCTCGTCGCGGAAATTCGGCGGCGGCACCAGATCCTGCGGCGGAACGGTACGTTCCAGTTCGCCCACATCCAGGAACAGCGCCGGCACAAACACCGCCGCCACGAGAACCGCGGCGGCAATCATGGTTGACGGGCGCATGCCTTCCATGCCTTGAGACTACCAGACCGGCGCCTGGTCCTGCCAGCCCGCGCGCTGCTTCAGGGCCGCGCACAGGTAGCGCAGGGCGTCCAGCGTGTGGTCATCCTGCTTGCGCGGAACACGTTCGGCGCCGGGCGGTGTTTCGGCCCAGGCGTATGCCTCAAACTCGGCAGCCAGCACCGGGCAAAGCGAACTCACCAGCAGCCCCGGCCGGCCGTCGGCACGGGGCAACAGCCGGGCGCGCACCAGGTCCAGCCCGGCTGCCAGCGCGTTGCGCGCGGGCAGGGTGCGCACGCCCTCGGTGGCCAGTGTCTGGCGCTCCAGGGCGCCGGAGGGGTCCGCCACCGCGGGGCCAATCACACAGCCCAATGCCCGGAAGCGGTCGTCCTGTTCGCGGATCACCCGGGCGTGCTCGGGCAGCGTGGCGTGGCGTTGTACGTGCTCGTGCAGCACCAGCAGGCGGCCCTCGTGATCTTCACAGGCCCACAGGCACACAAACGGGTTCGTATAGCCGAAGTCCAGTGCCCGGTAGATCACGCTGCCGGGTGGGGGCAACAATCCGTCTGCCATGTGGCGCAGGCGCGAGAACTCGGGATAGACCCGCCCCGCGGGCAGGGTAAACCCGCCGCCGTATTGCTCGTCAAAGGTCTCGGGCGGCAGCGTTTGCCGGGCTGAGGCGACTTCCTCGGCACTGATGCGCGGATTGTCCCACGTCGCGTACCGAAAGCTCTGCCACTCGCCCCGCGTGTCCACCAGTCCGCGCCGATAGGCCTCGTGCACCCAGTTGTGCCCGCGCGGCGTGGTGGCCAGCACCATGCGGCCCAGACGCGTGGAAAGCCGCGCACGCAGAAAGCGTTCAAACACCTCGCGCCCCAGGTGCGCGGCCTCGCACAGCACCAGCCAGTCCAGCTCCTCGCCCAGCAGAGTCTCGGGTTGTCGGGCCGACAGCGACAACGCCTCGGCCCCCCATGGCATGAGCAGGTACGAAGGCCCGGTTCGGCCGCCGTCGTGCTCGCGCGCGGGCTTCAGGCCCAGTTCGCGCAGCGCCTCTCGCAGAAACCGGAACTCGGGCAGGGCCAGCGCATAGGAAGGCCCCACAAACCACCCGCGCGTGCGCCCGCCCAGCACCTCGGGCAGCACCTCGCGGGCGGCGGCGAGGCTTTTGCCAAAGCGGGCACCCGCCACCAGCACCTTGAAGCGCGCCGTCGAGCCATGGAACTGCGCCTGTCCTGCGTGGGGCTCGTAGTTCACGTACCGATTCAGTTCGCTCACGGGCGCTCCCACAGAAAGTACGTCGGCCGGCAGTGCAGCCGGGCCACGGCCGCGTCCAGCAAACCTTCATGGCGGCGCGGCGCGCGGCGCAGGGCACCGCAGCCGGTCTGGATGCGCGAACGCAGCAGGGCCTCAAGGCGGCGCCCAAGTTGCGCGGCCTCGGGCGCGGGCAGCGCCGCCAGCGTGCGACGGCGCGCGGCGGCTGTTGCCACGGCAGCGGGCTCCAGCCCCAGCTTGTGCAGCAGGGTCAACAGCGCTCTGGCCTGCGGGTGCGGCTCCAGGTCCGTCACATGGCGGAACCCCGCCGCGGAAAGAAAGCCCGAGAAAGCGCCAAGCTGGGCAAGGCACTCCACAAAGGGCAGGCCGAGCCGCGGCAGCGAGTGCGCCAACAGGGCCTGCGCCACGCCCAGGCCGCGCACACGCGGGTCCACCACGATGCGCTGCAAGAGCCGCACGTGTTCGTTCAGGGGAGCCGGCCCGGTGGCACGCAACGCGCTTGGGGCAAAGCGCGGCAGAGCCAAGGCCCGCGCCTTCAGCCACAGGTGCGGGTAGCCGAACATGGCAATGCCCACGGGCCTGCCGCCCAAGCGGCCCACAAACACGGCGGAGCTTGGGCCGGGCCGCCCCTCGCCCAGATAGTGCCAGCGGGCGAAGTTCCGCCAGTCGGTAAGGCTGCCCGGCGCGATTTCCAACCGCTGCATCAGGTCGGCGGCGGGAGGCGGGGCCTCGCGAGTGGCGGCGCCGTCGCCGAGGCGCACCACGGCAGCGGGGGCAAGAAACGGCAGCACCTCGGGCCGGTGCGTGCTGATTGCCATGCACAGGCCCGCCCGGGCCGCCAGCCTGGCCAGCGCCTGGGCCAGCGCGCAGGCCGAAAAGGCATCCAGGTGCGCGTCAAACTCGTCCAGCACCAGCCAGCGGGCCCCGGCGTGCAGGGCCAGCGCCACGCGCAGGCGCTGCTGTTCGCCAGCCGAGAGGCACCGCACGGGCAGCGCCCACAGGCGACCATCGGCCAGCCCGCAACTGGAAAGGGCGCGCAACACGGCAGCGCTGTCGCCGGGAGGAAAGAGCTCCAGCACCGGCTTGTTCGCGGGCAGGGGGCCCGTGGGCGCGACAACCGCCCCGTGACGCCGCGCCCAGGCACGCAGGGCCAGCGACTTGCCTGCACCGCTTTCGCCCAGCACGGCGATCACGCGCCGCGGCTCCGGTGAGGGCAGGTCTGCAGGGACCGGCGCTGCGCTGCGGTGCGGCTGCCACCCGAAGGCCCGGGCCGCAAACAGGGTGTGCGACATGGCGGGCCTCAATTGCGCGAGAGGATGTCGAGTTCAGGCTGATCGCCGTTGCCGTATTTGGCGTCCAGCTCAGCAAGCATGGCCTGCATGGCCTGGTCGCGCGATGTGCCCAGGCCGACCACCATGTGGTCCAGCAGGCACAGGCACACGAAAACACGCGGGCCATCGGGCAACTCGCGCGAAACAATCAGGTAGGGCACAGCACTCAGGTCCATGGGTTTCTCCGGATGCAGCCGGCCTGCCGGTTGCGACAGAACCAGCCCTTCAACCCATGTCGCCGGTCGAAACGGTTACGATGCCGGCGCGCCTCCCGCCGGCTGCAGCGTCAGCCGTGAAGCCGCACCCCAGCCGGCCGAAAAAGAAAAATCGCCCGGCTTGTCGGGGGGCCGCGCAGGCGCGCGCCGGGAAAAACCCTACGATGCCGCCATGCCCATTGACGCCGCGAACCTGTCCTGGAAAGGCCCGCCTCTTGCCCGGCACGAGTGGCTGGCGCGCCTGCCCGCCGAGCTGGCCGAGCTGCTGCGCGAGATGAACGGCTGCGGCCTGTTTGCCGGCGGCCTGCACATCCGCGGCCTGTGCAAAGAGCCCGCCTGGCACGCCCTGCAGCGCGTCTGGGAGGGCGAACACGCCCTGCATCGCACCTATCCCGCGCTGCGAACCGACGACATTCCCTTCGCGCAGGA
>JADLBZ010000257.1 GCA_020847415.1 Planctomycetota bacterium
CTGCCGCGCTGCCAGTACACGTTCAGGCGGTAGCGGCCTGCGCCGCGCCGCCCGAACGAAAGGTCCAGCTCGCGTTCGTGCTCCAGCTTGGCCATCTGCTTCTCATCCAGCAGTTCCATGGCCAGGCTGCGCGTGTCGGTTGGGGTCAGCGGCTTGAAGCCTTCAATGGCGCGCAGCTGCCCGTCAATGCGCAGTACCGGCGGCACGCCCACCGTGAGGTGCAGGTCCGAGACCTCGGCCCGCCGCGTGAAGACAAGAAGGTCGTCCAGCCGCACGGCGGCTTGGGCAGGAGCGGATGTCTGTTGCTGGTTCGTCACGGGGTGGCTTCTTCAGGGTAAGCGGGTCCGTTGAATTGGCGCCTTCGGCTAGTGGTCCTCGTAGAAGAGGCTGACGGCCTCTTCCACGGTGGTCAAGCCGTCCAGCAGCTTCATGAAGCAGCTCTGTCGCAGGTTGCGCATGCCCATGCGCGCGCACTCTTCTTCCAGCTCGCCTTCCGGGCGCTTGTCCAGGATCATCTCGCGCAAGCGAGGCGTCATGGTCATGTACTCGTGCACGGCAAGACGGCCTTTGTAGCCCGAGTTGTTGCAGAACGTGCAGCCCTTGCCGCGAAACAGGTCAATCTCGACGCTGGGCTGCCGGAAGCTCTCCGCCAGCTGCTGCACCAGCGCCGGGCTGGGCGTATAGGGCTCCTTGCACTTGGGACAGATCATGCGGATCAGGCGCTGGCTGATGGCGCAGATCAGCGAGCTGGTGATCATGTAGCGTTCCAGGCCCATGTCCGCCATACGGGTCACGGTGGCGCAGGCTGTGTTGGTGTGGATGGTGCTGAACACCAAGTGACCGGTCAGTGCCGCGCGCACGGCGATTTCCAGCGTCTCCTGGTCGCGCATCTCACCGATCATGACCACGTCCGGGTCCTGGCGCAGGATGCTGCGCAGGGCGCTGGCGAACGTCATGCCGATGTTGGCGCGCACCTGCACCTGGTTGACGCCCGGTAACTGGTACTCGACCGGGTCTTCCACCGTGACGATGTTGATCTCGGGCGAGAAGATGTACTTCAGGAACGAGTACAGCGTGGTGGTCTTGCCGGAGCCGGTAGGTCCGGTCAGCACAATCACGCCGTGGGGCGAGTTCAACACCCGCTTCATTTCCTTCAACGTCATGGGGTCAAAGCCGCAGCTTTCGAGCTCCATGGCGGTGGCGGACTTGTCCAGGATACGCATCACCACCTTCTCGCCGTGCACCACGGGCAGAGAAGAGACGCGCATGTCGATGCCCCGGTCGCCCACCTTCAGCTTGCAGCGACCGTCCTGGGGCAGGCGCCGCTCGGCGATGTCCAGGTTGCTGATGATCTTGATGCGGCTGACCACCGCGTTGTACAGGCGCTTGGGCGGGGCCGTCACCTCGCGCAAGGCACCGTCAATACGGAAGCGCACCGCCACCTCGCGCTCGAACGGCTCGAAGTGAATATCGCTGGCGCGCTGCTTCACAGCTTCCATCAGCGTGGCGTTCACGTATTTCACCACCGGCGCGTTGCTGGCCGCGTCCAGGGCTTCCTTGTCCACGCCGCCCTGGTCCTCTTCCTCGGCGACCAGCTCGGCGTCCACGCTCTTGAGGTCCTCGCCCATCTGGTCGAGGCTGTACTGCTGCTGGTAGTGCTTGTCGATCGCGTCGGCAATGGCCACGCGGGTGGCAATGTAGACCTTCACGCTCTTGCCGGTGATGGACTTGAGCGTGTCCACGGCAATCACGTCGGCCGGGTTGGCCATGGCGACATGCAGGTTGTCGTCTTCCAGCTTGAAGGCGATCAGGTTGAAGCGGCGGGCCTGGCGCTCGGGAATCAACAGCACCGCGTCGGCCTGGAACTGGAAGCCCTCGGCGTTCAGGTCCTGGGCGTCCACGCCCAGGTTGATTGCCAGGTACTTGATCAGCTCCGATTCTTCTACAAGGTTGGTGTCCACCAGCACGCGGCCCAGCTGCTTGCCGGTCTGCTTGTGGATCTTCAGGGCGTGGTCAAGCTGATCTTCGTCCAGCACGCCCGCTTCCACCAGCAGTTCGCCCAGGCGCTTGCGCTGCCCGCCGGGCCGGGCAACGCCCGGGCGCGAAACCCTAGGCGCGCGACGCTGCACGCCGGCCTGCTGCGCAGCGGCCCCCGCCGCCGCATTGGGCGCGGCCGGCGGTGCCACCTGTGGCGGCTGTTGCGGGCCGGTGGGCTTGACGGGCGCCTGGGCCGCGCCGGGCCGCACCGGGACTGCCCCGGAAACGGGCCGGGCCGGCGGATTGCCGGCCCCGGTCTTGTCCTGTTGTTCGCCGGCGACGGCAACACTTCGCACGTAGCGCACGCTGGTCGTGGGCTGCTTGGCCCCCTGGTTACCGTTTGGCGTAGGTCCCGCCATGCCGTTGCGCTCCGGTTGCTGCCACGCGCCTGTGCGCTCTAGTGCTGCATGCCCATGGAAGCCGGAGCGTCCTTTGCGTTTCGCCGCCGCGGATATCCCGGCAGCGATGCTTCGAACAGCCCCTGAATCAACTCGTATGAACCACTAGCCGTTGTTGCCTTCTGCCGCTTCCGGCTTGGGCGCGTCGTCCAGGCGAGCCCGCAGGTCCGCCGGGACCTCGGCCTTGCACTGCTGCTCAATGCGCTTGACGCACTCGCCGGCTTTGTCGAACTCGCCGCGCTCGATGTGGCACTCCGCCTGACGGGCCAGGTAGCGCGCCAGCTGGGCGCGGTCCACGCTCTTGGCCAGGCCGGACTCGTTGCGGGCGTCCGGCACCGAGGCCAGGTCCACCGCGATGTCCGTGTGCATCAGCGCTGAATCAAAGTTCTTCTGCGTCATGTACGCAGCCGCCAGGTTGTAGTGCAGCTGGGGGTTGTAGGGGTCCTGCTCGGCGGCTTTCTCCAGCGTCTGCACGGCTTCCTTGGTCAGGTTGGCGCGCAGGTAGGCCGTGCCGAGGTGCAGATTGTAGCGACCCACACCCGGGTCAAGCTGGGCGGCCTGCTCGTAGTGCTCGATAGCCTCCGGCACCAGGTTGAGCTGGTCGTAGACCTGGCCGATGTTGAAGTGCCCCAGGGCAAAGCGGGGCTCGTCTTCCAGCACGACCTTCCAGGACTGGATGGCCTCGAAGTACCGGCCGTTGTCGGTGTGCGACAGGGCCTCGTAGTAGGCGTCCGCCTTGATGGACAGTTCTTCGTTGCCCTGACGCACCTGCTTGCTGCTGGCGCATGCGCCCGCAACGAAGCCAGAAGCCACAAACGCCACCGTCAGCGCGATCTTCCTGTATGCACTCACCTCGACCCCCGAGTTCTAGTCCGGCTCGTCATCCCCGGATCCGTGCCCGGGGCAACCGCCAAGCATAGTCCTGCCTCTTTGCCCCGGTCAAGCGCCGCGCCGGACCGGGTCTGCCTTCTAGTTCCGCGCCCTGTGTGTAACCCGCACCGCGGCCAGCAGCGCCAGCAGCAGTACAGCCACCGCCGCAGGCCACGCCGGGCCGCCGCGGGTGGACAAGTCGCAACCTTCTTCGTCATCGTCGTCAGCAAACGGGTCGTCGGGCAGGGACTCAATCAGCGTGATCTGCCCGCCGGTGACTGCCGTACCGCTTAGCACTGCCGAGCCGGTGACGCCGGCAGTCTGGATGCTGGCGGTATAGCGCGGGTTGGGCACCGGAACGCTGGCGCCGGTGAAGCTGATCGCCAAGGCGTAATCCGCTGAGGTGCCCGCCGTAATGTTGTTGCTGAGGCCGCTCAGGCTGACCGTGACGTTGTCGCCCACAGCCGACCAGCCGGTGCCGCCGTTAGTGACCGTGCCCAGCACGGTGCTACCCCGCACAAAACTGACCGACGAGATGCGGGCAATTGCAACGCCGGCAGTATTGTTCACCGTGGCCACTGTGGCAGAGAGGCCGGTAACCGTGTAGGCCGTGCCGCCGCCCGTCTCGGTGACGCGGAAGACCAGGGCCGTGCGGCTGGTGCCCGGGTTAGCACTTTGAACGCCGGGGTTGGAGGGGCTGGCAGCCATGGAGCCCGCCGCCGGTGCGGTGATGCTGCCGCTGCACGCCTGGTTTTGTGTCGTCGCACTTGAACTGGCGTGGGTGATGTTGCCAGTGTGAGGCGAGCTGGTGTTGCTGGGGTTGTAGCGGACGAAGATCGTGGTCGAGGCGACAGTGCCACCTGCCGGGGTCAGCGTGATTGGGTTCGTTGCAGCAAAACCGCCTCCGCCCGTGAGGCTGATCTCAAAGTGCGAAGGGGGCGTAACGGTGATGTTGGCCGCCAGGTTGGCGCCAGCAACCGTGTACGACTGCTGCGCGCTGGGAACGCTTACGCCCGTCGTGTTGAACGCCGTCAGGGTGCCGGTCACCGTGATAGTCGGTGTGGGCGTCGCCGTAATGTCGAATGTGGCCGAGGTGTCGTTCGTCAGCGCGCCGGAGCTTGCCACCAAAGTATAGCCGGTGCCCGCGTTGTTCAGGCTAACGCCGGCAAACGTTGCCAAGCCTGCCGAAGCGGCCGTCGCGCCGCCGCCGCTGAGCGTGCTGCCGCCCGGGTTCGTGCCGATCACCAGCGACACGTTGGCGCTGCTGCTGGTGCGGTTACCGAACTGGTCAACGATCTCCACCGTGATGGCCGGAGAGATCGCAACGCCCGTCTGCGCGTTGCTGGGCTCCTGCACAAAGCGGACCGCACTGTCTGACGCCGGATTAATCGTGAACGCGGAAGAGATGGCCGAAGTCAGGCCTGCGAACGAGAAGGTGAGTTCCTTGTCGGTGCCGATCAAGTTGATGCTGAGGTTGCTGAAATCTGCTGCGCCCAGCACAGCGTTCACCGGCGTTGTACCGCTGAGAGTTCCCGAGCCTGTGGTAAGCGTAACCGCAACGCTGCCGGTGAAGGTCGTGTCCGTGTTCCCTGAGCCGTCCTGTGCTTCTACTGTGATGGTCGAGATGCTTGCGCCAGCGACGGTTGTCGTTGGACCAGCCGTGATGATAAGGCGGTCCGCGGTAACGTTGAAACTGTTGGACGTGGCTGTGGTGAGGTTCGTCGCCGTGAAACCCAGCGTCTTGGAGCCCACAGTAGAGACAGTCAGCGCGCTGAATGTGGCCTCGCCGGCAACTGCGTTTACGCTTGTGGTGCCGCCGGTGGCTCCGCTGCCAGTGGCTACTGCCGCCGAAACGCTGCCCGTAAACGATGTGTCAACAGTGCCAAGGCCATCGCGGGCCTCGACCAAAATATCCGGGGCAATGCTGGTGCCAACCTTCACTGTCGTGGGCTGCTGGGTAATGACAAGCCGATCGGCGGTGATATTAAACGATGTCGAAATCGCAGTCGTCAAAGCCCCCGAACTGAAAGTCAGCGTGTAACCCGTTCCGATCTGGGCAACCGAGAATGTGAATATCACCTCTCCGGAGCTCGGAGTCGTGGGGTTGCCGGGGCTTGCGCTCAACTGTAACGGGTTCGCCGACAACACAGCCGTGAAGTCCGTGCTCCAAGTCGTGTCAGTCACATTACTGCTGTCTTGCGCTGCAACCGTTACATTGAACGTCTGGTTGGCCCGGTAGCTGCCGGCCAGACTACCCGACGTAATCACCAGCTGTGTCGCCGTCTGGGCAGACAGGCCCGCTGCACCCGCAATCACGGCAAAGACTGTAGCCAGCCACAATACCCGCATGTTCGCTCCTCTGGGCGGCCAACCATCGCCGCCACCGAACGCTTGTCAGGGCACTATTCCAGATTTGAAGACCAGAAGCCTAGCGTTGCGGGCGGCAACACGCAAGCACTTGCGCGTAAAGCGCTTCGACTGGCCCGGCAGGTTCTGCACAGGCCCTCAGGCTCTATACCGGCACGGGCGGCAGACGGTCGGAACTGCCGATGCGGCGGCGGCGCTTCAGGGCGGCATCCACCATTGCGGCAAGTTGCGAAATGCGGAATGGGCTCTGTAGCACGGCGTGAACACCGAGGGTCTGGAACTGCTCCTGTTCCCATTCGCTCACGTCGCGCACGATCAGGATCACCGGAGCATCCACTTCTGCCATCAACTCCGCCAGCGCAAACACACCCGCCGCACCACACAGCTCATAGTCCAGCAGGATCACCCGCGGATGGTGGTCAGCCAGGTACTCCCGCGCCTCTTGCAGGTAGGCGAAGCACTCCAGCTTGACCAGCGCCATGTCGGCCAGCGGCTGTGCAAGCAGCGCAGCCTGCTCGCTGCGCGCGATAGCCACGCCGTGCTTCAGCCGCAAATTCTTGCGTTGCATGGTGAGCCCTGTGCAGATCAAGGCGGGAACCATACATGGGCGCGCAAGTGTGACAACAGTTCATTTCAGGAAAAACGCTAAGCTCTTTCAGGCATTGAAGTTACAGAGACATACTCCCTGTAGTGGTGTGTCCTGATGTTACTACAACGCAGCAATTACGTGCAATTTACTAACTCAAGCCACTTTGCGCTCACGCATGAAAGTCAGTTCGGTATCGTACTGAAATGAAAGGCCCGGCGCAGGGGCCGGGCCTGTTCGCTGAATGGGCTGGGCCAGTGTTTCGTCCAGCCGAACCTATGGGTTCCATGCAACGCTTGCGGTCGTTGCCGCGACAGCGAGAGACAGAAGCCCGAAGGGCGCGTGTCGCGAGCGTCCGTCGCAGCCTGCCGCTGCGGCGGGGCGGAGTGGACGCCCCAAATTCAACAGGCATGGCGCACTAATACTTGGGCGAAGTGGGGTCCACCTCGTCGCTCCAGCGCAGCATGCCGCCCACCATGTTGCGGGCATTGGCAAAACCCATCTGCTGCAGGTGCTTCACGGCCTGACCAGACCGGTTGCCGGAACGTCAGTAGATGACGAGTTCCTTGTCCTTGTGCGCCGACAGCTCCTGCCAGCGCTGGCCGAACTCGGGCAATGGAATCCAGGCGTCGTAGGGCAGGGCACAGATGCCCAGCTCGTTGTGGTTGCGCACGTCCACCAGGAAAGGCTTGTCACCGGCCTTGATGCGCGCCGCCAGTTGCACGGGCGTGATCTCGTCGGATCTCACGGCAGCCCTGGCTTCGGCCTCCTTGGCCTTGCGGGCTTCCTCGTCCGTGGGCACGCCGCAGAACTGGTGATAGTCAATCAACTGGTGAATGCTGCGCTTGGGGCCGCAGATGGGGCACTCGGGGTCCTTGCGCACCTTCAGCTCGCGGAACTTCATGCCCAGGGCGTCAAACACCAGCAGGCGGCCCTTCAGCGTCTCGCCGATGCCGGAGAGCACCTTCAGGGTTTCCAGGGCCTGCAGGCAGCCCACGATACCCGGCAGCACGCCCAGAACGCCGCCCTCGGCGCAACTGGGCACCATGCCCGGCGGCGGGGGGTCAGGGTACAGGCACCGGTAGCAGGGCCCGTCTTTCATGCCGAACACTGTGCACTGGCCGTCAAAGCGGAAGATGCTGGCGTAGGCATTGACCTTGCCCTCCAGCACGCAGGCGTCGTTGACCAGGTAGCGCGTAGGGAAGTTATCGGTGCCATCCGCCACGACGTCGTAGTTGCGCACAATCTCGCGGGCGTTCTGGCTGGAAAGGGCCACTTCGTGGATCTCGACCTCGACGTGGGGGTTGAGGTCCTTGATGCGGTTGCGGGCGCTGATGACCTTGCGCTCGCCGACGGTGCTGGTGCCGTGGATGATCTGGCGCTGCAGGTTGCTGCGGTCCACGACGTCAAAGTCCACGATGCCGATGCGGCCCACGCCGGCTGCCGCCAGGTACAGGGCAAGCGGGCTGCCCAGACCGCCCGCGCCCACGCAAAGCACGCTGGAGCGCTTGAGCTTCTCCTGCCCCTCGCGCCCGAACTCGGGCAGGATGATGTGCCGCGCGTAGCGCTGCAGCTCTTCGTTGGACAAGACCGCCTGCGTCATAGATTGGTCCTCAGTGCCGGCCCGTGCTTGGGCGGCCAATGTAGATCGGGCTGACTGCAAACACAGGGGGCGAGGACCGGTCCTCGCCCCCTGCTATCGCTTCCGGCCGCCGTGCACCAAAGCCTTCTTGCGCGCGGGCTTGCGGGTGGCACCGGCCTTCTTGGCTGGACGGGCCGCCTTCTTCTCGCCATCGGCCTTGGCCTTTGGCTTGGCCGGCCTGGCCGGCTTCCTGGTACTTTCGCCCTTGGCCGCCTTGGGCTTGGCAGCCTTGGGTTGTGCCGGCTTGCGGCTGGGCGGCCTGCGGCGTCCACCCTTGGCTGCCGGCGCCACGGCGCTGCCGGCCGCAGGTTGCGGGTGCGGCTCGGGCCGCGCTGCGGGCTCGGGTCGCGCTGCGGGCTCCGGCTGGGCGACAGCCGCCGGTTGCGGCTGGCCCTGTGGCTGTGGCTGCCGCTGTTGCCGGGGTTGGCCCTGCGGCTGGCCGGGCTGACGGTCCCGTCCGCCACGACGGCGCCCGCGGCGATGGCGGCCACGGCGGCCCTCGCCGTGACGACCGGGCTCGCCCTGACGCGGCTGGCCCTGCGGCTCGCCTGCGGCGCTCTCCACGGCTTCGGCCTGAGCGGCAGGCTCGTGCTCGCGGCGCGGCTGGGGCTCGCGGATCACTTCCAGGGGCGGCAGCTCCGGCAGGGTGGCCCCGAAGCTGACCGCCTTCTGGGACTCGGCCTGGATGCGCGCCTGGCGCTGCTGGCGTTCCTGCTCCTGCTCGCGCTGACGGCGCCCGCCACGACGGCGCTTGCGGCCGTTGCGCGGCTCGCCGCCGCCAAAGGTGCCCCCGGCACCGCCGGAGGCCGCCAGCGGAGCGGCCACGTTGCTCTTGCTCTTGTCGTGCTCGTCGCGCACGAAGGTGTTGATGCGCTGGTCAATGTCGTACAGCACGCGCACGGCGCGGTCGTTCACGTAGTAAAAGCGCGTCTGGCCCAGGGTCAGGTCGCGGGCGTATTCAAAGGCGATGCGCTTGCCGAACTCCTCTTCCAGGTCGTCAATGTCGGTGCGGAATTCGCTGTGCAGGTGCGAAAGCACATGGGGGTGCACCTGTACCGCCAGCTCGCGCACACGTTCTTCGCACAGGGCCAGCTTCATGCGCCGGATCAGCGACAGGCACATGGTCTCCGCCGAGTGCACCATGCCGAAGCCCGCGCAGGTGGGACAGGCCACGTAGGTGTAGGCCTTGATGCTGGGTCGCACGCGCTGGCGCGTCATCTCAATCACGCCAAAGGGGCTCATGCGGGCCACCTTGGTGCGGGCGCGGTCACGGCGCAGTTCGCGCTTCAGTGCGTTCTCGACATCGCTGCGGTGCTTGGCGTTCATCATGTCAATGAAGTCGCAGCACACGATGCCGCCCAGGTCGCGCAGGCGCAGTTGCCGGCAAAGCTCCGGAACAGCCTCCATGTTGGTAAGGTAGGCTGTGCGCTCGGCATCGCCCGCCGAGGTGAAGCGGCCGCTGTTGATGTCAATGCTGACCAGGGCCTCGGTCTGCTCGACGTACAGGTAGCCGCCGGACTTCAGGTTCACCTTCTTGTCGAAGATGTGGTCAATCTGGCCTTCCACGCCCGCCGAGTAAAACAGCGGCACCTCGCCCTCATAGAGCTTCACGCGGTCGCGGAAAGTGGGCATCAGGGTGTCAAAGAAGGCCAGCACGCGCTCGTAGACCGCCTTGTCGTCAATGACGATCTCGGCGGTTTCCGCCGTGAAGTAGTCGCGCACGGCCCGGATAGCCGGGTCGCTGTCCGAATACAGCAGCGCCGGCGCCGGGGCCTCGTGCAGCCGCTGGGTAATCACGTTCCAGATGCGCAGCAGGTAGTTCAGGTCACGCCGCAACTCGTCGATGCTGCGGTCAATGGCCGCGGTGCGGATAATGACGCCCATGCCCTCGGGCACCGGCAGGCGGTCCAGGATACGGCGCAGCTCCTCGCGGGCCGAGCCGTCCTCGATCTTGCGGCTCACGCCGCCGCGCTGGCTGTTGGGTGTCAGCACCATGTAGCGGCCGGGCAGGCTGACAAACGTGGACAGGCCGGGGCCTTTGCCGCCCTGGCTGGCCTTGGTGACCTGCACGACGACTTCCTGCTGGCGGCGCAGCAGGTTCTGGATCTTGGGCAGGGGCCCGCGGTGAAAGCGCAGGGCCGGCCCGTTGGGCGGCGCTGAGCCGTCGCCGCCTGTGGCGGGCGGCGCGGGCGGCTGTACTGGTTCCGCGGCCGGCGTGTTCTCGGCCTGGGGCTGCTGCTCGCCTTGGGTCTCGTCCAGGACGCGCTTGGGGATGCGGCCTCCGCGCATCTTGGGCATGCGGCGGCGCCTCTCGCGGGGTGCTTCTGCCGTCTGGGGTGCGTCTGCGGGTGCGCTTTGTGTCTGCGCACTTTCTGCAGGCGCGCCTGCCATCGGCCTGCCGGCAGCCGGCGCGCTTTCAGCCGGGGGTGCCGCCTGCGGGACAGGTTGCGCGGCATGTTCGACCAACGCAGGCGCTGCCGCGGCGGTTGCCTCCTGCCGGGGCTGGGCCACGGGCTGCGCGGCTGTGCCGTTTTGCGGCAAGGGCGATCCGCCCTGCTGGGCCGCTCGCTCGGCGGCTTCGCGGGCTTCACGGCGGCGGCGACCGCCGCGGCGGCCGCGACGACGGCGCTTGCGACCCTCACCCTCGGGGGAACCCGCGGCACCGGGCACGCCCGGCGGCAGGCCCGGGGCCTCGGTGTCGTCGCCCTCGTCTTCGTCTTCGTCATCCTGCTGCGCGCCCTCGGCGTAAGGCGCGGGGCGCGGGGCAGGCGCCGGCGCAGGCCGTAACGCGCCGTCTTCGCCCTCGCCCGCGTCATCGGGCAGGGCGGGCGCGTGCTCGGCACCCTCCACAAAATCCGCATGTGGTGCCGCGGGCACCGGCTCGCTGCGGGGCGGCTCAACATTCAAGGGCGACTCGGTCAGGCGATGCCCGGGGGCGGGCTCGTTGACATGATCCAGAAATTCGTCCTCGCGGCCGGGGGCGCCCTCTTGGTGCGCGGGCTCGTGGGGCACCTCGTGGCCGCCCACAAAGTCCTGCACTTCCTCGACGTCGCGCTCGGCACCGGAGGCCGCCACCGCGTCCTCGGGCAGCGGCTCGCGGATTCGCAGGCTGCGCGGGAACAGGTCGGTCAGCGCCGGGTTGTTCTCGTAGGCGTACAGCACATCACTGATGTGCAGGAAGCCGTTGCGTTCCAGGCCGATGTCCACAAAGGCGGCCTGGATGCCCGCCTCCACGTTCTCGATCAGGCCCTTGTAGATGTTGCCGACGTGCTTGAGCTGCGAGGGCCGGTCCACGAAGTACTCGTAGAGCTTGTTGTCCTCCAGCACGGCGATACGGCATTCGTCGCCGTCCGCCACATTCATCAGAATCTTGCGTGTCATAGGCTCCCGTCTTCACGAAAGGGGCGGGGCCGTCGGGAGGTCTTCTTCCAGCAGGGTTCGGGTCTTGGTCACCAGATGGGCCAGCGGGTCCAGCCCCAGCAGCGCCAGCAGGTCGGAGGGCTTCATGCCCCCCTCTGCCGTGGACTTCAGCCGCATGCGCAGCGTGCTGCCGTGCAGCACCGCCCCCAGCACATAGGCCCGGGCGTCAAAGCTGCGCGCGGCCTTGCCTTCGCCGCGGCTGCGCGTGTAGGGGATGCCGGCTTTGGCCAGCAGCTCCGCCAGGCGCTGCACTGTCTGTTCGAGAAGCTCCGGCACGGGCGGCAACTCGCAGGAAAACTCCTGGGCTGCCACGCGCGGCCTGCCTGATGCCAGGACAGCATCTTTCAGCCGCAGCCCGGCGGGCATCTGCGCCGCCAGGACCGCCAGTACCCCGGAAGGATCCGGGGGGCCGGCCTCGTGCTGCAGGTCAATGTCTACCAGCTCGTCCAGGCTTTCCACGCCCAGGGGCAAAGCCAGTGCAAAAGAGACCCTTGGGTGGGGATTGAAGCCCTGGGTGAAGGCCACTCCCAGTCCTGAGCGCCTGAGTGCAAGCTCAAAGACGCGCATCAGGTCATGGTGCGAGATGAACCGCAGCGCGTCGCGCTTCTCAAAGCGCATCCGGTAACGGCTGATGTTCATTCCCGCGTTGTGCCTTCTGGACCTGCGAACCTCTCCGGGGCAGGCTTCTCGAAATCCGGTTGTCGGCCCTGCCGGGCCATTTCGCGAAGGGGCGTTACTGCCCTTTCGCGCCTCCCGGGCGGCATGCGCCCGGTACTGCCATTCTCCTTGCGGCCGCCAGGCGGCCGTATCCCGGCGTTACTGCGGTTTCTCGTCCTCACTGGCACGTTGCAGCGACGCCCTGAAATCAAACTCGACCTCGAAGGTCGAACGCAGCGTCGTGCCCGGCTGCGCAATCACGCCCGGCACGACGTACTTCCAGCGCACATCGGCGCTGACGCCCTTGACCAGGTCCAGCAACAGCTCGCCGTCCTTGATCTCGGGCGCTTCAAACTCGGCCTGCAGCGCGCCCTGCTTCACGGTCTGCGCCCTGGCCACCGGCACCGCGCTGAAACTGAACCGCGCCGCAGTCGGCTCGGCCGCGTTGCCATACAGCTTCTCCAGCTTGTAGGTCACTTCGTAGTCCACCGTGGCGCCTGCCAGCACGCCCATGGGGAAGCGCCGGGTGACCTTGACGGTCTCGCCCAGCTTCAGCTTCGCGTCCTGCGGGAACTCGGGCTGCAGGCCCAGCATCAGGTGCACCGGGTCCAGCAGCTGGCCCGGGTAGTTGCGCTGGTCCGCCGCGGCAAAGTCCGCGAAATAGGCCTCATCGTGTACACGGCCGGCCTCCGAAATGCTGAACCACGCACTGGCCGAGCCATCGCGCGACTGCGTCTCGCGGTTGCTGTTCAGGGTACGCGCGTTCATGCCGGGCCAGCCGGGGATGTTGTTGGCTTCCTTGCGCTCGCCGCCGGGCAGAACTTCAAAAAAGGCCGACTTGCGCGGGCCGGCCTCGGGGCCGATGTAGCCCGCATACCGCGAGTGGCCGTCGTCTACCAGGAACTCCATCTGCTCGAACGACAGCGCGCCCCGCAAGTCCGGGCGCCCGTCCAGCTCATCTTCTTCCAGGCGCAGGTCCGCCACCACGATCCAGTTCTCGCGGCGCGAGAAGGCGCCGGCGGGCTTGCCTTCTTCGGTGATCTGGCCGCTGCGGCGCGAGTTGGTGTAGATCTCGTAGCGGAACAGATCCCCCGCCACGGCCCGGAACGCGGGCTTGATCTCTGTGGCGGCAGCCTGCTGGGTCACATCCGTGCCCAGCTTGAATTTGTAAGGAGTCACACCCTGGGCCAGGGCGGCGATGCCCAGCGCCAATGCCAGCGCCAGGGCCGGTACTGCCATCCGCAATGCACGCTTCAAGTCTCTTCCCCGCTGAACCTTACTATAAGGGGGCGAATGCTAGTGCAGGCTTGCCCCCTGTCAACCGGGGTTCCGGACACTTCCTGCCGAAGCCAGTGCCGCCCCCAGCGCCAGGAGCGCTGCCAGCACAGCCGCAAGCGGCGCAAGTTCTGTCACTGCGGGCGGCGCCGCCCGCAACTCCAGTGCGCCAGTCGGCTCAAACGGGACAGCCAGTGCCGCCCGCCGCGATGGCAGGACCGGGCCGTTGGTCTCATAGGCCGGGCGGCGGCTGGGGCGCACGCCCATCACTACGCCAATGGCGTTGTCCAGCAGCAGGGCGCCGGCGGTCACCGGCGCTCGGGCAAAAGGGTCGCCGGCAAAACGCACCACTCGCCCGTCGGCCGACACGGTGACCAGTGCTCCCAGCACTTCTCCGCGCCGGGAGGCGGTGACCACCGGCTGTACGGAGCTGTCTGCAGGCAGCAGGCGGTTGTCGGCGACGAAGTCAAGTCCCGCCAGGGGCAGCTCGGCAAACAGGGGATGGCGCGAGTCAAAGCTGGTCTCGGCGCCTGACAGGTCAGCAACCTCGCCCGCATTCACGCGCACGGCGGGCGTACCTTCGCGGGCCCCCAGCCACAAGTCCGGCAGGCCATCGCCGGTGGCTTGCAGGGCGGCAAACAGCGCCTTGTGGTTGGCGCCGGACCAGTCCGGGCCCAGGCCCACCCGCAGCTCGCGGCGCGAGAGGATGTACTCGCGGCCCAGGCCGTCGCGCACGCTGATGTCGCCGGCGCCGGGCGTGAACTCCAGCACCGCCTCGCCGTTGCGAACGCTGGAGCCCGCCGGAACTGCCCCGCTCACGGTCACCGGCCCCGCGCTGGAACGCACCACCAGGCGCTCGCGCCCGGCCTCGATGTTGAACACGCAACCGGGCAATGGCTTTGGCAGGCGCGGCAGCACGCGGCCAAGCCGCGCGGCAGCGGGTTCGGGCGTGGCCAGGAACAGCAGGCGTGCCGAAGCATGGCGCGAGGCGGCTTCAAATTGGGCCAGCTCGGCCGCCAGGGTGCCGGGGTTGAGGGCGGTCATGCCCTCTGCCCCGCCTGCGGTGAAGAACTCCAGGGCAGCACCGCCCCCCTCGCGCTCGGCGCTGGAGCGCACCTGCGGCAACTGCGGGTCCTCGCCGGAAGGCAGCAGGCGTTCTACATAGACCGCCACCACGGGTGCCGGGGCGGCGCCGGGCAGCACGGGCCGCGCGCTCGCCAGCGCCCCCACTGCCAGGGCAGCCAGCGCCAACCACAGCAGCAGGTCCAGCCGATGGCGCCGCGCCGCGGGGGCGGGAGCCCTGGCCGCCACCCGCCGCCAGATCAGCAACGTGCCCGCCGCCAGCACCACCGGTCGCGCCCGGCGCAGGGCCAGCCACAACAGCACCGGCACTGCCGCCAGCAGGGACAGCGCGGCTGGTGAAAGCAGGTTCATGGCGCCCCCAGTGCCAGCTCGCCCAGCAGCAGGCTTGAGACATCGGCCGCGCTGTCGGCCACAGCCAGCGTCCAGCCGTTGCGGCGCGCCAGCAGGGCAAGGTCAGCCAGGTGGCGGTCAAGTTCCTGCCGGTAGGCGGCCACCAGGTCGGCGTCCAGGTTGAGGGGCAGGGTCTCGTTTTCTTCAGCGCCGGTCACCAGCACGGGCCCGGCCAGGGGCGGCGAGAACTCCTGCGGCGCCAGCAGCAGGGCCAGCGTCACCTGGGTGCGCCGCCCGGTAAGCTCGGCCAGCGGGGCAAAGGCCTCGGCGGGTTCCAGACCGTCGCTGATCACGAACAGGTCGCTGGGCGCGCGGCGCAGCGCGGCCAATGCCGCCAGTGCCGAACCGAGGCTCGCCCCCGACAAGGGGCTGGCAGCACGCAGAGCATCCAGCAGGCGCGGGAAGCGTGCCTGGCCCTCAATGGCCGGCTGGCCCGCCAGGGCCGCCGAGCCGCCCCCGGCCAGGGCCAGGTAGCCGATGGCCGCTGCCAGTCGGCGGGCGGCAGCGTGTTTGGGGGGCTCGCCTGCCGCCATGGAAAGCGACTGATCCACCAGCAGGGTCACATGCTCGGTGCGTTCACGCTCGAACTCGCGCAGGTAAAGCCGCCCCAGCCGGCCGTAGGCATTCCAGTCCAGGCGCCGGATGTCGTCGCCCTGCGCATAGGGCCGGTTGCCCCGGAAGTCGGCGTTGCCCTGGCTGCGGCCGCGGCGAGCCACGCCCTCGCCGGCGCTGCCACGCAACCGCAGCAGGGCGGCCTCCAGCGCCTGCAGGCGGCGCAGAAAGTCGGCACCGAAGATGTCCTCGCTGTCTGCCATCCCAAGAGAGTCCCGCCCGCGGCGCGTTTCTGCCCGGAATCCTGACGCGGCTTTCGCTTGAATGCCCCCTGTCGCAACTTACCCTTCCCGCCATGGCGGATACTAACAGCGATGCCTATGCGCCACAGGAGATTGCCCAGCGCGTAGCCACCGTGGGCGTGGCCAAGGCACGCCGCAACCTCCTGTCCATGCTGGTGCTGGCGGTGCTGGCGGGCGCGTTCGTCGCCCTGGGCGGACTCTTCTACGCGGTCACTGTAACCGGCTCGGAGCTTGGCTTTGGCATCACCCGCCTGCTGGGCGGCATGGCCTTCAGCCTGGGCCTGATCCTGGTCGTGGTCGCGGGCGCCGAGTTGTTCACGGGCAATAACCTGATCGCTATGGCCTGGGCCAGCCGCCTGATCACCACGCGCGAACTGTTGCGTGGCTGGGTGATCGTCTACGCCGGCAACGCCATCGGCGCGATCGCAACGGCAGCGGGAATCTACCTCGCCGGCGTGCATGACTTCGGCAAGGGCGCCGTCGAGGAAACCCTGATGGCAGTGGCCACGCACAAGGCCGGCCTGGCGCCCTTGGAGATGTTCGTGCTGGGGGTGATGTGCAACGCCCTGGTGTGCCTGGCCGTGTGGCTTGCCATGGCCGGTCACACCGTCACCGACAAGATCCTGGGCATCGTGCCGCCCATCACGGCATTTGTGGCCATCGGCTTTGAGAACTCGATCTCCAACCTGTTCTTCCTGCCCCTGGCCCTGATGCTGAGGCCGGACACCCCAGGACTGCTGCAGGGTTCACTGCTGAACATCGCGCTGGTTACCGCCGGCAACATCGTGGGCGGCACGGTGCTGGTGGCCGGCGTGTACTGGCTGGCCTACTTGCGCGACACAAAGAAGTAGTGTCGCGTCCGCATTGAAATTGGGGGTGTCCGCCCCGCTGCCGCGCCAGGCCGCGATGGGCGCTCGCGACGCGCGCCCTCCGGGCTTCTGTTGCTCGCTATCGCGGAAAAGACCGCAAGCAATGGATGGAGCCACCCCCGAACTCAATCGTGATGCACCAGTAGTCACGGCTGAACAATGCGCTGCACGGCGGCCTGCACCCTGCCCCGGTGATACGCCAGCTCCTGCAACAGTTGGGCCCCGGCAGCCATGCCGCCGGACGCCGCGTAGCCCAGGCGCCGGGCATAGGCCTCAAGCTCTTCGCCCTCGGGCACCGCATCCAGCGGCTGTCCTGAGTGCAGTTGCAGGCGGTTGATGGCCTGGCGCAGAAAGGTGTAGCTCTCGGTCAGTTCGTCGGAGGTGCGGGCGTCCAGCAGGCCCGATTGCCGCGCCGCCTCCAGCAGGGCCAGCACGTCCGGGTTGCGCAGGGCCGGCTGTTCGCGGCCGTGGCGCATCTGCAGGTGGGCCAGCACGAACTCGATGTCCATGGTACCGCCGGCGGCGCGCTTGAGGTCACCAGCCGCGGCCTCGCGCTGCACGCGGGCGCGCATGTCCAGCATCTGGGCGGCGTCGGCGGGCGCGCCATAGACAAAGCGCTCCAGGATGCCCGCCACGCGAGCTGCAATCGCGCCCGAGCCGGGCAGCACGCGCGCCCGGCAGGCGGCGATGCGTTCCCAATATCCCGCATCGCCCTGCAGGTAGCGCTCCAGTTCCTCGGGCGTCGTGGCCAGAGTCCCGGCCCTGCCGCGGGGCCGCAGGCGCAGGTCCACGTCGCACAGCTTGCCGCGCTCGCCGGCGGCAGTCAGCAGGTCCAGCACCCTTCGCACGACACGGGCGTAGAAGGTCTGGGCCTGGGCGGGGTCCGCCATCGCCGCCGGGTCATAGACAAATACCAGGTCCAGGTCGCTGGCATAGTGCATGGCGCCGCTGCCCATCTTGCCCAACCCCACCACGGCCAGCCGCTCGCGGGGGGCATCCTGCAACAGGTCGCGGGCCGGGCGGCCGTCCAGGTCGCGGCTCAACTCGACGCGCAGAGCCTCGTCCAGGGCGGCATCCAGCAGCGTCTCGGCCAGCACACACAGTTCCCGCAGGGTCTCCGGCAGGGGTGTGCGACCGGTGATGTCCAGCAGGCCAATGCGCAGCACCTCGGCGTCTCGCTGGCTGAAGAGCCCCTCGGCCGGTTCGCGGGCAGAGGCCATGCGGCTGTGCAGGTCGGCGCGCAGGCGGGCGGGGTCCAGTGCCGTGAAAGTCTGCAGCTCGTCAATGAACTCGTCCACCATGCCGGGGCGGCCGGCCAGCATGCCGGACAACCAGTCTGACTGTGCCGCAATGGTGCCAAAGATGCGCAAGGCCCGGGGGTCTTCGGCGATCAGCTCGAACAACATCGTCTTGGCGCCCAGGTTGGCCACGATGCGCTCAAAGTTGCGCAGGGTGGCGTCCGGGTCCGGCGTGGCAGCCACAAACTCAAGCAGGTGGGGCATGATCGAGGCCAGGTACTTGCGGGCACGGGGCGCGTACAGCCGGTTCTCGGGCGACTCCTCGGCCAGCTCACGAATCGCGTGATAGGCCCCGGAAAGGTCCCGGAAGCCGTAGCGCCCCAGCACCGGGGCGGCTTGGGCCTGCTCAAGGTCCGGGTCCAGCACCAGCTCACTCTCGGCATGGGAGGCTGATGAGAACAAGCCGGCAAACAGCCGCACCATCAGCCCGCGCGAGCGCAGGGTGTGGGCGCGCAGCCGGGTGGCCAACTGGCGGGCGGCATCCAGCCTGCGTTCGCCGCCCAGGCCCAGGCAGCGACCGATGCGCGCCAGTTCAGCGGGGGCCGAGGGCAGGGTGTGGGTCTGGACGCCTTCCCACAGTTGCAGGCGGTGCTCCACGGCGCGCAAGTACTCGTAGGCCTGGGCCAGTTCGCCCGCTTCGGCCTGCTTCAGCACGCCGTGGGCCGCCAGGGCGCGCAGGGCAGGCAGGGTGCCGCGCTCACGCAACTGGGGCAGACGCCCGCCGTTCAGCAGTTGCAGGAACTGGGTGATGAACTCGATGTCGCGGATGCCGCCAAAGCCGGTCTTTACATCGAGAAAGGTCTCGGCCCGCAGGTCGGTGCGCTTTTCAATGACGCGCTTCACCTCCTGCATGCGGTTGATGTCCTCGACGCTCAAGTACTTGCGAAACACCCAGGGCTGCAGCTTCTCCAGCATGGCCTGGCCCAGTTCCAGGTCGCCGGCGCAGGCGCGGGCCTTGAGCAGGGCCTGGCGCTCCAGGGTGGTGCCATAGCTGTGGTAGTAGTCGAGGGTGGATTGCACGCTGCGCGCCAGGCGCCCGCGCTTGCCCTCGGGCCGCAGGCGGGTATCCACGCGAAAGACCAGGCCCTCCTCGGTAACCTGGTCGAGCAGGGGAATCAGGCGCTCCGCCAGCTTGACCGCCCAGGCCTGCGCGCCGGGGTGCTCGCCGGAGAACACAAACATCACGTCAATGTCCGAGCTGTAGTTCAACTCCTCGGCGCCGTGCTTGCCCAGGGCGATCACGCAGAAGCGCAGGCCCGGCGGCTCGGCGGGGCTGCCCCGGGCGCGCAACTCGGCGGCGGCACAGCAAAGGGCCGCCTGCAGGGCGCCATCGGCCGTGGCGGAAATGCCCCGGGCCACTTCCTCCATCGGGCGCTTCAGCACAGCCTCCTGGTACAGCACTCGCAACAGGAAGGAATGGTGGTTCTCGCGAAGGGCAGGCAGCACGGGCCGGCCGGAGGCAATGAGGGCCCGGGCGGCATCGGCCACGGCGTGCGCGGTTACGGGGGCAGCCAGGGCAGCTTCGTCGGCGGCCAGGAACCACCGCCACCCACCGGCCTCGAGGTAACGGCCCAACAGCCGCGAGTGCCCCAGCACGACGAACAGCCGCAAGAAGGCGGCGGGGGCTTTGAGGGCAACGGTGACGAACTCGCCCACGGCGGCGGCATCGCGACGCAAGAGGCGCTCGACGGCGGTCACGGATTCCTCAGGTGCGGGCGAGCCGTCGAAGGCGCGGGCCAGCAAGTCCACAAAGTTGGCCGCGTCGCTGTCGGGAACGCGTTGCAGGTCCTCGCGGATGCCCTCAGCTGCTGCCTGCAGCACTTCGCCGGCGGTGGGCGCCGGCTCGTCGGCCGCCTCGGGGGCGGGCATGGGCCAGTCGAGCGTCCTGGGATCGGGCTCGTTCACGCCGCGAGTGTAGTACCTGATTGGCCGGCCGCGCTACTGGAGGCGCTTCCGGCACTCGTCAAGGAAGGCCGAGCGGAGCTGGCGCTTTTGTGCGGGATTCAGCGAGGTGCCGCCAAGCGCTTGACTGCCCGTAAGCAGCAACTGTCGATCCAGCTGAGACGGGACAGCGCCGCCCTCTGACTCGCGGATCACGGCCGTCACTTCCTCAAGGCTGAGCCGTCCGGCAATGTGCCGTGCGGTAGCCTTGATTCCGTCTTGTCCGGCATCCGTTGAGGCAGGGCTTGAGGGCGAAGCCGGTTGTACAGCCAACTGCAACGCTGTCGCCGGCGGAGCGACCCGACTCAGGAATGTCTCGACTTCTGCCAGGGTCAACTCGCGAACGCTGTCTGCCTCTTGCACCAGAAAGCCGGATTGATTTTCGCGCGCCGGGGCAACTCCTAGCAGGTGCACACGGACACCGAACTCCTGAGCCTGTTGGACACCGACCCGAATGTCTTCGTCTCCGGTCAAGAGCAGCACGTCCGCCATTGCCCGATTGCGCGCCAAGTTGATGAGATCGGTAACGATGAGCGAGTCCACGCCCTTCTGTTGTCCCTGCTGATTTACGAACCCCAGGCGGAGCTTCACGCTGGGCCGGTATGCAAGGGCAAGTTGCTGCGGTGTCGGCCCCGTGGAAGTGCCGTCGTACCAGTAAACCCTCAGAAGCGGCAGCTCTGTGATGTCAGCAACGAGGCCGGTGAGCAATTTCAGCACCGCATCGTAGTTGAGGTTCAGCTCGCCGCGGGGCAGCTTCTCATTGCTGATCAGCTTCGACCCGGCAGCAAAGAGGTACCCCGCGTCAACAAAGACAGCCGTGCGATCCATGGTCTACGTAACCGTTGGAATCAATAAGAAGGCCCCGGATTACGGGGCCTTTTTCAATACGCCGCCCCATTGCTCCATAGTCGGGACGACAATTACTAAGGATGCCGCTGCGCTGCATGCGGGTCAAGTAGCCGGCCGCGCTACTGGAGGCGGACGCGCAGGCGCACGGTGCGGCCTGGTGCAGCATTCTCGGCAGCCTCCCCGTCCGCTTCTTCGGCGGGCTTCGTGGCAGCCTGGGTCTTGGTCGCACCCGGCCGCAGGGACTCCGGCAGGTAACCGTTGCCCGGGCCCGCGGCGGGCTCGGCCTTCACGCCGGCCGGAATCTTGAGGTTGCCCAGTTCCTGCTCGCCGGCCAGGCGCTTCAGCGCACCCAGCAGCTCCGGCAGGCGCGACTCATCCAGCTCAATCACCACGCTCTCGGTCTCTGCGTCCGGGTCCAGCTGTGCCTTGCCGTGCAGCGCGCCCACCCGCAGCACCTCGGCCTGGGCAGCCAGGGCCATGGCGGTTTCCAGAGTCACCGTCACGTCGCCTGCGTCGTTGCTGTCCTCGTTCTGCTCCTCAGCGGCGCCGCCTGTGCCGCCGCCCAGGGCCGGCTGGGCCGGGGGCTCGGGCTGGGGCTTGCCCTTGGCTCGGCCGAAATCAGAGCCGTCCTTGGAGTCGCCGCCCTGAGGCTGCTGGTTGGGCTCACCCTGCACGCCGCCCAGGCCCTGCTTGTCGTCGGTCGGGCCGGCAACGGACTTCTTGGGAGCCTCGCGGTCGTCTTCGCCCTTGGATTCCCGGGCGCCTTCCTCGACCTTCTCCTCTGAGTCATTGCGCGAGTTGCTGGAATCGTCCCAGGTTTCGTTCTTCTTCTTGCCCCTTGCCACGCCGCCGCCACCGCCCGTGTCGCCGCCAGCGCGCTCGCGCTCAGTGCCGTGCTTTGGTGCCGGCTCGCTGCCGCCCGCTGCACCGGTGCGGCCCGTGGATTCCACCTTGCGGACTTCCTCTGCCAGCCCGTCTGTATTTGCACCAGGCGCCGGGGCAGGGTTGGCAGGGTCTGAAGCAGCAGGGTCCTCGCCTTCCGCCTCGCGACGCAGGGCGGCACCTTCCTTAGCCAGCTCCTTGCCCAGATTCTCGCCGTAGTCCTTCTTCAGGTCGCCGGTCTTGGCCCCGTCTTCTTCCAAGGCTTCCAGCGCGTAGACATCCTTGGCGGGCTTGTCTGCCGTGCTGCTTTCCGGCTCCGGCACGCGCGCCTGAACTGCCGTATCCAGGCCCGGCAACTCACGGGCGATACCGGTGCCGCGCTCGGGCGCGGGCTCAAGCAACGACGGCCCGAACATGATGCCCAGGCTGATGACGAGGGCCGCCGCAGCCGCCACAAAGGGCATGCGCCAGGTGGTGGTGGGCAGGGCGTGAACCTTGCCGCCTTCCTGTTTCCGGTTGGTGGGGCGCGAAATGCCGTCTACATCACTATCCAGGGCGACCAGAACGCGGCTGGCCAGGCCCACCGGGGCGCGCAACGCACCGTGGCGCTGCACCAGCCCGCTCAGGGCCTGCACGCAACGCAGATACTCGGCGGCCTCGGGCCGGGCCAGCAGGGCTTCTGCCTGCCGGGCCTCGGCGCCGGCCAGCTCGCCGTCCGCGTGGGCGGACAGCAGCTCGCGTTCAGCCTGGTTCAGCTCGCTGCGTTCCATGGCGCACCATCCAGCCTGCCCCACCGTGGGGCCTGCAACTTTGACGCCTTGGGTTGCGGGCTGGTTCCACCCATTTGCGGGCAGGGCCGCCACTATGCAAGGGGTTGGCAGATTTGGGGTTATTCCGCCAGCTCGCACAGCACGGGGGTGTGGTCGCTGGGGCGCTCCCAGGTGCGGGGGTCCACGTCAATCCAGGCCTTCTTCACCGAGCCCTTCAGGCCTTGCGAGACCCAGATCTGGTCAATGCGCATGCCCCGATTCTTGCCATAGCCGAACCCGCGGTAGTCCCACCACGAGTACAGGCCCGGCCGCTGGTCCACCAGCCGCAGGCTGTCGTGCAGGCCCCAGTCCGCGAGGTGCCTCAGCCACTGGTGCTCGCGGGGATGAAACCCCACGCTGCCGGCGCACCCCTCCGGGTCCCACACGTCGCGGGCCTCGGGGGCAATGTTCGTATCGCCGCACAGGGCCAGCGGCGCGCCGGGCTTGGCCAGCCCGTCCAGATGGGCGCGCAGGGCAGCAAAGAACCGCTCTTTGTACTCGAACTTGTCGCTCTTGGGGTCCTGGCCGTTGGGGCAGTACACCGACAGCACATGCACGCCCTGGATCACAGCCTCCAGCAGCCGCGCCTGCCCTTCTTCGCCGGCAAAGCCGGGAATGACCTCCTCAATGGGCAGCCGCGAGATCACCGCCACGCCGTTGTAGGTGGGCTGGGCGTGCACGGCGGCCTCGTAACCCAGGGCCCCCAGTTCATCGAAGGGGAACTCCTCCTCGCGCACCTTCAGTTCCTGCAGGCACATGACGTCGGGCTTGGCGGTGGCCAGCCAATCCAGCAAGTGTTGCTTACGGGCGCGGATGGAGTTGACGTTCCAGGTGGCAATCAGAATCGGGGCCCCGTCTATGAGCCTGTCCGGCAACCCGTTCGCGGGCGCTTTCGGGCGGTGAACTTCGCGTTACGGCGGCTGCCTCACCCCATGTGGCTCCAGCCACACCTCGGCTCGGCAGCCTTGTCTCGCTCGTTCGGCGCTCCGGAATCGCCTGCGCTCAGAGGTGCCGGACGGGCTCTAAAAGTAGTAGGTGTAGCCCACCACCAGAGCCAGCGAGAAGTACGAGACGGCCTTGTTCTGGCTGGCGCCCAGCAGCCGGCCGGTTTCCATGGGAGAGTCCAAGTTCACGGGCTGCTTGCCCTTGCCGGCGCCAAAGCCCAGCGCAATGCCGATCAGGAACTCGTGTTTGGGGCTGCCGTCGTCCTGGCGGGTGGTGTAGGCAATGCCGTGGGTGACATGCCAGAGGTCCCAGCTTGAGATGCCCAGGGCTGTCTGGCTGTCCCACAAGTAGTCCGCGGCATAGTCGCTGCGGAAGCTCCACAACGCACTCCAGTCCTGCAGGAAGCGGTGCTCGCCGGACAGCCCGAAGTTGAAGGCGCCCCGCCGGCCGTCGTACACGGTCAGAAAGTCCCGCGCCCCGCCCGTGGACAACCCGCCGCGCAGGTAGGGTGCGTCGTGTGCGGGCTTGGCGGCGGCGTACTTGCCCACGGGCAAGAACCACTCCCAGGCAAAGGCCAGGGTGTTGATGCCGAAGCTCCAGTCCACGCCCGAGGCAAAGGACCAGGGCGAGCGGAACTGGCTGGGCACGCTGCTTTGGCGGGCGTTGGCCTCAAGGTTGTCGGCGGTGCCGTCGCCGTTGATGTCCAGGTCGTTGACCGTGACCTGCCGCCGTACCGTGCTGTAACCCAGCAACTGCAGGCTGGGGGTGGTCACCGTGAAGCCCAGCTTCACCGCCCCCAAGTCCAGCGCCACGCCCAGCTTGTTGACGACGCGGACGTCCCAGTAGTCGAGGCCGAAGTTCACGTCGGCGCCATAAGTCTGGGTGCCCGCCACCGCGCGGGTGGACACCGAGTTCTCGATGTCCTCGAAGCGCAGGGCGCCGAAGTGACTTACGCCCACCGAGATCCAGTCCGTGATCGCCCACGAGTAGCACAGGCCCGCCCAGTACTCCTCGGTGGCGGTGTACATGTCAAAGGTGCCGATGTAGTCCTCGGACCCCGGCGAGCGGGTGTCGTCAATGACGTTCAGCAGGGCCTCGCGCCGGGCCGACGCGCGGGCGTTAAAGAACTGCCGGGCCATGATCTGGAAGCCCAGGGCGTGGCCGGGCGCGCCATCGAACAGGAACACGCCTGCCGCAGCCAGGGGCACAATGTCGCCCTCCAGCGAGCCCAGGTCCTGCCCCTTGCCGGCACCATCGGGCATGGAAAGCACCGATAGCTGGTAGGCGTCAGCGCTGACCTTGAGCGCGTCGTTGGTCAGCCAGCCCACCCGCCCGGGGTTGTAGTAGACGGCGCTGGTGTCCTCACAGCCGCCCAGCACAATGCCGCCGCGCAGGCCGCTGCGCGTGCCAAACTGGTGCGTCCAGTACTGGCGGTCCTGTGCGCCTGCGGCACAGGCCAGCACCACCATCAGCAGAGCCAGTCGAGCCATAACCCCCTCCCGTGTGACGGGAGTATAGCCGGATCTCTCACTGCCGTGGCAAGCACCCGCAAAACGGGGCCAACGCCGGAATTCCGGTTTTTCGTGCCACCTTTCGCGCGCCCGGTTGCTTGTGGGATGATGGAAGCGCTCATGACCCGCGAAGAACAGCTCACCAGCCTGATGAACCGGCACCAGGCCGACGTCTGGCGCTACCTGCGCATGCTGGGTTGCGAGCCCGCCCAGGCCGACGACCTGACCCAGGACGTCTTCCTTTATGTGCTGGACCACCCCTTCACGGACCTTGGCCCCGCCGCGACGGGCACCTACCTGCGCAAGTGCGCCCGGCATCTGTTCCTGAACACGCTCAAGCGCGAGCGCCGGATGCTTCCCTTTGGCTGCGAAGAAGAAGCCGAGGCCGCCTGGGAGGCCGCCACCCCCGACGGCGACAGCGATGAACGGCTGGAGCGGCTGGCGCGCTGCCTGGAGAAGCTGGAGGGCCGCTCGCGGCAGGCCATTGAATTGCGCTATCGCGACGAAGCCGCCGAGGCCCAGGTTGCCGCGGCCCTGGGCACCACGCTGGAGGCCGCCAAGGCCCTGCTGAAGCGCGTGCGCGCCCGCCTGCGTGAGTGCGTGGAAAGGCAGGTGGCACCATGAACTACCGCGAACGCCTGGTGGAAAGCGACCTGCAGGAGCTGCTGGGTGGACACCGCCCGCCGGACCTTACCCTGCGCGCCCTGCAGCGCCTGAAGGGGGCACCCGCCCCTGAAACAACGCACGAACCTGCCGCCCTGCCCCTTGCCCGGGAGTCCCGCGCACGCTGGTGGCTGCGTGCCGCCACCATCGTGCTGGCGCTGGGCCTGCTTGGCTGGCTGGCCACGCGGCCCCAGCCGCTGCCCGCCGCCGTGAAAGCAACCGCCGGCGCCCGCTACAGCACATCGCAGCACAGCCTGCAGCTTTCGGAGGGCTGGCTGTTGCTGACCGATGGCGCGCCCGAAGTGCGCGTAGGCCCGGATCGTGTATCCGGCGTGCAGGGCCGCGCGGTGGCGGGCGTCGGCACACCCGCAGAAACTGAACTGGCCGCTCTGGCCGCTGAACTGGAACTGACCAACACGGAGACTGAGATGATTGCCACGCCTTCCCGCTGGCTTGCAGCCGGCGCCCTGGCCCTGTGTGTGCTTACAGGGCAGGCCTTGCTGAATGACGAACTGGTGAAGGCCCAGGCTGTGCCGGAGACCCCGGCGCCGACAGACACGCCAAAGCCCCAGGACTTGCAGGCCGTGTGCCGGCTGCTGTCCGGAGCGTCGGAGGCGCGGATTCGCACGCTGGTCAAGGGCGGTTTCTCCGGCTGGCTGCGCCTGCGCGACCAGGCTGCGCTGGATTCCCTGAAGGCGGCCCTGCCCGGCGCCCTGACCGCACTGCGCCCGGAAACCCGCCGCGAGGCGCATGTCACCGAACTGCTGTTGACCCTGAAGGACGGCACGACGGCGCACTTGGGGATGAACAGTGCCGGCGCGATTGCCTCGCTGCGCGTTCCCGGCTGGCTGGACTACTCGCCCTACGACGTATCCCCGGCACTTTGGGACGCACTGAAGCCGCACCTGGAGGCAGCCCGGAGGCTCCAGCGCTACCCCATGCCCGACTGGCAGGCCATGCGCGACCAGATGGAGCTGGCCGACGAAGTCGAGTTCCGCGACGAGTACAAGCGCGGCTTCGTGCGCACCGGTGCCCTGACGACCCGCGCCGACATTGCCCGCCTGGCGGCCCTGGTGTGGCCCGACGACATGGGCATGTCCAAGACGCATATCAGCGAGTACGAGCCCTTTGAATTGCACTGGCGCATGCCCGACGGCGCGGTGTTCGATGTTCATGTGAGCATCGGCAACGCCGGAAAACTCAGCCAGACGATAGGCGTGGACAGCCGGGGCGGACCGGAAGTGCTGCCTGACAGCAGCCTGCCCGCGATTCACGAGTTGTTGCAGGGTGCCGCCGAGGCACCGGGGTTTGGCGTGCGGGGCTACTGGTACGGAGCCTACAGCAAGGTTGAGAAAGCTCGCACCCAGTTCATCACCGACGAAGCCGAGTGGTGGCAGGTATGGGTCGAGCACAAGACGGGCTCGCGCCCCGGCGACCGGCTGCCCGACATTGACCTGCCCGCCGTGGACTTCCGCAAGCACGTCGTGCTGGCTGTCTTCGGCGGCAAAGGCCGGAAGACCAATGCCTTCCTGCCGGTCGAGTGCCTTGCCGGGAGCCACCACCATGTGGTGCGGCTGGCGGCACCCAAGTACCAGACACTGACTGATTACGAAGGCGCGGAGGTGGATACTTGTCCCTTCAGCTTCGTGTTGCTCCCCCGCGGCGGAGCCTCGATTCATGCCGAACTTTTGTCGGCGTTGATTCCGGGGCAGTCGCCGGCCTGGGAATGCGCCGCAACACTTCACGGAATGGGCAAAGGCCCGGACCTGCACGCCTGGGCGCCCCTGCAGGAATGGCGCGGCGGCAACAGCCGCATCGAGACCGAGTGCAGCTACCTCATCACCGATGCCGAGTCCTGGCGCAACCTGTGGAAGCGCCACGCCGGTACCGAAGCACCCGAGCTGGACTTCGGCAAAGTGACCGTGGTGGCGGTGTTCGGCGGCAAGCAGACCCGCGAGCATTTGGTGCCTCAGGACTTCCGCTTTGTCGAGTCGCTGCTCAGTGAGAAAGGACCGGTAGTGTGCATTGCCGGGCAGGCCACCAACAGCGGCATGGGCCTGACGCCCTATGGCATCTTCGTGATGCCGGCCGGGCCGGGCGCCAAAGGAAAGGGCACGCGGCTGGAGCTGCGCGAGCACCCGCTGGCACCCCCCAACAGCGAGGTGGACTACAGCCAGACCCCGCGCTGGCTGGAGCGCGACTGGACGAGGTAGCGCGCCAAGTTCAGCGGCAATGGAAAGGGGCCCCCAACGGGGCCCCTGATCCTGTTTCACAGGCACACACAGGCGCATTCTCAGTGCGCTCGTTGCTCCCACGCTTTGGCGGACATGCGGGCGCCCCGGTCAGCTACTTCTCTTTTTCCGTCTATTTCTCTTCTACCGTTACACCCAGGTCGTGGAGGTACTTCAGCGCCCGCTCCAGCGCGTCGTTGTCGCCCTCCAGCGAGAGCTCCAGGTAGCCGTGCTCATCCGACACGTTGGCTTTGCTGATGTTGAACACCACGCCGTAACGGGTCGAGATGTTGTGCAGGATCGGCTCCCGGATCAGCTTCTGCGGGAACGAGAGCGTGAGTTTGCGGATCGTTGCAGCCATGGGAGGTTCCTTCTGCCGCCCCTCGTGAGCACCACCATCTTAAACGCAATCGGCGCCAAATTGCAGTGGGGAATCCGGCTTCCGGAGCCCCTTGAAGCCGCCTGTACCGCCCAATTGGGCCTACTCCAGTAGGTGCACCATTGTGCCGGCAGGCACTTCGCCCTTGAAGTTGCGCATGGTGATGCGCGCGTCCGCGGCAGCCTCTGCCCCCTTGGCAAAGCCCACGTTGGCCTCAAACGTGTTCCCGTCCGGCAGCTCAAACCGCGCGCGGTAGGGCTTGACCAGATGCTTGGTCATGCTGAGAAACTCGGCGTACGAGATCTTCAGGTCAATGTTCAGGATCTCGTTGCCGGGCGTCAGCTCTGTGCGCTTGGTGCCCGAAACCTTGAACTCAAGTAGCGCCACCGTTGCCTCCGTGCGTTTTGTAACCACCGCCGGGGAACTTCCTACGTTTGCCGCGCGGCTGTGCAACCCACTTCTGCCGGGGCGCCGAAAAAGACGGTCCTTCAACGCCGACACTGCACGACCGGCGCCCGATTACTGTGACGGCCGGGGGCGGCGGGACTCCTGGATGCGCTTCACCGTCTCGGCGCGCGCCGCTTCTATGCCGACGTCCTCTACGCGCCCCAAGGCCAGGTTGATGAACGCACCAGCCACGGGGCCAGGCAGGGCGGCCAGCTCCTCGAACAGCCGGTCGTAGAACGTGTCGCGCAGGATGCGCCGCGCGGTGTCCACGACGATCTCCAGCACCTGTTCGCGGTGCGCCGCAAGCAGGGCCTTGGCCTCGGCAACGGGCAGGGACGTGGCTGCAGCCAGGCGCTCGGGGCCAAAGATGAAGCCCAGGGCGCGCTCGTCCAGCTTCAGGTACTGCTGGTCCAGAAAAGCATGAACAAATGCGGTCTCGTTCATGGCGCCAGCATAACGCGAGACCACGGGCACAGCAGGGGCAGGCTGCCGCCACTGGCGGTGGCACCGGCGGGAGGGCTAGAATCCGGGCCATTGCCACTACTTGCTGCCGCCCCGTTGCGGGGGCGTCTTTGTTGAAGGCGGGCTGCAGGCGGGATCAGCCATGAAAGAACCATTCCAGGTGAAGCACCGGGTGCGTTTTGTGACTGCTGCGTCGCTGTTTGACGGGCACGACGTGTCCATCAACATCATCCGCCGCCTGCTGCAGGCCCACGGGGCCGAAGTCGTCCACCTGGGCCATAACCGCAGCGCCGAGGAAGTGGTGGACGCCGCCATCCAGGAGGATGCCCAGGGCATCGCCCTTTCGTCGTACCAGGGCGGGCACATGGAGTTCTTCAAGTACATGCACGACCTGCTGCGCGAGAAGGGTGCCGGTCACATCCGCATCTTTGGCGGCGGCGGCGGCGTGATCGTGCCCGAGGAAGTCCGCGAGCTGCACGAGTACGGCATTGCCCGCATCTTCAGCCCTGAAGACGGCCGCCAGCTCGGCCTGGAGGGCATGATCCGGCACATGATGCACGAGTGCGACTTCACGCCGGCAGCCCAAGGCAACCTTGAGATCGGCCACCTGGACGTGAAGCACCCGGGCTCGGTGGCGCAGGTGATCTCGCTGGTCGAGCAACAGGCCGAGAAACCCGAAGCTTCGGGCACCGACCTGCTGCGCCGGGTGAAGGACAAGGCCGCCGGCCGCGGCACGATACCGGTCATCGGCATCACCGGAACGGGCGGCGCCGGCAAGTCCAGCCTCACCGACGAGCTGCTGCGCCGCTATCTGCTGGATTTCCCGGAGGCCTGCGCGGCGGTTATCTCGATTGACCCCACCCGTCGCCGCACCGGCGGCGCTTTGCTCGGCGATCGCATTCGCATGAATGCCTTGCGCAGCCACCGAGTCTATATGCGCAGCATGGCCACCCGCGAAAGCGGCAGTGAAATCAGCGCCGCGCTGGACGAAGCGGTGCAGGTGTGCAAGGCCGCGGGCTACAGCCTGGTGCTGGTCGAGACCTCGGGCATCGGCCAAGCCGATGCCGGCATCGTGGACCGCGTGGATGCCTCCATCTACGTGATGACCGCCGAGTACGGCGCCGCCTCGCAGCTCGAGAAGATCGAGATGCTGGACTACGCCGACTTCGTTGCCTTGAACAAGTTCGAGCGCCGCGGGGCCAAAGACGCCCTGCGCGACATTCGCAAGCAGGTCTGGCGCAACCAGGGGGCGCCCATGAACAAGCGCCCCGAGGACATGCCCGTGTACCCCACCATGGCGGCGCAGTTTGCCGACACCGGCGTGAACGCCCTCTACCAGGCCCTGCTGGGCAAGCTGTCGGAGGTTACCGGCCGCGAGCTGAAGTCGCGCTGGGCCACCGAGACCTGCGGCCCCGACGGCCCCGGCTCGCGCTCGGTGGTGCCCGGCAACCGCTCGCGCTACCTGTCCGAGATTGCCGATTGCGTGCGCGGCTACCACAAGTGGGCCGCCCAACAGCGTGACCTGGCCGAAAAACTGGGCGCCACCGCTACCGTGCTGCAGGACCTGGGAGATGCGCCCGCCAGGCCCTTTGAGAAGCTGCCCGAGGCCGCAAGCCCGAACCCGATCGTGGCGGGTCTGCGCAAGCGCTACAACGAGCTTCTGGCCCAGCTTGACCCCGCCTGTGTGCGCGAGCTGGCCTGCTGGCCTGAGCTGCGCCACAGCTACGAGGATGCCGAGAACGTCTACACCGTCCGCGACCGCGAAATCCGCGTCCAGAACTACACCGGCACGCTTTCCGGCACCCGCCTGCCCAAGGTGGCCCTGCCCGGCTATCGCGGCTGGGGCGACGTGCTGTTCTGGCTGTTGCAGGAAAACACGCCGGGGCGCTTTCCCTTCACGGCCGGCGTGTTCCCCTACAAGCGCACGGGCGAAGACCCCACCCGCATGTTCGCCGGCGAAGGCCCGCCGCGCCGCACCAACGCGCGCTTTCACCTGGTCAGCCGCGGCCAGCCGGCGGCCCGCCTGAGCACCGCCTTTGACAGCGTGACCCTGTACGGCGAAGACCCCCACGAGCGCCCGGACATCTACGGCAAGATCGGCGAAAGCGGCGTCAGCATCTGCACGGTGGAGGACATCGAAGACCTCTACGCGGGCTTTGATTTGTGCTCGGCCAACACGTCGGTCAGCATGACCATCAACGGGCCGGCACCCATCATGCTGGCGTTCTTCATGAACGCCGCCACGCGCCAGCAGGCCCGCAAGCGCCTGATGGAGCAAGGCCGCCTGAAGCCGGCGCGCCCGCCCCAGCGGCTGTACGGCCAGCACAAGGACGCCTTGGCCCAGGCCTGGCAGGACCGCGCCTGCTTTGACCAGGACTGGGAGCAGATCCGCGGCCTCTTGAGCGACGACGAGTTTGGTTCCATCCGCGACGGCACCGTCAGCGTGGTCCGCGGCACGGTGCAGGCCGACATCCTTAAGGAAGACCAGGCCCAGAACACCTGCATCTTCGGCATCGAGTTCGCGCTCAAGATGATGGGCGACGTGCAGCAGTGGTTTATCGAGCACGATGTGAAGAACTACTACTCGGTCAGCATCAGCGGCTATCACATCGCCGAAGCCGGGGCCAACCCCATCAGCCAGCTGGCCTTCACCATGGCCAACGGCTTCACCTATGTGGAAGCCTGGCGCGCCCGGGGCATGGACGTGAACGACTTTGCCCCCAACCTTAGCTTCTTCTTCAGCAACGGCATGGACGCCGAGTACAGCGTGATCGGCCGCGTGGCCCGGCGCATCTGGGCTGTGGCCATGGCGCGGCTGTACGGCGGCAACGAGCGCAGCCAGAAGCTGAAGTACCACATCCAGACCTCCGGGCGCTCGCTGCACGCCATGGAGATTGACTTCAACGACATCCGGACCACGCTGCAGGCGCTGTACGCCATCTACGACAACTGCAACAGCCTGCACACGAACGCCTACGACGAGGCGATCACCACCCCCACCGACGAAAGCGTGCGGCGGGCCCTGGCCATCCAGCACATCATCAACAAGGAGCTGGGCGAGGCCCGGAACGAGAACCCGCTGCAGGGCAGCTTTGTCATGGAGCAGCTCACGGCGCTGGTCGAAGAGGCGGTGCTGGCCGAGTTTGACCGCATTACCGAGCGCGGGGGCGTGATCGGCGCCATGGAAACGCAGTACCAGCGCGCCAAAATCCAGGACGAGAGCATGCACTATGAGCAGCTTAAGCACTCGGGCGAGCTGCCGATTATCGGCGTGAACACGTTCCTGAACCCCAAGGCCTCCGGCGAGCCCCGCAAGGTGGAGCTGGCCCGCGCCAGCAAGGCCGAGAAGGACAGCCAGATTACGAGCCTGCGCGGCTTCCAGAAGCGCCACGAGAAGGGCACGGCGGCGGCGCTGGAGCGCCTGAAGAAGGCGGCGCTGGTGGGCGGGAACATCTTTGCCGAGCTGATGGAGACGGTGCAGCACTGCAGCCTGGGGCAGATCAGCGCGTCGCTGTATGAGGTCGGCGGCCAATACCGCCGCAGCATGTAAGCGCTCTCGCAGACCGGAGGGCTCACCCTGCTCAACAACAATGCCAACTTTGGATGGACGAGATCTCTGCCAATGGCTCTAGGCATTACCGGGGCGCTGCTGTCGCTGTGCATCACCACGTTCTATGGCAGCTCCGGCCCGGAAGGAGGCGACTTCTATGTTTACTACGACAGCTTCCACAGATTTGAGCAGGAGCCCGACAAGCTGTACGAGTGGCTGGAACCTGACGCCCCTGAACATGTCAAAGCCCGTCCGTTTCTGTATCCGCCATTTGCGCTACTGCCGGTTGGTCTATTCGCGAAATTGCCAAGGGCGGCAGCGTGGCCGTTATGGGCATTGCTTGAAACCACGCTTATTGTGCCGCTTGTTCTGCTGGCAATGCGCGCGGCGCGACCACCCACTAGGTCCGCACGAATCCACTCGGGACTGGCAATAGCAAGTATACTGACGCCGCTGGCTTGGTGGGAGCTGTCCATTGGCCAGATCAATATCCTGGTGATTACATTGGTTGCAGCAGCGCTAGTGCTTCATCAGAAGCGGCGCACGCCGTTGGCCGTCTTCGTACTCATGCTGGCCGGCGGAATCAAGCTGTTGCCTTTCGTGCTTGTGCCTGTCTTCGTGTGGTGGGCGGGGCCAAAACAGCGACTGTGGGCCATCGCCCTTGCGCTGCTGGGCGGCTTGGTAATCGCAATCGGTCCCGCACTCTGGGTCACCGGAACTCATGGTCCTAGGGGTGCACTGGAGGCCACTTTCAGATTGAATCAAACGTACTTTGGGAGAGCGTTGCCGCGCGGTACATCCCCGGGCAGCTTCTACTACGGCAGTGACGCAGCCGGGAACTTCTCGATACCCGCTACGACATCGCGTGTTGTCAACAAAGTGGCTCGCCGGTTTACCGGCGCGGGTCTGACTGCATCGCAAGACCACACTGTGCGCCGCGTCGCTATGGGCGCGACCCTCGGGTTCTCCGGCCTGTTCGCCCTACTTGCGCTGCGGGCCATGCGCGCGAGACGCACACAGTTGTCGCTGGCAGGAGTCCTGCTGTGCCTGATCTTGTTCGCAAATGTCTCTACGTGGGCGTACCACTTGGTCGGACTCGTGTTGCTGGTCCCAGCCCTAGGCTGGTCGAATAGAGTCTCTTCGCGCGTGCCTTGGGCAGGCTTGACTGCTGCGGTCTGCAATTGGGGTGTCGCAGTGCCTTACGCAATATGGGCGTTGGGGTTGGACGTTCCGGTTCTTTCCGGCATGGCCGATCGCGGCTTCTCCACGCTTGCTGCCGCGGCATGGGTCGCCACGCTACTGCTCATGCTATCGCGCCGAGTGTGGAAACGACGTACCAGCCCAGCACCCTGAGCCCGCATGTTGGCACCCGCTGACCACAGCCGCATCGCAGAGTGACTTGCTGTCGACGCCATGCCCAAGTAGTTCGTAACTGGACAGATGCGAGTGCCAGCATCCGCGCATGATTGCATGACAGGCAAGTCACGCCGCGGCCGGTGGCGGAATGTCATCATCGCCTGTTGCGGGTGCGCGCTTGCATATCTGCCCTTTTGGGCTCTCATGTCGTGGCTTTCAGGCTGCATGGCGTTTCACCGCAATGCGCGGGTCACGGCTGAACCGCAGCCCGCGAACCCGGAAGCCGGTTGGACGATTCGCGCGGACTGGGCGTGGCAGAGTGGCGGCCAGGAACGGTCGTCGCTGGTGCCCATTGTTACAAGTGACCAGCCGCCCCTGCTTGCGGGGGTGCGGGTACATGTGGGCTCACCGGAAAGTGCCGCGTCTAAGGCTTGCACAGTTCGCGTCACCTTGACTTGCGCCGATGGTGAGGTGCTGACCTATGGGGCGCGGTGGGAACGTGGTTGCACATCTGCCGGGGCGACGCCTGACAGCAGAACGCTAACGCA
>JADLBZ010000258.1 GCA_020847415.1 Planctomycetota bacterium
CCAGCTACTGCTTGCGGCGGGCATCGCGGGCCGGCGTTCGCCTCGCCTCACATGGCTTCCAGCCATGCTCCGGCTCGGCTGCCTTGCCCCGCTTGCCCGGCGCAGCGCATTAGCAAGGCTCCGGCATCTTAAGCAGGCTCTTAACGCCTGCCCGCTTCAATCCGGCTGTTACCGCGACTTCTGGCTGCCGCAGCTCCAGTGAAACCCGTCCGGGTCGCTAAAATAGAACATCCGCTCGCCCCAGTGCTGATCGTGCACGGGCGTCACGGTCACGCCCCGGCCGGTCAGTTCGCGGTGCATCGCGTCCACGTCGGGCACTTCCAGCGCCAGCCAGACGCCGCCGCCGTACTCGCCCTTGCCCTGGGTGCGGTTGTCGGCGTGGATGACCAGTTGCAGGCCGCCAAAGCGGAAACCCACCACCTCGCCCTGTTGCATGGTTTCGGTCCAGCCCAGAGCCTGGCCATAGAAGCGCCGCGATCGCTCCAGGTCCGACACGTAAAGGAACACGTAGCCAAGGCCATTTGCGGCTGAACTCATGTTCGTTCTCCCCAGCGGCGGCCCAGGTCATGTTCCAGGCCCAGGTGGTCCAGCGCCCGCGCCACCACAAAGTCCACCAGGTCCTGCACGGTCTGCGGCCGGGAATAAAAGCCCGGGTTGGCGTCCACGATGGTGGCGCCGGCCTCGGCGGCGGCCACCATGTTGCGCAGGGCCACCAGCGAAAGCGGCGTTTCGCGGGTAACCAGCAGCAGCGGGCGCTTCTCCTTGAGGGTGACTTCGGCGGCGCGGCCGATCAGCTTCTCGCCGGTACCGTGTGCGACGGCGCCCAGCGTGGCCATGGTGCAGGGGCAAACCACCATGCCGCGGTGCCGGAAGCTGCCGCTGGCAATGGGCGCACCCACCTGCGCGTTGCGATACTGGGCAAAGCGCGCGCCGGGCACGCCGCAGAAGGCCGCCAGGTCGGGCGTGTCGCCCTTGAGGGGCACGTCCAGCTCGGCGCGCCACACGTCCAGCGCGGCCTCGCTGAACACCACATGGGTTTCCAGCGGCTGACGGGCCAGCACAGCCAGCAGGCGCTGGGCGTATTGGATTCCGGAGGCGCCGGTGACGGCGACGACGACGCGGTCAGGTGCAGCCATGGCGAGATTGTGCCTGCGGGCTAACGAACGTTGAAGTACTTGGCCAACTGGGGGTCGGACAGCAGCGGTGCCAGGTAAGGGTCCGCCAGGATGCGGGGGCGGTTCAAGAAGCCGTCCTCCAGGGCCTGCTTCAGGCTGAGTACTGCCAGCGCGCGCTGGCCCAGCGCCTTGGGGCCCGTGGACTCACGGGCGCGGCGGGCAAAGCCGATGGCGCGCAAGACTTCGTCGGCGGGGCTGCCCCACTCGGCCAGGTCCTGCTGCTTCATGCCATCCACGCTCAGCATGGGCATCCACAACTCCGGCGCCGCGCCCGCCAACGCCAGAATGCGCCCGATGTCCAGGCGCGCGCGTGGCGCGGGGAAGCTGTTGCCGGTCATCAGCAGGGGAAACTGGCGGGCATCATCGGCCCAGTTGCGCAGCACGGGGCGCAGGTCGTCGGGCAACTGGCGCGGGTTCTGTTCCAGGGCGGCCAGCAGGGGCACGGCTTCTTCAAAGCGGGCCAGCATGGTCAGGGCGCGGCCCCGGAACAACACGGCGGGGGGCGGCGTCTCCGCACCGTGCTGGGCCTGCACGGCATTGCACAGGTCCAGCAGGGCCTTGAACTCGTGGTCACGCAACAGCACCGCGGTCGCCTGGGAAAGCGCCTGCACACCGTTGGTCACGTTCTCGTGCAGGGCCGAAAGCACCAGCGTGCGCACGCGCTCGTGTTCGCCAGTGCCGGCGGAAAGCTCGATCTCCAGCAGGTCAATGGTATGGGCATCCAGCCCGCTGGTGTTGGCGCGCATGGACTCCAGGTGCTTCACCGCCGCGGCGTAGCCGCCCGCGCGGGCCAGGATGTGCAGCAGCAGCTTGTGGGCGTCGGCATAGCGCGGGTTCCAGCGGATGGCGGCCTCGAGGTCGCGGATCTCGGCGGCGTGGTTGCTTTCCGTGCGCGACGAGAAGCGCAGGTTGGCCCGCGAGTAATAGCCGCGCGGATCATAGGGAAACTGCTGGATGTACTTGTCCCACAGTGCCAGCCCGGCGCGGTCGGCATTGGTCAGGTGCCGCGCCGCCTGCTTGACCTCCAGCCAGGTCAACAGGGGCAGGTTGGGTTTCAGGTTGCGCGCCTGCTGCAGGTTGGACCTTCGCTCCTGCCTGTCGTCGCGACTCTCGCCGTCGTCCACGATGGCCAGCAGCGTGTACACCTCCCACAGGGGCACCCCGCGTTCCTCAATTCTTCCCAGGCGCTCCGCGGCTGCCGTGCGGGCCTTGATGAAATCGGGCCCGCTGGCGGTGCGGTAGGCGTTGCCCAGGTCCACCAGTACTTCGGCCAGCTCGGCAAAGTCGCTGCCCGGCTCGGCGGCTTCCTTGACGGGCCCGAAGCGCCGGAACACCTCCTCAAAGTTGGCGCTCAGGCCGTCGCGCAGCACCTTGATCTGGAAGTCAAACATGGCGTAGGCCATCAGGGCTTCCACGTGGCCCTTGCCGGTCTGGGCCGCGGTCAGGGCGTCGGCGCGCCCGTAGTGCAGCAGGGCCTCCTCGTCATAACCAAGGTCCGCCAGCACGCCGGCCAGCTCCAGGTGCGCTTCCACAAAGCTGGGGTCCAGCGCCAAGGCCTGCTGGTACAACGTGGCCGCCTGGCGCCACACGATGGAGCGCATCTGCCAGTCCGTGAAGTTGGCGCTGCGCGAGCGCAGGTCGGTGGCGCGGCTGTAGGGGACAAAGGCGGCCTGGCGGGCGGCCATGGCTTCGGCTTCGCGGCGCTCGCGTTCCAGCTTCTCGCGCTCGAGGCGTGCGGCCTTGTCAGCCTCGGCCCTGGCGCGCTCGGCCTCGCGGCGCCCGGCTTCCTCGGCGGCCAGGCGCAACTGGGCCTCGTGGCGGCTCTGCTCCTCGGCGTCGCGGGCATCTTCGGCAAGCTGGGCGCGGTCGGAGGCGTACTTGGCCTTCACGCCGGCTGTCACCACGCCGCCCACCAGCAGAAACACCAGCGCCAGCATGGCCACCGCGGCCCGGGTGGGGTTGCGGCGCGCCCACTTGTTCAGGGCCGAGAACGCGTTGTCGCGGTGGGCGCTGACGGGCAGGGCGGCAATCCAGTTATCAATGTCGCGCTTGAAGTCGTCCACGCCGGGGTAGCGGAACTCCTTCTTCTCGGCCATCGCGCGCAGGGCAATCGCGACCAGCTCGCGCGGGGCCTTGTGGGCGCGGGCAATGCCGTCCGGCCCCAAGGCCTTGCGCAGGGTGGGGTCTTTCAGCACGCGCTCAAGTTTCTCGCGCGGGGGCAGCAGCCTGTGGTCCCGCGCCTGGTCCAGCGCCTCATTCATGCCGGCAGCCAGAAAGGGCGGCACCAGGCACAGCATCTCGTACAGCAGGGCGCCCAGGCAGAAAACATCCGTGCGCTGGTTGATCTCGGCCACCTGGCCCCTGGCTTGCTCGGGCGCCATGTAGGCTGGTGTGCCGCTGATGGTGCCCTCGCGCGTGCCCTGCGAGTCTGCGTCCGTGGAGCCCAGGCTGACCGTGAGCGTGAACTCGGGCGTGTTCTGCTTGGGCAGCGTCTCCGTGCGGCGCGGCCCGGCAGGCCGCACCTGCTTGGCCAGGCCCCAGTCCATCACCAGCACCTCGCCGAACTGGCCCACCATGATGTTCTCGGGCTTCAGGTCGCGGTGCACGATGCCGCGGCTGTGCGCAAAGGCGATGGCGTCGCACACCTTCAGCAGGATGCCCAGCAACCGGTGGGCCGAGAACTCAGCCAGCGTGGCGGCATGCCCCTGGCGCAGCTTGTCCATCACCTGGCGCAGGCTGCGGCCGCGCACGCGCTTCATGGTGAAGTACACGCGCCCCTGCGAGTCCAGCCCCATCTCGTGCACCGGCACAATGTTGGGGTGTTCCAGCCAGCCGGTAAGCTGCGCCTCGGCGATGAAGCGGCCCACCGGGCCCGAGTCCATGGGCGAGCCGCTGTCGCTTTCGGTGCGGCGCGTGTCGCGCAGCAGCACCTTCATGGCCACGTTGCGGTCCAGGTCGCTGTCGTGCACTTCCAGCACCGCACCCATGCCGCCGCGGGCGATTTCGGCCAGCACCTTGTAGCGTTCCGATGAATGGTGGCCGTGGGCCAGGTCCTCGCGGTGTTCGTCGGCGGCCTTGCGGGCAATCTTGGCGGACAGCCCGTCCAGGTCCAGCAGTGTGCTGCCGCCCTCTACAAATGCGCTGGACACGGAGTCGCCGACGCGATGCATGCTGGGCATCGAGTCCAGTTCAAGAAACCCGTTATCCGCGGTTTCTGCCTCGGCTGTCCGGTTCTGGCCCATCCCTGAATGGTTCCTCGAGTAGCCTGGTCCTCACGGTGTAAGTAATACGAACAAACAGGTTTCCGCGTTTCCAATCACTGCCGAATTTTCCCCTCGCGACCATGAAACCCCGTCTGCCGGCGTGGGTATTGTAGCGGCGCGCCGGTTTACCACCCAGCCGCGCAGCCGTCTTTGCGGGGGTCACTGCCGCCGGCCAGCACGCCGGAGGCCGGGTCGCGGGTGATGATCTGCCCGCCGCCGAAGTGGACGCGGGAAAAGCCCTCGTGCAGCGTCAAGTGATGCCCGCGACGGGCCAGCTCGGCCAGCACGTCGTCGCCAAGGCCGGGTTCCAGCCACAGCGCCGCGGTGCTATCGCCGGGCACCGGCAACTGCCAGCGGGGCGCGTCGAGGGCCTGCTGGGGGTTGAGCCCCAGGTCCAGCAGGTTGACCAGCACCTGGAAGTGTCCCTGCGGCTGCATGAAACCGCCCATGACGCCAAAACAGGCGTGCAGGCGGCCGCCACGGGTGGTGATCGCCGGGATGATGGTGTGGTAGGGGCGCTTGCCGGGGCCGAGCTCGTTGGGGTGGCCCGGTTGCAGCGAAAAGCCCGCGCCGCGATTCTGCAGGCTGATCCCGGTGCCGGGCACGACCAGGCCAGTGCCCACGCCCATGTAGAGGCTCTGGATCAGGCTGCAGGCGTTGCCGGCGCCGTCCACCACGGCGAGGTAGATGGTGTCGCTGCCGGAAGGCAGCTCGCCGGGCAGCGCGCCCGGGCTGGCCTGCCGCGGGTTGATGCTGCCGCGCCGTCGCGCCGCATAGCGCGTGGACAGCAGGGCGGCCAGGGGCAGCGTCACGGGCTCGGGGTCCGCTACCCACTGGCGCGCGTCAGCCAGGGCCAGGCGCATGCACTCGGCGCTGTGGTGCACCCG
>JADLBZ010000259.1 GCA_020847415.1 Planctomycetota bacterium
AGACCCGCGAGATCACCCAGAAGAAGCGCGAGCTGCAGAAGATGCTCAAGAGCCTCGAGGGCAAGGAAGAGCAGTACTCAACTGCGCTGTCCAAGGCCCAGAAGGACCTGGATACCGAAGAGAACACGCTGCGCCAGATGTGCACACAGAAGAAATTGCGCACGCTTGAGCAAGTGAAGGGGGACAAGAACGCCTCGGCGCAGTTGTTGCTTGTCGGTGAAATCCAGAAACGACTCAAGCTGACTGAGAAGAAACTGGAAACAGCGACAGACACTAAGACGCAGTTGTCCATCAGCATTAAGCGCCTGGCGAACCAGGAAGAGCTGTCCAAGCTGGCTGAAAGCAAGGAAGAGCTGGCCATGCTGGATCAGTTGCTGACCGAGAGCCGTAACGTGCTGGAAGAGAAAACGGACTTGGGTGAGATAGCCAAGCTGACGGAGGAGCAGGCTGCGGACGACTGGTTCCGCGAGAACTTCGGCAAGTAAAGGCAACAAGGGCGCCCCTTTCGCGGGGGCGCCCTTGCCTCCTATGTCCCTTTCTCCCCAGACCATCAAGTACATCCTGATCGCCGGCGCCGCTGTGCTGGTGGTAGTGATCATTGGCTCGTTGCTGTGGGACTTTCTCAAGATCGTGGCTGGGGTGCTGATCGGGGGCGGCCTGATCTACCTGGGCTTCCGCTTCCTGCTGGGCAAGGGTTTGCCGAAATCCGTGGAGCAGGCCATGAAGAGCGAAGGCGAGGCCAAGCCATGATCTTGGTCCAGCACGTCTGCAAGACCTTCCGGCAGTTCCGCGCGGTGTGGGACCTCTCCTTCGAGATTGGCGCGGGCGACATCTTCGGGTTTGTCGGCCCCAACGGCGCCGGCAAGACCACCACCATGCGCATGATGGCCACGCTGTTGGACCCGGACTACGGCGACATCGTCATTGACGGCGTCAGCGTGCTGGACGAACCCGAGGCCATCCGGCGGCTGATCGGCTACATGCCCGACTACGTGGGCGTCTACGACGGCGTGGAGATCCGCGAGTATCTCGAGTTCTTTGCCGCGGCCTATCGCGTGCCCGTTGAGCGCCGCCAGCAACTGGTGAACGAGATCATGGAGATCACGGACCTCACCAGCGTGGAGAAGAAAGACGTGGGCACGCTCTCCAAGGGCATGCGCCAGCGCCTGTGCCTGGCCAAGACCCTGGTGCACGACCCCAAGGTGCTGATCCTGGACGAGCCCGCCGCGGGCCTGGACCCCCGCGCCCGCATTGAGCTGCGCCTGCTGCTGAAGGAACTGCAGAAGCTGGGCAAGACCATCATCATCAGCAGCCACATCCTGACCGAGCTCTCCGACATGTGTAACTCGGTGGGCATCATCGAACGCGGCATCATGCTCAAGGCCGGGCGCATCGAGGACATCCTGGCCGAGCGCAACGCCACGGGCATCCGGCAGCAGAAGCTGTTCCTGCGGGTGCTGGGCAGCCCGGACGCCGCCGTGGCGGCCCTGCGCAGCCTGCCCGACATCGGCGGCATTGAGCTGGACCGCGGCATCATCACGTTCACGTTCATGCAGCCCGTGGAAAGCAACCCCGGCCTGCTGCGCGAGCTGCTGAACCGCAACGTTCCGGTGGTGAGCATGGCGCCCGCGACCGCCAACCTGGAAGACATCTTCCTGGACGTCACCAAGGGCATCATCGCGTAGCAGCGTGTTGAAACAGTCGTTATCAGCGCGTTGCCGACCGCTACCCAAACTCCGGCGAAAGGCCGTCCAACCGCGCCACTCGCTGGATCAGGTCCTCCACCCGGCACGAGTAGCCCCACTCGTTGTCATACCAGGCAATGACCTTCACGAAGTTGCCGCCGATCACCTGGGTCAGCTCGGCGTCGAAGACGCTGCTGTGGGGGTTGCCCACGATGTCGGTGCTTACCAGCGGCTCTTCGCTGTACTGCAGGATGCCCTTCAGGGGCCCCTCGGCGGCCTTCTTCACGGCGGCGTTCAAGTCCTGGGCGGTGGCCGGCTTGTCCAGCTCCACGGTCAGGTCCACCACGCTGCCGTCCGCCACCGGCACCCGCAGGGCCACGCCGTCGAGTTTGCCCTTCAGGGCCGGGATGACCTGCCCGATGGCCGTGGCTGCGCCGGTGCTGGTGGGGATGATGTTCATGGCGGCGTGGCGCGAGCGGCGGAAGTCTTTGTGGGGGCTGTCCACCAAGCGCTGGTCGGCGGTGTAGGCGTGCACGGTGGTCATCAGGCCGCGCCGTATGCCAAAGGACTGGTGCAGCACCAGGGCCACCGGGGCCGCGCAGTTGGTGGTGCAGCTTGCGTTGCTGATGATGCGCGACGCGGCGGTAATGACATGATCGTTGACGCCCAGCACCACGGTGCTTTCCAGGTCGTCCTTGGTGGGCACGGTTACCAGCACGCGGCGCGCGCCGCGGCTCAGGTGCACCTCCAGCTCCGTGATCTTGCGGAACTTGCCGGTGCTCTCGATGACGTAGTCCACGCCCAGCTCCTTCCAGGGCAGCTTGGCCGGGTCTTTCTCTGCCAGCACCCGGAAGGGGTCGCCGTCAATCACCATGGTGTCGCCCTGCAGCTTCACTTCGCCGGGGTAGGTGCCGTGGACGCTGTCGTACTTGAAGGCGTAGGCCAGGGCCTCGGGCTCCGCCAGGTCGTTCACGGCCACCACGTCAAAGTGCCTGCGCAGCTTGGCAATGCGGGTGACTGTGCGGCCGATGCGGCCGAAGCCGTTAATGGCAATCTTGGGTGCGGGCATGGGTTTCCTCCGGCTCTCATTCTGGCTGAATTGCGCCAAGGGCAGGTTAAGCGAAGATGGGCCCATGAACAGGCTCCCCTTGGCGATGGCGTTGCTGCTGGCCGGCTGCACAGCCACCCAGCAGCGCCACCTGGTGGAGGTTCCCCGCCTGGAAACCACGCCGGAGGCGGGCCCGGGGCGGGTGCTGTTTGACTTCTCGGCCCCGGACGCGGCCCAGGCATGGAAGCCCTATGTGATTGAGGGCAGCGTCAACCCGCCGGTGTGCGCCCTGGTGGACGGCGCCCTGTGCGTGACCAGCGACCGCAGCGCCGGGCTGTTCTGGCACGCCGTGAACTTCAGGCCCGAAGCTGAACCCCTGCTGTGTTGGCGCTGGAAGGTCTCCGGGCACCTGCCCGACGCCACGCCCCTTTCCCCTGAGCTGGACAACTTCCCGGCCCGGGTGCTGGTGGGCTTTGACAGCGGCTGGGAGGGGGCCGACGGCACGGCGCTGACCTGGCGCCGCAAAGTGGAGGACCACACCGGGGTGACGCCGCCCGCCCGGTGCATTTGCTACACGTTCGGGGGTCGCGAGCCCTCCGCCAACGCCATAGACGCGGCCTTCGGGCAGGGCCGCATCGTGGTGATCAACCTGCGCACGCCGGCCTCAGCGGCCGGCATGTGGCACGAGGAAGTGCGCGACCTGGCCGCCGACTACGAGGCCGTGTTCGGCGAGCCTGCTCCCGCCGTGGCCACCCTGGCCCTCGCCAGCGACAGCCACCGGGTGGGCGGCTGCGTGAGCGCCTGGTTTGATGACTTTGTCCTGCACGGCCCCGAGGCCCGGCAGGCCTTTGCCGGGCGCCTGGCCCCCGTGCACGAGCGCATGGGCCCGCCCCTGTGGCGCTGGGCCGCGGCGCTGGGCGGCGCGGCTGCAGGCTTGTGCCTGGCAGGCTGGTTGTGGGTCAGGCGGGCTTCCCGTCGCGCATCGCGGCGGCCTGGCCCAGATAGCGCGGCTCAATGAGGGCCTTGACCCGTACAGAATCGCCCTCGAAGTCCATTTCCAGGATCTTGCCGTGCTGCTTCAGGTAGGCCAGCAGGCGACCGTTGCCGGCGCTGAAGGTCCAGTCCACGCGGGTCTCGCGCTCCTCGACCACTTCCTGCACGCGGCGGCGCAAGTTCTCCAGCCCCGCGCCGGTGCGGGCCGAGACGTCCACATGGTCGGGATACAGGCTGTGCAGGTGGGTCAGGGCCGGCTGGTCCTGCACGCGGTCTATCTTGTTGAAGGCCATCAGCACGCGGCGGTCGCCGGCGCCGATCTCTTTCAGCACACCCTCCACAGCCAGCACCATCTCGGTGGCCGAGGGGTGGCTGGCGTCCACCACGTGCAGCAGCAGGTCAGCCTGCAGCACCTCCTCCAGGGTGGCGTGAAAGCTGGCCACCAGGCGGTGCGGCAGGTTGCGGATGAAGCCGACCGTGTCGCTGAGCAGGACTTTGTGGTCCGGCAGGCGCCACACGCAGGTGCGGGTGTCCAGGGTGGCAAACAGCTTGTCTTCGGCCAGCACGCCCTCGTTGGTGAGGGCGTTCATGAGCGTGGATTTGCCGGCGTTGGTGTAGCCCACAATGGCCACCTGGAACAGCTCGTGGCGCCGGGACACCTCGACCTGCCGGCGCCGCATGATCTGCTCCAGCTCGTCCTTCATGTGGTGGATGCGCTGGCGCAGCAGGCGGCGGTCCACCTCGATCTGGCGCTCACCGGCGCCGCCCACGGCGCTCAGGGCACCGCGCTGGCGCTCCAGGTGCGACCACAGGTTCTTCAGGCGGGGCAGCTCGTATTCGGCCTGGGCCAGCTTCACCTGCACCACGGCCTGGCGGGTGCGCGCGTGCTGCCCGAAGATGACCAGGATCAGCTCGGTGCGGTCCAGCACGGAAACGCCGCAGGCTTCTTCCAGGGCCTTCTGCTGGGCGGGCTTCAACTCGTTGTCCAGCACCACCACGCGGGCTTCGCTGTTCTTCACCAGCCGGGCCAGTTCTTCGACCTTGCCGCTGCCGATGTAGGTGCGGGGGCTGATCTGGGCGAGCTTCTGGTAGAGCTTGCCCACCACCTGCAGGCCCGCCGTCTCGGCCAGGGCCGAAAGCTCTTCCAGCGGGTCGTCGCCGAAGGGCACGTCGTCGGGCAGGGTGGCGCTGACCAGCACCGCCGGCAGGCGCTCATACGAAAGCTGCTCAAGGACGGTCTTGTCGGCCATGGGGAGGGTGCGGCGGGGGCGGAGACCCGCCCCCGCCCCTTGGGCTACGAGAACAGCCGCCGGTGCAACGAAGGAATGGCCCGGGCAATGTCGGCGTCATCCACCAGGAAGCTCAGGTTGATCTTGTTGGCGCCCTGGCTGATCATCTCGACATTCACATCCACTTCGGCCAGCGCCGAGAACACCTTGGCGGCCAGCCCCTTCTGGTGCTTCACGTTCTTGCCCACCACGCAGACGATGGTCTTGTCCGTCACCACCGTGACGCGGCCGTACTGTTCCAGTTCCTTGACCGCCGTGTTGAGGTTGCTGGCGTCGGTCACCGTCATGGAGACGCTGATCTCCGAGGTGGTGATCATGTCAATGTCTATTCCCTCGCGGCCCAGCACGCCGAATACGCGGCCCAGGAAGCCCGGCTGGCCCAGCATGGCGGTGCTTTCGATGGTGATGACGCTCTGGCCCTCTTTGTAGGCGATGCTGGTAACCGGCATGTTGTTGTCGCCGCCGGTCTCAGTGATCACTGTGCCGGGGTGCTCGGGCCGGTTGGTGTTCAGCACGCGCACCGGGATCTTGCGCTTGATGGCGGGGATCAGCGTGCTGGGGTGCAGGACACGGCCGCCGTAGTAGGCCAGCTCGCTGGCCTCGGCGAAGCTCATGAACGGGATGGTGTGGGCTTCCTTGACCACGCTGGGGTCGGCGGTCATCACGCCATCGGTGTCAGTCCAGATTTCGCACTCTTCCGCGCCCAGGCCGGCGGCAAAGCAGGTGGCGGTGTAGTCGCTGCCGTTGCGGCCCACGGTGGTGTGCTCGCCGGCGCTGGTCTTGCCGATGAAGCCGGTGATGATGGGAATGACATCGGCGCCGACCCGGCGATTGAACTCCGTCTGCATCTTCAGCTCATAGCCCTGCAGGGGGCGGGCCGAGCCGAAGTTCTCGTCGGTGACATAGCCCAGGTCCCAGGCGTCAAACGCCTCGGACTTCAGGCCGTGGCGGGTGAAGTAGTCGGCGATCACACGGCAGCTCATGCGCTCGCCAAAGCCTGACAGATAGTCCATGCTGCGCTTGCTGGCCTCACGCACCAGGCTGATGCCGCGCAGCAGGTCCTCAATCTCGCGAAAGAACGGGTCCAGCATGTCGTGGTCGCACCCGCTGGCCTTCAGCACGGCGCGCTGCTGCTCAAACACGGGCCCGGCGTCCGGCTCACCGGTTGCAGCCTTGTGACCGGCCTGGATCAGCTTGTCCGTAATGCCCTTGTGGGCGCTGCAGACCAGCACGGGGCGGCGCTTGAGGCGGCCCTTGGTGATCTCCAGAACCTTGTGGATCTGCTTCTCGTCCTTGACGCTGGTGCCCCCGAACTTCAGGACAAGCATGGTCGCAAACCTCCGGCCCGTGTGCGCCCGCGGGCGGCATCTTGCGGGCAAGGCGCGCGACCATAACACCCGGGTCTGCCCCCGCAACGGGGGGTTGACGCGTCAGGCCGCTGGAAAGCCGGGGGACTGGCGCACGCGCTCAGCCTGGTCCAGATGCCGGTGCACGTGCAGCACCAACGTCTCAAACACCTGGGCCGCCGAGATGCGAAGCAGGAACAAAGCCGGCGAGCCCATGCGCAGCCGCCCCAGCGCCAGGCCCTCTGCTGCTGCAGCCAGTTCACGCAGCCGGCGGTTGGCGTCCAGCACGCGTCGCGTGGCCGCGGCCAGTTCGTGGTTGCCGCGGCTGGGCCGAAACGAGGGTGGCGCGGAGACTTTTTTGGCCTGTGGACCCGCGCGCAGCACCGACTCCAGGTATCGCCCGAACCAGGTGCCCGGGCCGTAGGGTTCGCCGCCCGTGATGCCGCGTTCTCGCCCGCGCCGCAGCAGCTTCTCCAGCCCGGGGAAGTAACTCTCGGCCGTGACCGCGATGTGCTCCAGGCACTCGCACACGGACCATTTCTTTGGGCCCGGCTGAAAGTTGGCCTGGGGCGCGGTTAGCCCCGCTGTTACCTCGGCAACACGGCGATCAGCGTCTTCCAGCCTGGCGATGCACTCCCTGACCAGCGTGCCGGCAACCTCAGTCATGGCGCCCTCCTTGACGCGTGGCCCCAATGCCCGGCTGCCCGCCTATCTCCCACCGCTGCCCGGCCGCCGGCGACGGCGCAGGGCCAGCACCGTCAGCGCCGGCAGCAGCACCGTCAGGCCTGCCCCAGCGGCTGCACAGCCGCCATCTTCGTCGCCACCGCCGCCGCCGCCACCCCCGCCGCCGCCTCCGGGCTGGTTGCCCACCACGACCACGTTGTAAGGGTCTTCGTCCGGGTCATCGCTGGGAATCACGATCTCGAAGCCGAATGAGCCCGTGGCTGACACAGTCACGGCCACTGTCAGCGTAGCGCTGCCTGCCGCTGCCACGCTGGTTGGTGCCGCGCCGGAGATGCTGGGCGTGCAGTTCGCCGACACGCCAAGGAACGTGATGGTCCCCAGGTTCAGCTGCGACGTGCCGGTGTTCTGGATGGTGTAGACGAGGCTAAAGGGCGTGCCCACCGGCTGGGTGCCCACGTTGTCCGTGGCGCCATCGGCAATGTTCACAGCGGAACGCTGGACGTTGATGTCCGGGGGCGGCGCCCAAGCGCGAAACGCGCGGCTGTCCACGGTGGAGGTGGTGAAACCTGCGGCGGGCGAGACCGTAAAGCGCAGCACAAAGCCATCGCCGGCCTGGCTGAGGCTCAGGTTCGTGAACGTAGCCACGCCGTTGGCCGCGGTCACCATCGCGGTGCCGCCAATGGTGGTGCCGCCCACGGGGTCAGTCTGGATGGTCGCCGTAATGCTGTGGGTGCTGTCGGTCGTGCAGGGCACACCCTGGGAGTCCACAAGGACCACAATGGGTTGATCGCCAAAGGCCGTGCCCGCGAAGGCGCGCGCAGGCTGCCGCTGGATCTGCAGATGATCAGGCGTGCCAGCCACGGCCAACCCCTGCTGTGTGAACAGGGGCATGCCGGACATTACCGCCGGCAGGAAACCGCCGTCATCGGCAACCAGGCCGGTACCCGGCAACACGAACAGGCCCAGGCGCCCGCGGTTGCCGGCAATGCTGGCATTGAAGGTGATCGCCAGTCCCCAGCGCTCGGTCGTTCCCTGCGTAAGGGTGCGGCCGCCGCCGATGCTGAAGGCAGCCACATCTCCCGTGAAGGTGGTGGTCGAGTCCAGCAGCGAGTCCGTGGCGGAGTCGTACTGGTTGTTCGTGTTCACGTCCACGAACAGCTTGATCTCGTTGATGTCGGCAGCCGAGAGGCTGCTGCCCTGGGCGGGCTCGAACTCCAGGTTCACGCTGACTGCCGTGACGCGGGAGTTGCCGGTTGTGGCCGTTGCATTGAAGAAGAACAGCGGCTGGTCTGCCACCGCCGAGTTGGCTTGCAGGCCCGCGGGTTGCGTCGTGTGCTCCGCTACCGTCAACAGCGGGCTGCTTGCCGTCCAGACCACGTTGGTCAGAGGGGTGCTGCCATCATTGTCGCGGGCTTCCGCCGTGGCCGCTGAGATGGTGACCGCGCCCGCGCCAAAGTCGCCCCCGGTGCCCACGCGGAAAGCCAGCCCCGTGGCGGCGGCCACGTTGACCATGGCGGTGCTGGGCGAGCCTGTCCCGGTGCTTTCATCAAACTGGTTCAGGTCTGCCACGGGATTGGACCCGGCATTAAGGCCGTTCAGGGTGATGTGGCTGCCGCCCGACTGGCCGCCGGTGAATGTGCACTCGCTGAGGGCCATCAGCAATGTGCCCGCCCGGATGTTCAGGCCCGCCGCGGTGTAGTTCGAGAAGTCGCAGCCAATGAGCCCGAGGCCCACGCTGCCCGTGGTCGCGCCCAGGGTAAGGGACAGGCTGTTGGCCGTGGCGGAGTTGACCACACAGGTGATGCACACCACCTGTGCCGCAGTGGCCACGCTGTTGAAGGTCCAGGCCCCGCTGCCGGTCAGCGTGCTGCCCAGCGCCGCGAAACTGCCCCGGGCGTTGACGCTGATGCCACCCGCTGCCGCAAAGGTGACCGTGCTGGACAGGATGTCCACGCCGGCGCCGGACTCCACCGTGGAGGAGAGCCCGCTGCCGATCTCCAGGTTCACCCCCATGTTGACCGTGCAATCCTCAATCTCGAGGCTGGCGCCGTTGCCCTCGTTGCCTGAGGCGCCACTGCCGTCGCCCACGGTGATGGTTCCGCTGATGAACACGGCCACGTCCTGACACGAGACCCGCGCGGCATTGCTTTCGGTGGCGGCACCCACGTCATCGGTGGTGTCGCCCTCAATGATCAGGCTGGCCATGGTAAGCGTGCCGGTGCCCGTGGGCGCGCGACCCCGGATGTCCAGCGAGGTCGCGGCACTGCCGCCTGCACCCGTCACCTGTTTCACGGTAACGGCGCCGAACATGAGCTCGCCGTTGGCGACGTCCATCTGGATGTAGCGGTCGGCGGTGCCGGTGCCGATCTGCGTGGCCCCGGTGGTCTGGAAGTGGCCGTCTTCAACCCACACATCGCCGGCCAGGGTCACCGTGGCCGACGCATTCACAAGATGCAGCTCGTTCATGCCCTCCACGGTAATGGCCCGGCTGTTGATCCCGGCAACCGTGAAGTTGCCGCTTACCGTGAGCTCCACCACGATCCAGGGGCTGGGGGCGCTGACACGAATGGCGCCCACCGTGCCGGACACGCCGGTAATCTGCGCGGGCAGGGTGCCGGTGCCGTTGAAGACGGCTGTATCGCCCGCACCCGGCACGCCGCCGGACCAGTTGCCGGCGGTGGACCAGGCAGCATCCACGGCGCCGGTCCACAGGCGGTCAACGGCGGTCAATGACGCCGCTCCCACTGCCAGCAGGCACAGCAACAGGCTGGTACGCAGAGTCATGTCCGGCTCCTCAAACGATTGAGACCCGCAATGGTGGCCAGCCCGTGATTGGCGTCAACAGGAATCCGCGCCCACGCACCGCGTGGGCAAGCCCGGCGCGGCGCGCTATACTGCCCGGCCCTGCTTCTACCCCCGGGGTGCCCGACTCATGCTGAAGCGCTGCTGGCTACCGGCTCTCCTGCTGCTTGCATCCTGCGGCACGCCGCCGCAGCCCGCCACCAACACGCCTCCAGCCAATGAGGGCGGGCAGAAGCCCCCTGCCAATACCGGCGGACTCAGCCATTCCCAGGAAGAGGCCGAGCGGTTCATCCGGCGCTACGGCTCGCTTTCCGTGGGACTGGTCAACTACTTCGACAATGAGCGCGTGCAACTGATCAGCCGCGAGTTCAGCGCCGAGACCGTGGTATTCCGGCTGGACTCCACGGGCGACACCGGCGCCCTGCACGAGGCGGCCGCCGAGCGCGCCGTCGAGCTGATGGACGAGTTCGGCTGGCCGCAGGCCGCCATCGAGAACGAATGGGCGCCCGAGACGCACCTGGCCCTGGTGCGCATTGAAAGCATCGGCATCCCGGCCGGTTCGCAGCGCGGCGATGCCATTCCGGTGCGCATCGTTCTGATGGGCGACGCCCGTGACATCCGCGGCGGGTACGTGTACTCGACACCCCTGAAGAACAAGTCCGGTCGCGTGGTGGCGGTGCTGAAGCCGGGCTACCTGCCCCTGAAGGTGGACACCGCCAACCCGGACCCCAACCTGACACCGGAGCAGATCGAGGACGCCAGGCTGATGGAGCGCCGCGAGACCGGCACGGGCGTCAATTTCCTGCTGCGCAAGGGCGTGCACCTGGCGGCCGATATTTCTGCCGACGACCTGACCGCCGACCAGATCCGTTTGCCCCTGGAGATTGAGGAAACCAACCACAAGGGCGATGTGACCATGCGCCGGCCGCTGACAGCCGAGCTGGTGCCTGACGCGCTGCGCTCCATTGAGGCCGAGATGCAGAAGCTGGGCCAGCCCTGCGAAGCCCGCGAGGACGGCAAGTTTATTGTGGTGACGCCGCTGGGGGTGCGCGAGCAGAGCCTGCAGCAGGTAATGGACCGCCTGCGGGAGATCAAGATTGTCCTCACGCCGCGCGACTCGGTGCTGGTCGTGTTCGACGAGAACTTGTTCCGGGTGGCCTTCTACGGCCCCCCGCGTCATCGCTTCCTGACCACGGGCTTTGCCCTGACGACGGACCCCTTCACGCGCGACCCGGCTGTGTACAAGCAGCCGCACCCGCTGGCCTTTCGCGTGAACTGCCGCATTCTACAGCGGGCCGAGCCCGGCGCCTCGCGCAAGTACGGAGTGCCCGACGACGCCGACCTCAAAGCCGGGCGCAAGCCGGACGGCAACACCGGCCGTGTCCGGCTGGCCTGGAGCCGCTGGGGCAAGGGCGCTGTGGTGGACGAGGGCACGGACGAGCTGCCCACCACGGACATCACCGAGATTCTGCGCCACCTGTGGGCTCGGGGCATGGGCCCGCGCGAGGTCCTGGGTTTCATCGTGGAAGCCCACGACCAGTTCGCGTTTCCCTGCGAGCTGGGTTTCAACTGGCGCAAGGTGGACCTGAACACGCTGGATTCCGGCACGACCGGCAGCGGCGAGTAAGTCGTTTGTCGCTTACTTGCCCTCAAGCAGCCGCTTGAACTCAGGATCGTCGCGCAGGCCGGCGAAGTCCGGGTCGCCACACAGATCGGCGGCGTTCTCCAGGCCCAGATCAATGGCAGCCTTCAGGTGCCGCAGGCAGGCCGGGCGGTCTCCCCTGGCGCCGGACAGCCGCGCCGCGTCCAGCCGCGCGGCAATGTGGTCGGGAAACAGCTCCAGGTTGCGCGCCGTGTCGGCCTCTGCCAGCACCCAGTCTTTGCGGCCCTTGAAGGCGCGGGCGCGCCCCTGCCGGGCGCGAAAGTCGTGCGCGTCCAGCTCCAGCGCGCGATTGAAGGCCACTGCGGCGGCGTCCCAGCGCTGCATGTCCAGGCAGGCCAGGCCGTAGGCCGTCCAGTGCCGGATCTGCTGCTGGTCCAGCTCGCAGGCTCGCAGCAGGTGTGCGAGCGCATCTTCGCGCTTGCCCTGCTGGGCCAGCACCACGCCGATGTTGTGCTGGGCTGTGGCGGAGCCGCCGTCCAGCTCAACCGCATGCCGGAACTGCTTCAGGGCGTCGTCAAGCCGGCCCTGGGCCAGATGCATCTGCCCCAGGCCCAGCCGCGCCGCGGCGCAGTGCGCGTCTGCCGCCAGGGCCGCGTTGAAGTCAGTGGTCGCCTTGGGGTAAGCCTCCAGCTCCAGGTAGCTGTGCCCGCGCCCTACCAGGGCCTGGGCGTAGTCCGGGCGGGCCTGCAGGGCACGGGTGTAGTCGCGCACGGCGCGGTCCACGTCGCCCAGCGCGCGCGAGGCAAAGCCGCGGTTGCACCAGGCCTGCGCGTCTTCCGGGGCCAGCGCCAGCGAGGCGTCCAGGTCAGCCAGGGCCTGCTCGTAAAGGCGCTTGCGCACGAACACAAGGGCGCGGTTCTGCAGGAAGGCCGGGTTGCGGGGAGCGCGCGCGATGCAAGTACCGAAGTCCAGTTGTGCGCGGTCCAGGTCGCCCATGTCTTCGTAGGCAATGCCGCGGTTCTGGTAGTAGACCACGTCGTCGTTGTCGGCCGCGTCGGCCCCGGGGCGGAAGTACTGGATCGCGCTGGAGTAGTCGGCCACGGCCAGGTCAAAGCGCTTGCGCTTCCAGTGCATGTAGCCGCGGTTGTGGTAGGCCAGGTGGCAGGCGTAATCTTCGCGGATGGCGACGCGGAAGTCCTCCTCGGCGCCGGGGAAGTCGCCCTTGAGCACGCGGCAACCGCCGCGCACGGCGTAGGCATTGGCGTAGCCGGGCGCGGCCTTGACTGCGGCGTCAAAATCCGCCAGGGCGCCGTCCAGGTCGCCCGCGTCAATCCTGGCAAAGCCGCTGCGCAGCAGAGCAGACGCCTTCTGCTCCGGAGTCTCGGCCTTGGCGCCGGCCTGCACTTCCGCGGCGACGACAGCGCCTGCGGGCAGTTGCCGAATGACCGTCGGCTGTCCGGCACAACCCGCCACCGCCCCAAACGCCAGTCCCGCCGTCAACCACGTCTTGCGCGCCATGTTGCCCCCGGTTCAGTTCTTCCGGCCGAAGCAGTACGTCGTCCACTCGTTGCAGATGACCACGACGTAGCCCTCTTGTACCACAAGCTGCACCTGAGGCGCACCACGCGGGGCGTCCAGGTCCCAGCGCATGCGCTCGGTCCCGTCGTTGTTCAGCACCAGGACACGGAAGCCCGCCAGCCGTGTCACGCCTTCCTGGATGCGGAACACGGCATAGGCCGCCGCCACGCCGCCTTCAAACACGCCGGCGCTGTACAGGTCGTAACGCTCGCCGCCCGCCGGGGCCGGCGGATCATGACGCAGCACCTGCGTGCCGTCGGAAGTTTTCAGAACCAGGATGCGCTGGGTGCCCGCAGGCGTGCGCAGGTGCAGCACCAGGTTCTCGCCCTGCACATCGCGCTGCTGCAGCACCTCGCCCTGCTCGTTCTGGCGCTGCCACACCACCGCCCCGGTGTCCGGGTTCAGCACGGTGACGCCGTAGATGCCCAACACCACCAGCCCGGCAGGTTCGGCCCTGAACAGCGAGGGGTAGCGCTGCCCGCTGCGCAGGCTGACCCTGGGTTCCAGGCTGGAGGCGGCAAAGACCTGCACCTCGCCCTGCTGGTCCACCACGTAGACACGATCGCCGGCCACCTGGGGCGTGGCTGCCACGCGTCCCTGCACGCGCACGGTGCGCTGGGCCAGCAATGCCCCGCTTTCGGCATCCAGCAGGTAGAGGCGTGGCTCGGAGTCCTGGGCCAGCACGTAGACGCCGCAGTCGCCCTGGCCGATCCACTGGATCGTGGCGGCCTCCAGCACGGCCCGCCAGAGCTCGCCGCCGGACTGCGCATCGCGCGCCGCCACGGAGACCCGGTTGCGGTCAGCACCCCGGTCCGTGAAGGGCGCCCAGTGCGTCAGCATGCCGCCGAACAGGCAATACTGGCCCGAGAGCACCATGGTGGAGACGCGCCATAACTCGTCGCCCGTGTCGCTGTACATTGCCAGGCCCTGGGGTGCTACGCACAGCAACCCCGCCGGCGTGGCAAAGGCCTGGTACAGCGTCACCTCGGACTCCTGCCGCCAGGCGAGTTCCCGGCTGGCGCAATCCAGGCACTGCAGTTCGGTACCGGCCTCGGTCCGCGCTGCCACCAGCACCCGGCCCTGCAGGCCGGCTGCCGGCTGGCGCGGCAGCCGGGCAAACTGGTTTGCGCCCGGGTTCGCCCACAGTTGCTCAAGCTGGGTCGGCAGGCGCGGCAGGCCCTCTGCCGCGTCGGCGGCGCCGCCGGTGGTCAGGGGCGTGAGCGCGTCCTTGTAGCTGACGCGCACACCATCCAGGGGGAAGTCACCTTGTGGCGACGCGCGCAGGATGCGCGAAGCCAGCAGGCGGGCGCGCAGCTTCTCGCCGGCGCGGTAGTAGCTCATGGCCTGCAGGGCCTGCAGCTCCAGGCGCCGGTCGCGTTCCGGCCACTCATCCAGGGCTGATTGCAGCAAAATGGCGGCCCGGGCGGGTTCGCGCTGGTCCAGCTCAAGCTGGGCCAGGCGCAGTACGGCTTCGTCGGCTGCCGTGGCCAGCGGGAACCGACGCAACAACTGGCGCAGGCCTTCGGGTTCGCCCTTCTCCAGCAGCACGGCTGCGGCCTTGTCCTGGGGCTCGTAGGGTGCCCGCCCCGCCTGCTTCAGAAGGGCCCGCAGGCTGTCCATGGCCAGGGCGCGCAGGGGCGTGCCGTTGTAGGCCAGCCGGTCGGGCGCCTCCAGCACCTCCTGCCACAGGGCTGCGGCCTGCACGGCATCGCGGTTACCCACCAGGGAAGCCAGGCGCAACCGCGCATAAAGGGCAGCCGGGATCTCCGGGTCCGCGCCCACGCCAAATGCCGGGTCGCTTTCGACCAGGCGGCGATAGAACTCCTCCAGCGCAACGGCCTGGCCCTGGGCTTGCAGTACGCGCTCCTCGCGCAGGAAGCACTCGGTCAACTGCGTGCGCTCGCGGGCAAACTCTCGGGCACTCTGCACATGGCCCAGGGTCTCCTGGTAACGCCGCCCCGCAAAGGCAGCATCGGCCTGCCCCAGGTACGTTGCCACCAGTGCGCCCGCCGCGCGGTCGCGCAGGGGCGTGTTCAGGGTGGGCGCGCTGGCCAGCTTGTGCGCCGCCCTCAGGTGCTTGACGCCCTCGGAGCGGTCGCCCAGGCGCAGGGTCAGCAGCCCCAGCCGCAACAGGGGCTCCGGGTCCTGGGGTGCCGCGGCGGCGTCCTTTCGGGCGGCCTCCAGCAGCGCCGCCGGGTTGAAGCGCATGGCAAGCTGCGAGTTGCCCCGGGTGTAATCGTTGCCGGTGATCGTGAACACCACGGCGTGCTGGGCAAACACCGAGAAGCCCCAGCCCATGTAGCTGGGCGGCACATAGGCGCTGCTGACCACCTTGAGTGCATCCAGGTCAATCTCGGCGATGGCGCACTCGCGCTCGTTCTGGCCGGGCCACAACAGCCGGTTGCCGGCCAGGCAGGGCCGGCCCGCCAGGCTGAGTGTGTTGCCCCTGTTGAAGGGCGTGACCCGCAGCGTGTTCTGCACTCGGCCCGTGGGCAGGTCAATAACATGAAGGCGGGCCGAGGCGCCGCCATTGCGCCCGCCGTCATCCGCCACGTACAGCAGGCCGTTGCGCACTCCCGCCACGGCACGGCCGCCAAGAATCGGGTTCTCGACTGCCGCAACGCGCCACAGGATGCTGCCGGTGCGCGCGTCCATGCAGAAAAGCCGGTCGGAGTCCGTGGGGGCGACGACCACGTAGGGCTTGCCCAGGTGCTCCACATAGATGGTGGGGCTGTTGTACCAGGTCACGTCGCGGTAGTAGGTCACCGTGTACTTGGTAATGGGGCGCGGCAAGTACTCGTAGCGCGAGATCCAGGTCAGGCAGCGCTGCGTCAGGTTCACCGCCACCACGCCGCCGATGTTGGTGCACACATACAGCGTGCCGCCCGCAATGGCAGGCAGGCTGGCGTAGGGCTGGCGCGCCGGCCGCCCGAACATGCTGATCTCCTGCTGGCCATAGCAAAGGCGCATGTGCCAGCGCACCGCCCCCGTGGCCGGGTCCAGCGCATACAGGAAGATCTCGGCCAGGTTGGGCATGCGCGTACCCATGGCATACAGGGTGCCCTCGTGCACGACGGCACTGAGAAAGCTGGTGGTGTCGTGCTCGTCGCCCTGGTACAGCCCGCCCACCTTCCACAGCAGGCGGCCCGTGGCGCAGTCCACGGCGCAAAGGCCGCGGCGCACCTGCGGGTAGTGGCTGAACAGGCCGAAGTTCGGGTCGGGCTCGCGGTCGTGCAGGTGCGAGGTCAGCGGGTTCTCAAGTGCCGCAAAGGCCACGCCCTGGTGCACGCTGACGGGCAGAATCATGGCGTGGTCCGGCTCGGTGACACGCCAGTTGTGGCTGAAGACCGGGAAGGGCCGACAAACCCAGGCGGGCGCGTCGGCGGCGCCGCCGATCAGGTCGTAGCTGACCAGCGAGTCGCCCGTGTTCACGTACGCCGAAGTCCCGTCAAACACCGGCAGGTACGGCGGCACCATGCTGGGCGGATAATCCATGAAGGGCGGCGCGGTCACCGCCCCCAGGCGCGGCAGGGTGCGCGCCCAGGCGATCTGCGAGTAGTCGCTGGGCAGGGCGGGCAGTGCCGTGTTGGTGTAATTGCCGCCCGGCCACTCGACCCCCAGGGCATCAATGGTGGCAGTGGTGTTATCGCGAGCCTCCGCGAGCATGCGCTTGAGCAGTTCGCCCAGGGGCCGGGACGTGCCGCCTTCGTCGGCGGCCTCGCCGGCCAGCGGGGCGGCGGCCTCCACCAGGGTGGCCAGGTTGGCGCGCTCGCCCAGGGTGCGGTAGCAGCTGGCCAGCCAGGCGGAAAGCTGCACGCGCTGGGGCACCGAAAGCAGCTCAGGCACCGCCAGGGCGCGTTCAATACCGCGCGCCGCGGGCGAGAGGCGGCCTTCTTCCCAGAACAGCGTAGCCAGCAGGATGGAAGCCCGCACCCCGGCGCGGGTCAGGCCGAAGCGCCGGTTCAGGGACTGGATGGCCATGCGATCGCCCGCTGCCACGGCCTGCGCCAGCAGGGCCTCGGCGCGGGGGCCGTAGAGGCGCTCGTACTCGGCCAGGCCGTCGGGCCCCAGGGTGCGGATCTGCTCTTCCAGCGCCGCATAGGCCCCCTGCCAGCGGATAGCCACGTCCGGGGCGGGCGCGTCGTGCGGCGTGCGCTCCATGACCAGCACGCCCGAAGCGTTCTCGGGACGGCTGAGCTCGTCCTGGCACAGGCGCAGGATGCCCTGTCGAAGCTGGGTCTTTTCTTTGTCGTTGGCGGCCTGCTTGAGCAGCTCGCCCTGCCGTCGGATGCGCTTGATGGCGTCTTCCAGGTCCGCCCGGGTGGTGATCTGGAAGGCCTTGGGGTCCGTCTCCGGGTCTTCACGTCGCGGGAAAAACTGCGCCGCCGAGCCCGCAACGAGGCAGAACCCCAGCACCAGCACCCACGGCAGCCGTCGCATGCGCGCAATCTCCAGCCCGTACACCTGATACGCACTCGCGCCGGCAGGCGTGAGGGTATTCCGGGCCAGTCTATGCGCGGGTCAGCCGCAAGGCCATGACAAGAAACAGGCCGCCGGCCGCCAAGGCTCCGGCGGCATTGGCCGCCACGTCCCACAGGTCAAAGACCCGGCCGTGGGCAGCCCCCATCGTGGCCTGGGCCAGCTCGATGGCCAGCCCGGCCCCCAGGTCCAGTGCCAGGGCCATGGCAAGCGCGCGGAGAACACGCCCCCGGGCCGGGCCGGACCCCAGCAAGGCCAGGCCCCACAGCAGCAGGCTGGTGATCCAGAGGTGCGCCCCAAAGTGCAGCAGCTTGTCGCGGTGTGCCATGGCAGGCAACGGCAGTTCGCCCTGGGCCGCGGCGCCGCTGCCCTCCAGTATCAGCAGCACAAAGCAGGCGGCCCCGCCTGCCAGCAGGAGCGCGGCAAGCCGGGGCCGACCTTCCAGCAGTGCTTTCTTCATGTGCCGGCGCGCGCGAGCAACTTGACGATCTCGTCCTGGGTCTCGCGGGTGTAAAGGCAGTCATTCATAAGCATGGAGAAGGCATAGCGGCGCTTGCCCGCCAGGATGTAACCCGACAGCGCGCGGACGCCGTTGATGTAGCCGGTCTTGGCAAACACCTTGCCCTTGGTGGCGGGGTCGTTCAGGCGGTCGTCCAGCGTGCCGGTCTCGCCTGCCACGGCCAGGCTGGCCCGGAAGGCCTCAAAGTGCGGCTTGCCCGCAGTGCGCGCCAGCAACGTGGCCAGCAGCCGCGCGCTGACGCGGTCGTCGCGGGCCAGGCCGCTGCCGTCCAGCACGCGCATGTCGGCGGTCCACAGCCCTTCGTTGGTCAGGAACTCCTGCACGGCAGCGCAGCCGGTCTTGAACGTGCCCTTCCCGGCGTAGGCAACACCCAGCATGCGCAGCAGCATCTCGGCGTGCAGGTTCTGGCTGTTCGTGTTGATGGGGACCAGCGCCTGCGACAGCTTGCTGCGGTGTTCGACCAGTACCGAGTACCCCGGCAGGCGGTCGGCAGTAAGCACGGTAGAGACGACGTTGCCCTCAACGCGGATGCCGCAGGCCTGCAGGGTTTCGCGGAACACCGTGGCGGCGTACTGCGCCGGGTCGTGCACGGTAACGTCGGTCGTGTAGCCCCAGCTTGACTTCTCGTGCACGGTGCCTTTTACGGTGATGGTGTTCTGGTCGCGCGGGCGCAGGATGCCGATCTCGGCGGCCTTGCGGCCGGCGCGGGTCTGGGTCTGGTTCACGATGCCGGCGTAGGCGGTGGGCGGCACCAGCTCCACCTGGCCGGGCTTGTCGGCCTGGCCGGGCAGCACACGCAGGCCCACGCAGTTGTCATTGAAGGCAAGGGCCGAGACCTCGGCGCAGTACCATTTGGTGTACTGGTCGTCCTTGGGCCAGCCTTCGCAGTAGGCCTCGCCGCCGAACAGCGACGTGTCGAATTGCAGGTCGCCGGTGACGCGGGCGATGCCTTTGGCGGCCAGTTGCGCCGCCCAGGCCTTGAACAGGGCCAGCGGGTCGTTGTTGTAAAAGCGCCCGCTGAGGTTGGGATCGCCGCCGCCCACCAGGCAGAGGTCGCCCTGCCATGCACCATCCGCAACTGCGCCGCGGCCCATGACCCGGGTGACGTACTCGAAGTCCGCCCCCAGCAGCTCCAGCGCCGCCACGGTGGTCACCAGCTTCATGTTGCTGGCGGGCGCCAGGGCTTCGTCGGCGCGGTGCGACAGCAGCACTTCGCCGCTGTCCAGGTCCTGCACCAGCAGGCCAAAGCGCCCCCGCTTGCCTTCAGCCTTCTCGATCTGGCTCTCGATGGCGCGGCGGGTGGCATCCGGCAGGGACGCACCCTGCGAATCCAGCGGCTGTGCGGGCAGAAACGCCGTGATTGCAGCACCCACTGCCAGCAAAAGCATCAGCCGGTTACGCAAGCAGAGCATCGTTGGAACCCTCAAAGAGGCGATAGGTGCGATAACGCCGGCCGCCCGCCTTGTCAGCCAGCGAATTCATGGCCTGGTTGTCGTCCAGGACCCAGCTCAGTTCGCAATACGTGAAGCCGCCCGCGATGCCGGCCTGGATCACGTGGTCAATCATCAGGGCGTCCACGCCGCGGTTGCGGTACTCGGGTGCCACGCCCATCAGCATGGTGCGAAAGCCCCGGATGCGCTTGAGGCCGGTCAGCAGCTTGGACCAGCCCGTGGGGAACAGCCGCCCGTCAGGAATCTGCAGCAGCAGCTCGTTCACGTTGGGCACGCAGACCATCATGGCCACCGGTTTGCCCTCGGCCTCGGCAATGGCGGTCAGCTCGGGGCGCACGATGGGCTTCAGGTCTGCGGCAATGGCGTCCACTTCGGGCGGGGTCACGGGGATGAACCCCCAGTTGTCGGCCCAGGCGGTGTTGAAGATGTCCAGCATGGTCTGCAGGTCCTGCCGGAAGCCCTTGCTCTGCATGCGCATGGGTCGCAACTGAAGAGCCGGGGCGCGGCGCCGCACGGCGTTCATCACCCGCTGGAATCGCTCGTCGGCCATCGTGGCGCGCGTGACCAGGTAGGCGTACAGGTCCTTGCACTGGCTCAGGCCTGCGCGCTGCAGCAGCGGGCCGTAATAGCGCGGGTTGTGCGCCATCAACAGCAGCGGCGGGCCGTTAAAGCCGTCCACCAGCACGCCGGGGGCTTCGTCGTTGAGGCTGTAGTTCAGGGGCCCGCGCAGATGGGTGCGGCCTTTGCCCCGGCACCAGCGGGCTGCCTCGGCCAGCAAAGCGCGCGCAGCCTCGGTGTCGTCCTCGCACTCGAACAGACCAAAGAAACCCCGCCCGTCGTTGTACTTCCCGGCATGCAGGCGGTTGTCCATGGCGGCAATGCGCCCGACCACCTCTTCGCCGCGGCGGGCCAGGAAGAACGCTGCCTCGCCGTGGCGGAAGAAGGGGTAGTGCCGGGTATCCAGAAGCTTGGCCACAGCCATGCGCAGAGGGGGCACCCAGTCGGGATCGCCGGCGTTCAGTTTCCACGGCAGATCAATGAACTCGCGGCTGTGACGCGGGTCAGCAACAGTCAAAATCTCTACGCCTGCGGCCATGGCGCTCCCCGGGGACAAAGATCGGCAGTTGAGGTCCGATAACTACAGCCGCGTTTGGCGGCACAGACGGGAGGTTCCTCGCTGTTTGTTGTGGAAACGGCGGCGCCAGTCAGCGAGGCAACTGCGCGCAGCCGGGACGGCCAAGCCACAAATGGCAACGGCGGGAATGAAAGCGGAGCTACGGGGTAACGGAGAACGGCACCAGCAGAACAGCCGGACCGCCAAAGTCCGCTGCCGGCCTCGCTTGTTCTCCCGTCTCCCGACTCTCGCCCGCCCCTCTGCTGCTTCCCACGCCGTTGCCCTTTCTACCGGCAACTGCGCACGGCGCAGGGGAAGGCCGTTCTCCTGTCTGCAACAGCGAGCTAGACTTCTCTTCGTGGCTGACCGCAACCACTACGAGCGCACCTTCTCGGCGCTGATCGCGCCGCGCACCCACGCCCTCCGCGTGGATGAACGCGCACGCCCCGTGTTGCGCGGCCTTGAGCTCAAGAACTTCGACTACCTCGTCAACGGCCACGACCGCGTCTGGGCCCTGGATCTCAAGGGCCGCCTGGGCAGCCCCTGGATCAGCCGCACCGACCTGTTCTCGCTGATGTCCTGGCAGCGCCTGTTGGGGGGCGCCGTCGAGCCTGCCCTGCTGTTCGCGTTTTTTGCGCCGGATGGCGGCCTGCGGTCGGGCCTGCGGGCCTACCTGCACCACACCCCGGGCGGCGTTTACGGCTTTGCGCTGCTGCGAGTTGCCGACGCCCAGCTGCTGGCCCGGCCCCGCAGCAGCCGCTGGGGCACCCTGGGCTTTGACTGGAAAGCCTTCTGCCGCGCGGCCCTGCCCGCGGATCAGTGCCTGCCCCTGCCGGTGTCCTGCCCGGGGGCATAGCTGTCGGGCTCGTCGTCGCCGTAGGACCAGGATGGGTCCGAGGGATACAGCCGCTCGTGCAGCTCCATCTGGGCCAACTGGTTGCGCCGCCTGCGTCGTGCCACCACCACCGCCCCCACCGTTCCCAGCCCGGCCAGGCCGAACAGCAGCCACGACCAGTTGGCACCCAGCCACGCCACCATGCGGGCCGGTCGTTCTTCCTCGCGTTCCTTCAGCCAGGCGGCTTCAAACTGCGAAAGGTCCTCGCCCGTAACGGCGGCAAAGGCCGGGCCCAGCTCGGCTCCGGGCTTCTGCAGGGCTGCCAGCAGGGCGCGCAGCTTGTCCTCGCCGTGGCGGCGGGCCAGCAGCTCGATTACCCGGCGGGCCTCCCCGTAGGCGGGGCCGGCCCGGTCGTCCTCGCGCAGGGCAGCCGAAAGGTCGTCCAGCCCCGTGTAGTCGGGCTCGGGCAGCACGCCCGGCCCACCCTCTATCAGGGCGTTCAGGCCGATGCCCTCGACCCACTGGGCCAGCCCCTCCTCCAGCCACAGCGGGCGAGCCGCAGGCAGCGCCGAGCCCAGCACCAGGTGGGCAATCTCGTGGCGCAGCACGCCCAGGGGCTCCAGGCCGCGCTCATCCATGGCGGAGAGGTTCAGGACGATACGCCGGCGCGAGGGCACGGCGTAGCCCAGCACGTTTTCGGCGCTGAGGCTTGCGCCATCAGCGCGGGCAATCTCGGCAAAAGTGCGCGCCCCGCCCACAATGGTCAGCTCGAGGCGCCCGTCGTCGCGCAGGCCCAGGCGCCGTTCCACGTGCTGGAAGGCGTCCTCCAACTGGGATTGCAGCCGGGCCACCTTGGCCTCGGATGCGCCCACGTTGGTCACGTTCACGGGCCGCGCCGCCAGGGCGGGCGTGAAAAGCAGGAGCAAGAGCAGGAGTTGCCGCAGCAAAGTTGCCTCCAGCCGCGATGGTAGCAAGCACAGCCGGACTTCATAACGCGCCAGGGGTACACGGCCATCGCGCAAAGGCCGCCAACCGCTTCGGCGGGAAGGGTCTAACGCCCCCAGTTTCAACAGTCGCAGCGCACTTGGGGCGATGTCATGCAACGGTGCGGGTCGCCGCCCGGTTTCCACAGGTCTTCCACGGCGCGCCGACATTGATTTGAAGCGGGTTTTCAGGCACAGCCGCGCTTTCCTTTGTCGCCGTCTGCCCTATACTCCGGCCCATGCTGAAACGCGCGGCACGGCAGGTGGCAAAGGCGCCCGCAGACCCGTTGCAGCGCCTGCGCGCCAACAACCCGCGCAAGCGGCGCCCGCCCGAGCCCTTTGCCCGGGCTGTGTCCGAGTGGCTGGCGGCGCAGACGAAGCTGAACCGCTCGCGACGCGGCCGGGTGCTGAACGCCTGGACGCTGGCCCTGGCCGATGTGATGGGCGAGCCCGCGCCGCAAACGGAGCTTCTTAACATGGATAAGGGCGGCACCGTCCATGTGGTGGTAGAAAGCGCCACCCTGGCCCACGAGCTGGGGGTGGTGCAGCGCGGGCGGCTGTTGCAGCGCCTGCGCGAGCTGCTGGCCGGCAAGGACAGCGTGGCCGGCCTGGTGGTGCGCGCACGCAGCCGCCACACGGGCCGAACAGCCCGCGCCCGCAGTGCGGCACAAGAGGCAGAGCTTTGCGACGAAGCACCCGACTAGCGGTTCAAGCGAGGCGATTTTGCGGGTAATTCCATGCGACGCTTGCGGTTTTTTCCGCGACAGCGCAAGACAGAAGCCCGCAGGGCGCCGCTCGCAGGGCGGAACGGACGCCCGAATTTCATCGGGCATGAAGCAAGAGGACCCACAGGCGTAACCCATGGCCAACACCGACACCGCCACCCAGAAGATTGCCGAATACGACGCGAACGACCTGATCAAGCTGGAAGGGCTTGAAGGCATCCGCAAGCGCCCCGACATGTACATCGGCGGCCGCGACGTGAACGGCCTGCACCACCTGGTCTTTGAGATTGTGGCCAACAGTGTGGACGAGGCGCTGGCGGGCCGGTGCAGCAGCATCGTGGTGGAGCTGAACAAGGACGGCTCCGCCTCGGTCACCGACAACGGCCACGGCATTCCCGTGGGCCTGAACAAGCAGACCGGCAAGCCCGGCGTTGAAATGGTGCTGACGGACCTGCACGCGGGCGGCAAGTTCGAGGGCAAGGCCTACAACACCGCGGGCGGCCTGCACGGCATCGGCCTGAAGGCCGTGAACGCGTGCAGCGACTGGACCCGCGTGACCGTGTGGCAGGACAGCAAAGAGCACCTGATTGAGTTCTCGCGCGGCAAGGTAACCCAGAAGCTGAAGGTAGTCGGCCCGGCCGAGCGCACCGGCACCCGGGTGGCCTTTCTGCCCGACATCACCATCTTTGAGAGCACGGACTTCAAGTACCCGGCCATTGCCGCGCGCCTGCGCGAACTGGCCTTCCTCGCCAAGGGCCTGAGCATCCACCTGGTGGACCACCGCGGCGAAGGCAAGGAAGAAATCTTTCACTTCAAGGACGGCATCAAGGAGTTTGTGGCCTGGCACAACCGCAACAAGACGCGGATTAACGAGGAAGTCTGCTACGCCCACAAGATGGCCAACCAGGGCCAGCCCGACGAAGTGGACGTCGAGGTTGCCTTCCAGTGGTGCGACGGCGAAGGCGAGCTGCCCTGCCACACCTACGGCAACTACATCAACAACCCCTTCGGCGGCACGCACCTCACCGGCCTGCGCAAGGGCATTACCCGCGGCCTGACGCGCTACCTGACCCGCTACGTCGAGCAGAAGGGCAAGGGCAAGAACGTGGTCATGCCCACGGGCGACGACTACCGCGAGGGCCTGTACGCCGTGGTCAGCGTCAAGGTCAAGAACCCGCAATTTGAGGGCCAGACCAAGGTGCGCCTCCTGAACCGCGAGGTGGAAGGTGCCGTGGACTCGGTGACTGCCGAGGCCCTGGAAACCTACCTGGAAGAGCACCCCAAGAGTGCTGAGCGCCTGTGCGAGCACGCCCTGCTGGCCGCCAGGGCCCGTGAGGCCGCGCGCAAGGCCCGCGAAGTGGTGCGCAAGGGCGCTTTGCAGACGGGCTTTCTGGCCAGCAAGCTGGCTGATTGCCTGACCAAGAACAAGGAAGAGGCCGAGCTGTACATCGTCGAGGGTGATTCGGCCGGCGGCTCGGCCAAGCAGGGCCGCCAGCGCGAGTTCCAGGCCATTTTGCCCCTGCGCGGCAAGATCCTGAACGTCGAGAAGGCCACCTTGGCCAAGATGCTGCAGCACGCCGAAATCCAGAACCTCATTGCCAGCGTGGGCACCGGCATCGGCAGCGAGGACCCCTCCCGCGGCGGCTTTGACCTGACTCGCCTGCGCTACGGCAAGGTCATCATCATGACCGACGCCGACGTGGACGGCAGTCACATCCGCACCCTGCTGCTGACCTTCTTCTATCGCCAGCTGCCGCAGCTCATTGACAACGGCAACATCTTCGTCGCCCAGCCGCCGCTCTACAAAGTCACCCGCAAGAAGAAGTCCGAGTACGTGCGCAGCGACCGAGAGATGAACGACACCCTCATGCGCATGGGCATTGAGGGCACCACCCTGCGCGTGCCCAAGGATATGGGCATCGGCGCTGCCGGGCGCGAGTACGCGGGCGGCCAGTTGCGCAGCGAGGTGTTTGAGCGGCTGATCCGGCTGGAAGAGCTTGCAGCGCGAATCTCACGGCGCGGCCTGAATCCGGCGCGCTACCTGGCCCAGTACAACGCGGCGGCGCACAGCCTGCCCACCACGGTGATCCTGAGCCAGGAGAAGGCGCACTACTTTCACGACACGCAAGAGAAAGAGCTTAACGCGTTCATCAAGGAACGCAGCGCTGCGGGCTTTGAGGTGCTGACCCCCGCCGAGAAGAGCAACCGCGAAACCCAGATGGACGGAACCTACGACCCCGAGAAGCTGGAGGAGCGGGTCGAGCTGCCCGAGCTGGCCGAAGAAGGGGCCGGCTTGTTGCAGCAGCTTGAGCTGCGGGGCTTCCCGGCTTGGGCCATCAACGGGCGCGAGAACCAGGCCCACCAGTTTGCGCTGGTGTTTGAAGACGGCGAAGAGGTGCCGGTGCTGAGCCTGAACGCGGCCCTGCAACGGGTGCGCGACCACGGCCGCAAGGGCATCAGCATCCAGCGCTACAAAGGCCTGGGCGAAATGAACGCCGACGAGCTGTGGGAAACCACCATGGACCCGGCCAACCGCGTGCTGCTGCGCGTGAAAATGGAAGACGCCGACGCTGCCGACGAGATGTTCACCATCTTGATGGGCGACGCCGTCGAGCCGCGACGGCAGTTCATTGAGCGCCACGCCCTTGAGGTGCGCAACCTGGACGTTTGAAATGGCGTAGAATCCGGACCTAGGAGAACACGGTGGAGCGCCCCACATGCTTTGTCATCCAGCCGTACGATGAAGGGCAGAAATTCGACAAGCGCTATGCGGACACGTTCAGGCCAGCCCTTGAAGCTGCCGGTGTCTGTCCTGTGCGAACAGATACCGCGGTTGGCGGTCTCGATTTGATAGAAGCGATCGACGATGGGATTCGCCGGGCGGCACTGTGCTTCATTGAAGTTACCACCAACAACCCCAACGTATGGTATGAACTGGGCTATGCGAGAGCGTTGGGCAAGCCCTTGATTATCGTGTCCGAAAAGCAGGACAAGTACCCCTTCGATGTCAGTCATCTCCGCATTATTACGTATCGAACGGATTCACGCAGCGACTATGAGGAACTCAAGAAGCTGATTACCGCGCGCGCAAAAGACGAGTTGGCGAGGGGGGAGGCAAGGGGAGCGTTGGCCAGTGCGCCAGCGCTCGCGCAGGAAGGGGACTTGGAAGCTCATGTGCTAACTTGCCTTGCTGCGATTGCTTCTGAACAGCACGCGGATCGTCCGGTAGATCTGCTTTTGATAAGAACGGTAATGGAGTCGCGGGGCTTTGACCCGTTGGCAACTCGAGTTGCTACTGATGAGTTGGTTGCGCGCCAGATGATCAAAAGCCAGTGGATACCTGGGTATGACGATAGCGTTGCGGGTTTCTGCATGACGGAGATGGGCGTTGAGTGGCTGCGCAAGAACTTCAGCAGACTCAAGTTGCGCGCGCCGGCTCAGAGCAAGACCCGCCGCAAAGATAATGCGACAAAGCCACCTGACTTCAATCCAGACGAGCCGCCGTTCTAGAGCATATGCACGGTTCGTGTTTATGGATTATGCACAGCACCGTCTACCAGAGCCAGAGCGCCGTGGAGCCCCGCCGGCAGTTCGTTGAGCGCCATGCTCTTGACGTGCGCAACTTGGACGTCTAGCAGGCTGCAAGCGATACTGTG
>JADLBZ010000260.1 GCA_020847415.1 Planctomycetota bacterium
CCGCAACCGGAGGAGCCTTCCACCCGGCTGCCGCGCAAGCGCCGAAAGAACTTCGGCGGCTGGTAGTGGCGCAATCGTGTTGAACTGAGGGGGACTCCATGCAACGCTTGCGGTCGTTTCCGCGACAGCGAGCGACAGTAGCCCAAAGGGCGCGTGTCGCGAGCGCCCGTCGCGGCCTGACGCGACTCCGGGGCAGAACGGCCGCCCCCTCTTCAGTGCATACGGAGCAGTAGCCATGTTCGGGCTCTGGCGCACGTTCAAGGCGTGGCGCGCGCGGCGCAAGCCGTTCCCGGCCGGCTGGGATGCCATCCTGCAGCGCAACCTGCCCTTGCTGAAGCGCCTGCGCCCCGAAGACCAGTACGTCTTGAAGCGGCGCGTGCTGGAGTTTCTGGCCCTGCATCCCATGGAGGGCTGCGCCGGGCTCACGCTCACCGACGAAATCCGCGTCACCATTGCCGCCCAGGCCTGCCTGTTGCTGCTGCGCCGCCCCGGCGACGACTTTGACCGGCTGGGCAGCATCCTGGTCTACCCCTCCGGCTTTCGAGCAACGCAGACCGAGCGCAGCGCAAACGGCATTGAGCAGCAGCGCGAGGTGCACACCCTGGGCCAGAGCTGGCAGGGCGGCAACGTCGTGCTTTCGTGGGACGCCGCCCGCAGCGGCGCAGCCGACACCCGCGACGGCCACAATGTGGTGCTGCACGAGTTTGCCCATCAGCTGGACCAGGAAGACGGCACTGCCGATGGCGCACCAGTGCTTGATGCTCGTGGCAGTTACGGCCCTTGGGCGCGCATTCTGGGGGCTGAATATGCCCGCCTGCAGGGTCGCGGCAAGCACGTGCTGGACCGCTACGGCGCCACCAACCCCGCCGAGTTCTTTGCCGTGGCCACGGAGGCCTTCTTCGAGAAACCACGCCAGATGCAGAACAAGCACCCCGAGCTGTACATCCAGCTTGCCGAGTTCTTTGCCCAGGACCCCGCTTCCTGGCCGGAGGCGCCATGAGCCCACTGGTACTGATCATCCTGTACGTGGCGGATCTGCCCAGGGCGCGCGCTTTCTATGACGCGGCTTTCGGGTGGCCGAGATCGGTGGATGTGCCGGTCTACTGCGAGTACGCGCCTGGGCCTGGCGTGCGCGTGGGCCTGATGCCGCAGGGCAACACGCGGCACTTCCTGGGGGACGAACTGGGCGCCCGCAAGCCCGCCGATGGCTGTCCCCGCGCCGAGCTGTACGTGCATGTGCCGGACCTGACCGCCAGCGTGAACCGCCTGGTTGCCCTGGGCGCGACCTGCACGTCGCCGCCCGCCCGCCGCGACTGGGGCGACGAGGCTGCCTACTTCGTGGACCCTGACGGCTACGTACTGGCTGTGGCGCGGCCCGCACCGTGATGCCACCGGCAGCAACGGGTGCAAGGGGGCCGAGACCGGGCCGGTGCAGGACCGCACGGCGGCTGCACGGTCTGTTGTTTCCTGCGCGGGCCAAGCAAGAATGCCCCGGCTGAAAGGGAGGCCATACATGCCGGACAACGCCGTGCGCATCGCCGTGATCGGGGCCGGGCCATCGGGCTTCTATGCCGCCGCCGCCCTGACCCTGCAAAAGGACATCGAGGTCCGCGTGGACCTGTTTGACCGCCTGCCCGCGCCCTACGGGCTGGTGCGTTATGGCGTTGCGCCGGACCACCCCAAGATCAAGACCGTCACCAACCTGTACGACAAGACTGCCCAGGACCCGCGCGTGCGGTTCTTTGGCAACGTCTCTTTCGGGCGCGACCTGAACCTGGACAACATGCGCCCCATCTACGACATGGTGCTGTTCTGCTCGGGTGCCCAGAGCGACCGTGCCATGGGCGTGCCCGGCGAGAACCTGCCGGGCAGCATTTCTGCCACCGAGTTCGTGGCCTGGTACAACGGCCACCCGGACTACGCGAACCTGAACCCGGACCTGTCCTGCACCGGCGTGGCTGTGGTGGGCGTAGGCAACGTGGCCATGGACGTGGCCCGCATCCTGGCCAAGACCGTGGACGAGCTGCGCGGCACGGACATCGCCGAGCATGCCCTGGAAGCGCTGTCGCGCAGCAAGGTGAAGAACATCTACGTGCTGGGCCGTCGCGGCCCTGCCCAGGCCAAGTTCACCAACACCGAGATCAAGGAGTTCGGCCACCTCGCCGACGCCGACCCGGTGGTGCTGCCCGCCGAGCTGGAACTGGACCCGCACAGCCGCCAGACCGTCGAGCAGGACAAGATTGCGCGTCAGAACGTGGACGTGCTGCGCGAGTTCGCGGCGCGCGGAGCCGGCAGCAAGAGCCGCAAGGTGCACTTCCGTTTCCTGGTTTCGCCCGTGGAAGTAGTGGGCCGAAACGGCCGCGCGGCGGCGTTGCGCATTGAGCGCAACAAGCTGGAGAGCAGCCAGGACGGCTACCTCGAGGCCAAAGGCAGCGGGCAGTTTGAGACACTGGAGACAGGCCTGGTGTTGCGCAGCGTGGGCTACATGGGCGTGCCGCTGCCGGGCGTGCCCTTTGACAAGCGCAAGGGGACGATCC
>JADLBZ010000261.1 GCA_020847415.1 Planctomycetota bacterium
TAGCCACGGATGAACGCAGATACACACCGATAACTGCAGATAAACCGCCTGCCCGAACAGCAGTGATCCGTGTGCATCGGTGTGAATCTGTGGCAATTTGCGGTTGGCTTTTGCCTTTGCGGCGTGGGCGTCCCGCCCGCGTGTAGTTTCCGTTGGGAGTTCTCAGCAACTCTGTGGTGAACCGCCGTTGCTGTTAGGCTGGCAGCCCTCGCAAGGACAACTGCACAGTTCAGAGCCATGAAGGGGCGGGATTCGCGCGGGCGCCGGCGAACGTCCCGTTTCGCCCCAATGATCGAAACCTATAGTGCCGGCCATGAAAGCGATCGCGACCCTCGGCCCCAGCGGCTTCCGCACCGAAATCAAAGTCGGGCACCAACTTGAGCACGTCGTCATCTCGGACGAACCCACCGAGAAGGGCGGGCAGAACGGCGGCCCCACGGCCTTTGGCCTGCTGGCCTCCGCCCTGGCCTCGTGCACGGTGGCGACCTTGAAGAGCTATGCCAACCTCAAGGGGATCGCCCTGGACGGCCTCACTGTTGAAGTAAACGCCGAGCGCCGCACACCCAGCGAACAGAACGAGGCGGGTCCCAACGCCAAGGCCACGGTGATTACCAAGAAGATCACCATCCACAGCAAGACCATCACCGAGGACCAGCGCAAGCGCATGCTGGAAATCGCCGAGAAGTGCCCGGTGAACCGCGCCCTGCATGAGGGCGCGGATATCAGCAAGGCGTAGCTACTTCGCCGCCCCGCCTTCCAGCGCCTGTTCCAGCAAGGGCCGCGGGATGCCGATTTCGGCCACCTGTACGCGGCCGCAGAAGGCCGGGCCCGCGCCCACGTAAAAGCCCGGTTTGGGCGCCACAAACGTAACCGTCACATCAGCCCGGAAGCACAACCCCAGCACGTCGCCGGTGTCGGCGTCCAACCCGCTGGGAATGTCCACCGCCAAGCGCACGGTGCGCGCCTCGTTGGCAACCTGTATGACCGCCCGCCAGGGGTCCTCAACCGGGCGGGTCAGCCCGGTGCCGAACAGGGCGTCCACGACCAGCGGGCACTCCGCCAACAAGGGCGCCAGCGCCATGGCCTCGGCGGCGCTGTTCACGGCAGTGGCCGAGACGCCCACGCCAGCCAGCAGCCGCCATTGCAGGGCAACATCGCCCGAGGGCGCCGCAGCGCCCGGCCGGTTCACCGAATACACGCGCACGTCGTGACCGCGGTTGAACAGCGTGCGCGCCAGCGCCAGGCCGTCGCCGCCGTTGTTGCCGGGCCCGCAAAAAACGACCACCGGCGTGCCGGCTCGACCCAGGGACTGCTTCCAGCGCTTGAGTTCCTCGATGTTGCGGGGGATGTCGTCGCGGCTGCCGGGCTGGTTCAGGCGGGTCAGCTCGCGGCGCACGCCCTGCAGGCGCAGCACACGCTCGGCTTCGTCGGCGCAGGCGCGGGCGGCGTTTTCCATCAGCAGCAGGGAGGGCACGCCCGACTCTTCAATGGCCCGGCGGTCCAGTTCGCGCACCTGGGCGCGTGTCAGTGTGCGCGGCTGGGGCATGATCAGGTCCAGTTGGGCTTGCGCTTCTCCAGGAATGCGGCGATGCCCTCGCGGCACTCGTCGGTGCTGCGGGCCATGGCGTTCATGTCGGCTGCCCACACCAGGCCGTCTTCCATGCTGGTGCCGTGCAGCCGCCAGAACATGCGTTTGACCGTGGCCATGGCCTGCGGGGCGTTTCTGCGCAGGTCCGCGGCCAGTTTCTCCAGGGCGCTTTCAAAGTCGGCGGCAACCACCACCTGGTTGACCAGCCCCAGGCGACGGGCTTCGTCGGCGTCGAGGGTGCGGCCGGTAAGGCACAGGTCGCGGGCGGCGCGCTCGCCCACCTGGTGGGTCAGCAGCACCATGACAAAGGCCGGGATGAAGCCGATGCGCACTTCCGGGTAGCCGAACGTCGCGTCCCGCGTAGCCACCACAAAGTCGCAGCAGGTGGCCATGCCGCAGCCGCCCGCCAGCGCCGGTCCGTGCACCGCCGCGACGGTGGGTTTGGGGAACGTGTACAGCTTGACGAAGAAGTCCCGCAGGCGGTGGCTGTCGGCCTGGTTCTGCTGGATGCCGGCGGCCTGCAGGGCGCGGATCTCGGAGAGGTCGGCCCCGGCGCAGAAGGCAGCCCCGTTGCCGCGCAGAATCACGCAGCGCACGCCCGGGTCGTGGCGCAGGCTGTCCAGTTCGCCGGAAAGCGCGTCCACGATCTCGGCGCTCAGGGCATTGCGCTTGTCGGGGCGGTTCAGCCGGATCGTCACGGCACCCAGCGCGTCGTTGCGCTCCAGCTTGATTGCGTCGTAGCCGCTCATGGCGTGTCTCCCTCGCCGGCATGGGCCGGCTTGCTGCCGAACAGCCGCTGCAATTCCTGGGCCTCAGCGGCGCAGGTCAGCAGGCCATCCACGGTGTAGGGCAGGGCATAACCGTGTTCTTGCAGGACCGGCAGCAACTGAAGGGTGTCCAGGTTGCCCACCAGTTCGTCCTCGGCAAACGGACAGCCGCCGATGCCGCCGATGGCACTGTCGAACAGGCGGCAGCCTGCCTCAAGTGCCGCCGCAACCTTGGCGCGCAGAGTGTTGTTGCGGGCATGCAGGTGCACACCAAGCTGGGTCTTCACGGCTCCGCGCACGGCAGAGAAGGTCTGGCCCACCTGCGTGGCAGTGGCCACGCCCACGGTGTCGGCAAGCTGAATGCAGGCGGCCCCCAGCTCTTCGGCGCGGCGGGCAAACTCGGTGACTTGTTTGGGCGAGTGGGCTTCGCCGTAGGGGTTGCCAAAGGCCATGCTGAGGTAGACGACCAGCTCAATGCTTTCCGCCTTGCACAGGGCGGCGATCTGGCCGAGCTCGGCCCACGCTTCGTCGAGGCTCTTGTTGGTGTTGCGGCGCTGGAAGGTCTCGTTCACGCTGAGCGGAAAGCCTGCAGAGTGAATGCGCCGGTTGCGGGTAAGCCCGAACTTGCGGTTGGCTGCCGCCACGCCCTCGGCACCGCGCTGGTTGGCCACTATGGCAATCAAGTACATGCCGGGCGGCGATTTCAGGTTTTCAAAGACGCCCGCCGTGTCTGCCAACTGCGGCACGGCCTTGGGGCTGACAAAGCTGCCGAAGTCAATGCGGCGCACTCCGGCGTCAATCAGCCGGTTGATGTAGGCAATCTTGCGGTCTGTGGGGATGAAGCGGGCAAAGCCCTGGAAGGCGTCGCGGGGGCACTCAGTCAGGGTCACGGTATCAGCCATGGGCGCAAGTTACGTCGCGAGCCCCGCCCGCGAAAGCCCGCCCGCGCACCTTGGTTGCGGCAGGCAGGGTCAGCGCTACCATGCCCGCCATTCTGGAGGTTCCCATGAAGGCAGTCCTGGTTCGCGAGCACGGCGGCGTTGACAAACTGCTGATCGAGGAAATGCCCCGGCCGGTCATCCGGCCCGACGAAGTGCTGGTGCGGGTGCGGGCCAGCGGCATCAACCACCTGGACCTCTGGGTGCGCCGCGGCGTGCCGGGCCACAAGTTCCCGCTGCCCATGATTGTGGGCACCGACATTGCCGGCATCGTGGAGGAAAAAGGCACGCTCGTGGACAACGTGACCGTGGGCGACCGCGTGGCCGTGATGCCCGGCTTTGCGCGCCCCACCAGCGAAGAAGCCATGGCCGGCCAGATTCACCTGGCCCGCGACTACGGCATCTTCGGCGAGACGCGCAACGGCGGCTGTGCCGAGTTCCTGGACGCCCCCGCCGTGAACCTGATGAAGATGCCCGAGTGGATGAGCTTCACCGACGCCGCCGCCTGCCCGCTGGTGTTCCTGACGGCCTACACCATGCTCAAGCGCGCTGCCCTGCAGCCGGGCGAGACGATCCTGATGCATGCGGCGGGCTCGGGCGTGACCAGCGCGGGCATCCAGCTGGCGCGGCTGTTCGGGGCCACGGTGATTGCCACCGCCGGCAGCGAGGACAAGTGCCGCAAGGCGCTGGCCCTGGGGGCCGATCATGCCGTCAACTACCGTGCCGGCGACTGGGTAGAAGAGGTCAAGCGTGTGGCGGGCCGCGCCGGGGTAGACGTGGTGTTTGACCACATCGGGCCGGACACGTTTGAAGGCAACATGAAGCTGCTGAAGTGGGGGGCTCGCTACATTACATGCGGCAGCACCAGCGGCGGGGAAGTGAAGCTGAACCTGCGGGCGCTGTTCTTCAAGCGCATTGCCCTGTTGGGCAGCACCATGGGCCCCAAGGCCGACCAGATGGCAGCCTGGAAGCTGCTGTGCCAGAAGCGTGTCAGGCCGGTGGTGGACCGCGTGTTTCCGGTGGCACAGGTGCGCGCCGCCCACGAGTACGTGGAGTCGCGCCAGGCCTTTGGCAAGGTGGTGCTGGATTGCGCGAGCTGGTAGCGCGGAATAGGGCGGCAACCACGGGGCGTTTTTACGTTGTCGCGGGGCTTGCTATACTGAGCTTCCAGAGGTGACGCTTGGGTGCAGATGCTTTCAACCTGGATGCACTGATCCGCTCGATGCGCGACCTGGGCAAGACGCAGCTCAGCGACCAAGTGCGCCGCGCCCTGGAGGGCGCCCGCATCGGCTTGGACCCCAACACCGTCGAAGAGCTCATCAACGAGCTGCAAAGCAACCTGGCCGAGCATATTGACCGGCTGGAGCGCATCGCGGGCGTGCTTTCGGACGACGAGCGCCAGTACCCGGAGCGAATGCCCGCCCCGCGCCGCCAGCAGGTGGCGGTGGCAGCCGGCTGCGACACCGAGGAAGTAGAAGAGCTGTGCGAGGCTTTCAACCGTGCCCGGGAGATTCTGGCCCGCCACGGTGACGGCGAGGGCCGCATTGATGTGCGTCTGCTCTTCGGCAAGCTGCCCGGCCTGAACTTCGGCCCCGGCGAGGACGGTCTGCCCCAGGTGCCTTCGCAGGTCCTGGAAGGGCTGCTCGAACGCGCAGCCCGTGCGAGTGAAGTGCCCAGCCAGCCGGACGAGCTGGAAGAGCTGTTTGACTTCAAGAAGGCCGCCCAGCCCAAGAACCGTCTTCCCAAAGACTGGAAGCCATAGAGCCTGTCCGGAAACCCGTTCGCGGGCGCTTTCGGGCGGCGAACTTCGCGGTACGGCGGCTGCCTCACCGCATGGGTCCGCTTGCCACACCTCGGTTCGGCAGCCTTGGCCCGCTCGTTCGGCGCTCCAAAATCGTCTGCGCTCATGGTTTCCAGACAGTCTCTTGGACCTTGCCCTTGCGGGCCGGGCCCCACGCAGCTACCCTTGCCGCCCCTGTTCCGCCGGAGTTGCCGGCGGCGGGTTGTTTGTCAACCTGCCCTCGCCGGTGCAGGAAAGAGGAAGCTGGAGACTTGGCCGATGGTGACACTCCGTTTCAGCCGCACGGGCCGCAAGCACGTGGTGCTTTTCCGCCTGGTAGCAACCGAGCACACCCACCCGCGCGACGGGCGGTTCATCGAGATTCTCGGACACTACGATCCCCGCAAGCCGGGCAAGGACAAGCTGGTTTTCGACCGCGAGCGGGTGGAGTATTGGATTGGCAAGGGTGCTCAGCCCTCGAACACGGTATGGACGCTGCTCCGCAAGCAGGGCATCAACAAGGCCGGCGCGCGCGACCTGCGCAAGAAGCTCTCGGCGCAGCCTGCCTAGCGCTGCTGTTTGCGCTGGCCGGCTGTGTGTCGCCTCCGCCGCGGGATAACTCGGCGGACACCGTGGCACAGGCCAGCGTGACCACCTTGCGCCCCTCTGTGCGCGGCCCCGTGGAAGCTGAGCGGCGCCAGCCGGAGGATCCTCCCACGCCTTCCTTGCAGGACGACGCGCGGGCGCTGGCATCGCCCGCCCGGCTGGACCGGATCCAGGCGGACAATCGCCTGCGTCAGGCGGGTCCGGCGGGCATCCTGGCGGCCTCCTCGCTGGCGGAGCCGCCCCTGGCCACGGAAGAGCAACTCGTGCAGGCCCTGCGATTCATTGCCGCAGCCGATTTTGAACAACTTGGCGCCGAAGATCGCGCCGTGGTGCGCACCCGTCTGGCCGGCCTGCTGAAGCAGCCCGCCGACCGCGTGCGCGTGGAAGCCGCTCGCGCCTTGCAGACCCACGGCCCGGGGGTACAGCGCACGGCGCTGCTGCAGGCGCTGGCAGACTCTGAGCGGCGGGTGCGCTGGGCGGTGGTGCGTCGCTTCGGGGACCACCCGGAGGAACTGCAGCGTCCGCAGCGGGGTATCCTGCTGGGCTTCCTGGACGCGATGGCCAACGAGGAGTTCGCGCGGCTGGACGGGGACCACGACGGGAAGCTGACCCGGGCCGAGTTTGGTGGCGACGACGCGGAATTCTCCGCGCTGGACGCCGACCAGGACGGGCGGCTTTCTCGCGCGGAAGCCACGGAGCCTGTTCCCGCCGAGGTGCGGGCTGATGTATATGCGCTGCTGTTGCGCTGCCACGAGCGACTGACGCCGGGGCAGCGCCCGCCCGATTACAACCCGTGGGCGCCGGCAGGCGGGCAGCTTGCCGGCCTGGCGGCCTGGCGGACCTGGAGTGACGGACTACCGGATTGAGGTGAACAATGGCCACCACGCGTGAACTGCAAGGCAAAGCAAAGAAGCTGCTTGCCCAGTGGAAGAAGGACGGACAAGACCTGCTGAAGAACGACCGCCGCAGCCCGGCATCGCACCTGTGCATGAGCATCCTGCTGCGCGGCAACACGCAGCAGAACGCGCGGGCGCTGGATAAGGCGCTGCGCGAGCGCTTCGTGGACTGGAACGAGATCCGCGTCAGCCCCATCGCCGAGGTGGCCGAAGTGCTGCAGGAGGCCGGCGCCCCCAGTGCCGAGGCCAAGGCCTATGCCCTGCGCCGCTTCCTGCGCGACCTGTTCGGCAAGTACACCAAGACCAGCCTTTACTACGACCTGCTGGAGATACCGGCAGTGGTGCCGGTGCCCGTACCCGGCGAAGTGCCGGCCGACGGCTCTGCTCCGGTCGTGGCTGCTGCAGGTGATGAGGACGAAGAAGACGAGGCAGTCTCGCGGGAATCCGGCCTGCCGCCGCATCCGGAAGTGCCCGGCTACGTGGACATGGACCGCATTCTGGCCCAGCCGATTCCGCTCGACCCCAAGCTGATCACCGAGAAGAACGGCGCCCATGTGGCCTCGATTGCCTGGGACGACGCTGAGCGCGGGCCATTCAATGCCCTGTGGCGCGTGGCCCTGGTGAGCGGCCTGGTGGAGCCCCAGGTGCCCGCCGCGGAAGCACTGCAGAAGCTGCGCGGCATCGCCCCCGAGAAAGAGCGCGACCAGTTTGCCTTCTATGGCCTGCTGTACGCCGAGGAGAACTGGCCGCAAGTCTCAAAGCAGAGCGACGCGATGCTGGCCAAGTACGCGCCCAAGGACACCGAGGAAGCCGAAGCAGAGGCTGAGCGCGCGGCGCAGAACAACGGCAAGAAGAAGGCCACAGCCAAGGCCTGAGTGCGGGGCGGGAGTCTGGAGTCGAGAGATAAGAGTCGAGACAAGTTCGTGCGCGGCCGCTGTTCGTGACACGGCCCTGCGGTCCCGTCGGGCGTCTCGCCCGAGGACACGGCAGGAGAGGTCTTTCTCGCGGCTTGGTGTGGAAACGGCGGGGCGAGCACGTTGCGCCGCAGGGCAACTGCAACGGTTTTTCAAGCCACGGCGCAACGGTGGCGAGGGCGCAAAGAGTGGTGAAATGCAGTTGGTGACGGCTTCTGCGGCCGAGACGGCTGGAGAGTCCGGGGACCAGGGTCGAGGCAGTGAGTGAGGCAGCCTCTCTTGGCCCGCGGATCGTCCCTGCGCCGTGACCTCACGGTGACTCAGCGGCAACCGCGACTTGCGCCGCATCCCTCCTTAGCTAGATTCAACACACCCCCGCATTTCCGGAAGCTCGCACCATGAAGAATCTGCTTTTGGCGGTGTTGGCCCTTTGCGTCCTGCTGGCCGGTTGCGGCTCGGCGCCCCGCACGGAAACGGTCTCTCAGCCGCGCAGTTACGCCGAGACCATGGACCTGCTGGCTGGCCGGCTGAAGCGCGTGGACAAGTTCGTAATGGGCTCGGACTACGGGGCTTCCATCCCGGATGCGCAGGTGGCGGTGCACTATGCACGGCTGCTGGGGCAGTTTGAGCCGCCCCGCATCGCGGCTGATTTCAACGCCTTCAACGAGTACTCGGCCCAGGCCGAGGACATGGCGCGCGCCGCCGACCGGCTGCTGTTCCTGATTGAGCAGCGCCGTCCGGAGGAATGCGACGCGCAACTGGCGGACATCGCGACCAAGTTTAATCGCATGTCCGTGGCCTACGGCCCGAACTACCAGATCGGCGTGCTGGACCGCGGCTCGGACAAGTTCCGGTCGGCGGACCTGCGCAGGTCCGATGTGCCCGGCGAGTTGCTGCGCTAGTCCCCGCTAAAGAGCCAGGCGGCAGGAGAACCCATGCCCATTGCCACCAACTGCCCCCATTGCGCCAAGGAGTTCGTGCTGCCGGACGAATTGTTCGGGCGGCGCATCAAGTGCAAAAACTGCGCGGGAGTCTTTCGCGTGGGCGGCGCCAACGCCCTGCCGGAAGGCCAGCAGTTCGACGCCCTGGACGCGCAGAACAAGACGCAGATTGACTCGCCCGCCCTGGCAGGCGACGCCGGACCCAGCCGCGCCATGCCCGGCGTGCCCTCGCAGGCCGAGCCGGGCTGGGAAGAGAGCGCCGCGGCGCCGGCCCCGCAGCCGGGCAGCCGTGCGGGCAACGTGGACTTCAGCCAGGACGCGCCGGGCGCACCGGCAGACAATTTCAACGATGTGGGCGAAACCTGGGGCGGGACCGACGTTGGCGTCGCCGACGCCGGGGTAACCGATGCGGGCCTGATGTCCGGTGACACGCACGTGGACGACCTGCCGCCGGACATGCCTGCCATTGAGGAGATTCACACCGGCAGCGGCGACACCGCCATTGACATGGCGGCGGACGCGCCGATTCCTGAGCCTGATCAGACTGCGCCGCTTCCCGCGGAACAGCCGGCAGCCGAAGTGCCCGGCGAAGAAGTGCCCGGCGAAGAACCCCCGGCCGAGGCCGGCACCGGCAAGTTGCCCAAGGGCAAGCTGCCCGGCAAGGCAGCCCGCCTGCCCGGAAAGGGCAAGCTCCCCGGAAAGGCCGACGGCGAGGCAGCCGGCAAACCTGCTACCGCGAAGTTGCCGGGCAAGAAAGATACCGGGACTGCCAAGCTGCCCGGCAAGGGCGCGCTGCCCAAGGCCGAAGCAGGCAAGAAGCTGCCCGGCAAGGCGACCAAGCCGGGTGTGATTGCGGCGACGGGGCAGGGCAAGAAGAAGGGCAGCAAGCTGGTGCTCTTCCTGGTGTTGTTCCTGCTGCTGGACATCGCGGCCTTTGCCGCCGTGGTGTACGTGCCCGACGCGCGCAAGGCTGTGGGCCTTGAGGGCAAGCCGTGGCTGAACGATATCGCCAAGTCGGTGGGCGGGCATGTGGACGGAACTACGCCGCCGGCCAATGCCGGTACTCCCCCGACGAACGAAGCGACGCCCCCAACCAACGAAGTTGCACCTCCGACCAACGAGGCTGCACCGCCCGCCAACAACCCAGAGCCGCAGCCCGAGCCGCAACCTGAGCCCCAACCGCAGCCCGAGCCGCAACCGCAGCCCGAGCCGCAACCGCAGCCGGAACCGCAGCCGGAGCCCCAACCCGGGCCGCAACCTGA
>JADLBZ010000262.1 GCA_020847415.1 Planctomycetota bacterium
CCGTCGTAAACCTGTCCGGCTCCCGAACGACTTGAGGGATTAGATGTTGATACGAGACCTTGGCGAAGAACTCGGCAACCGCGCGGAACGCGCGGTTGGCATTGATCTGCTCCAGTGCTGTCTGCGTCAGTCGGAGCTTGTCGCTTCTGTCTGCTTCATCCGGGCGTTCGAGTACTGCTTTGCCATTATGTGTGACGCGTTCAAGTTGGATCTCAGGTCGCGCAAACCCCTTCTGGGCAAAGGACAGGTCGTAGGTCCAGTGTCCTGAGTCGCCAAGATTCAGGTCTACGCCGACCGAAACGACGGGGTCACGGCGAGCGGCGAGGCAGCGTAGAGATTGCACGCCGCCTCTTGATTCAACGGCCTTCTGAAAGTTCCCGTGGGGAGGAACAAGGTCCCTCAGGAAGCGGAACACATCCAGCAGATTCGACTTGCCCGATGCGTTCGGCCCAACGATGAAGACACGGTCCGCAAGAGTGACTTCCGCCGGCTTCCAGAAGTTCCTCCAGTTCTTCACACGGAGCTTCGTGAACTGCATTGCTGTTATCTCCGCAATTGAGCGTTAGTAAGCCGCCAGGCCTTCCTTCAGGTCGTCAATCAGGTCGTCGGCGTGCTCAATGCCGCACGACAGGCGAATCAAGCCGTCATTCAAGCCCGCTTTCTGGCGCAGCTCGCGGGGGATGCTGGCGTGGGTCATGCTGGCCGGGTGCTCCAGCAGGCTCTCTACGCCGCCCAGGGACTCGCCCAAGGTCCAGACCCGGCGGCCCGAGACCACCTGCTCGCCGTCCGCCACGCTGCCCTTGATTTCGAAGGCAATCATGGCGCCAAAGCGCTTCATCTGGCGTGCCGCGACGTCGTGGTTGGGGTGGTCGTTCAGGGCGGGGTAATAGACCTTGGCGACGCGCTGGTGCTCGAGCAGGAAGCTGACCACGCGCTCGGCGTTGTCACAACTGCGCTCGACGCGCACGCCCAGGGTCTTGATACCGCGGTGCACCATGTAGCAGTCCAGGAAGCCCGGCACCGCGCCCGAGGCGTTCTGGTTGAAGCGGATTTTCTCGGCCAGTTCCTTGTTGCGCGTCACCAAAGCACCCAGCACCACGTCGCTGTGGCCGCCCAGGTACTTGGTGGCGCTGTGCAACACGATGTCAGCGCCCAGTTCCAGCGGCCGTTGCAGATATGGAGTGGCGAAGGTGTTGTCCACCACGCTGATCAGCTTGGCTTCGCGGGCGATCTTGGTCAGGGCCGCGATGTCGCTGATTTTCAGCAGCGGGTTGCTGGGGCTTTCCAGCAGCATCATGCGGGTCTTGGGCGTGATGGCGGCTTTCACGGCGGCAGGGTTGGTGGTGTCCACGCGCGTGTACGTAATGCCCAGGCGGGTAAAGGTCTTGTCCACAATGCGGAAGGTGCCGCCGTAGACGTCGTCTGCCATCACCAGGTGGTCGCCCGCATTCAGCAGCTTCAGCACCGTGTCGGTGGCACCCAGGCCGCTGGAAAAGGCAAAGCCGTGCTCGCCTTCTTCAATGGCAGCCAGCAGGTCCTCCAGCGCCTTGCGGGTGGGGTTGCCGCTGCGCGCGTACTCAAAACCCTGGTGCTGGCCGGGGCGAGTCTGCGCAAACGTGCTGGACAGGAACACGGGCGGGTTAACGGCGCCAAAGTGATCAAAGGGGTTGTAGCCGGCATGGATCGCACGAGTGTCGAAGTGCATGGCAGGTCTCCGTGGCTGGGCGCGGAGTATAGAGACGTTCTGCGTTTGCAGAAGCCATCCTGCTGCGACGCGTCCCGCTTGCCCCGCCCGCCGGCGTCGCTATGCTCTTTGCGCTCACTTGGGGCTTCGAAAGGCCAATTCCATGAAGATGCGAATCCTGCTGTCCTTCCTTTCTTTGTTGGTGTTTGCCAGCTTTGCCAGCGGCGTGGGCACCGGCTGCCGCGACTCCACCCGCGTGGACATTGACGACGATGAGGTCGGCCCGGAGTCCTCGGGTCCCTACGCCCGTGACCTGGTTGAGGTTACGGACGTGATCGTGGACAAGCTGAAGAAGCAGAAGATCAGCGAGAACTTCCGCGCCAAGTGGAATGACGCGCCCATCGTGGCGGTCATCCGCGCGCAGAACGACACTCGCTTCCCGGAAGTCACCCAGATTTTCCAGGAAGACCTGGTCACTGCCATGATGGAGAGGTTCACCCGCGAGCAGTACCGCTTCAGCCAGCGCGACAGCGACGTTCAGGCCGCCGTGGGCGCCGAGAAGGAAGCCAAGGAGTCCGGCGAGCGCACGGACCGCACCGGCCGCCGCACCAAGCTGGGCGCGGACTACTTCCTGAAGGCCAAGTTCAGCACGCTGTCCATGACCGACGGCGAGTACGAGGACGACACCATCCTGTACACCTACGAGCTGATTGACACGGAAACGGACGAGCTGATCTTCAAGGGCGGCCACAAGATCCGCCGCGTCTCGGAGAAGAGCGCGGTCTATCGCTAGTCCAATTGACATGAACGGCGGGGGCGCCCTGTGCGCCCCCGTTTTTCCTGAGGGCCATGCAAGGGCTTCAGACCATGCTGACGAAGATGCTGCGCCTGGGGGCTTTCACGCTGCTGCCGTTTCTGGCGCTGGGCTGCCAGTCGGTTTACGACGCCAAGGCTGCCATGCGTGAGGGCGGCTACCAGCGGGTCATGACCGACACGATGGATGTCGAGTCGTTTCCCGAGCGCGACCAGACGTTGATCCTGAATTACCGCGCCCATTCCAAGATGGCGCTGGGCTACCACGAGAGCGCCACAGCCGACTACCTGCGTGCCTGGAACATCATGAACCACGGCAAGGGCGGCGGCGTGGCCGGCGCCTACTTCTTCAGCGAGCGCCAGAAGTGGTGGATGGGCGACCCTTACGAGCGCGCCTTCAACAGCTGGTACCTGGGCATGCTGTACTACCAGCTTGGCAAGCCCGAAGACGCCATGGCTTGCTTCCGCAACGCCATTTTCGTGGATACCGGCGACCTGAAGCAGGGCGAGTATGCCGCGGACTGGCTGCCCGCCTTTGTCATGCGCATGCGCTGCTTTCTTTCCCGCGGCGACAGCGCCAGTGTGCAGATGCTGCTGGACGAGATCAGCAGGCTCCCCAAAGAGCAGGCCAACTATGACGCGGCCTGCCCGTGGCTCAGCGTGGAAGCACAGAAAGACGCCAACGTGGTGCTGATGCTGGAGCTGGGCGAGGGCCCCTTCTTTACGGCGGAAGGCCACCACGGCAGCCAGCGTGTGATCAACCAGGGCGAGTACCGCGAAGCCTACGCCGAGGTCTTTTGCGACGGCCAGTCCCTGGGCCGCAGCTACAAAATCGGCGACACGTTCTTCCAGGCCATTACGCGCGGCGGTCGTGTCATGGACGACATCCTCAAGGGCAAGGCGATTGCCAAGACCGCGACCATCGCCACCGGCGCAACCGCCATCTTTGTTGGTGCAGAGCTTGCGGCACACGGGCACGACGACGCCGGCCTGATTACGGCCGGCGTGGGTGCGGCTGTGTTGATTGCCGGGCTTCTGATGAACGCCGAAGCGGATACGCGCGGCAACGCGTTACTGCCCGGCGAAACGCACCTGCTGATGGCCAAGCTGCCGCCGGGCAAGCACGAGCTGGAAGTGCGCTACTTTGACAAGGGCGGCAGCGAACTTCGCGGCATGCGGCAGCAGGGGGTACCGTGCATGGTGCCTGAACAGGGCGATGCGGCGCTGGTCCTGCGTTCGGACCCGCGCTATTACATCCCGCGCGAGTCAAGCCTGATCAAGGCTGACCCCTACGCGCACCTGAAGCCGGTGAAGTCGAAGTAGGCCACATCGGGGCAGATTCGGGCGTGACCTTGCATCTTGTGGATGCTCGCTAGAATTGCGATGTATTGCACAATCTGCACTGCGTATAGTACCGGCCTGCCCCATGGCGAACATTACCGAAATCACCTGCCCCCATTGCCAGGGCAAACAGCGCATCGTCGAGGAGCGCCTGACCGGCACCGTCGTATGCATGCTGTGCAACCAGCAGATTGTGGACGCGTACCTGTACAAGGTGGCGCCCAAGCACATGGAACTCGCGGTTGCCCTGAAGGGCAAGCTGGTCACGGACTTCGGCACCACCATCCTGGAGAACGTCGAGGCCAAGTCCGACGCCTATACGGGCCGGAAGCCCACCGACAAGCAGGGCCCGAAGTCCCAGGACCTGCAGGCGCTGGATCGCTTTGCCGCCCCGGTGACGTCCTCCGGCTATGTCCCCACCAATCGCAAACTGTCATCAGCCGCGCGCACGTACGTGATCGGCGGCGTGGTCATTCTGGTGGTGCTGGCGGGTGTCGGCGTCGGGCTTTGGCAGTACGTGGCCAGCCAGACCAACAGCGCCAGTCTGCGCACCGTGGGCGGTGGAGACGGGAAGCACATTGACCGCTATCCGTCCGGCCTCACGCGTGCCGAATGGATGACCATCAAAACGCCCGACGGCGAGGTGATGCACGGTGCCTGGGCCGAGTGGTATGAGACCGGCGCCAAGAAGGAGATCGGCACCTACGACACGGGGGTGAAGACGGGCGAGTGGACCGGATTTCACGAAAGCGGGGCGGTGCGCTACAAGGGCATCTACGAAAAAGATGAGAAGCACGGTCGCTGGCTTGAGTACCACCCCGACGGCAGCAAGGCCGGCGAGGGGATGTGGAATCACGGCCAGAACGACGGCGAGTGGCGCGAGTGGCACCCCAACGGCAAGCTGAAGAAGGTCGAGTATTACGAACAGGGCGTGCCGCGCGGCGTTTGGGCCACCTGGCACCCCAACAGCGAGCGCCAGAGCACCGGCGAGTACAAGAACGGTCGCAAGCACGGCCGCTGGGTTACCTATACGGAAAGCGGCATCGAGGACTTCTCCCAGACCTGGGCTGATGGCCGCCTGGAAGGCCCCACCCATGGTTGCCATCCCAACACCCAGCGCAGCTTTGAGGGCCAGTGGGCGGCGGGTTTGCAGGCCGGTACGTGGCGCTGGTGGCACGAGAACGGTCAGTTGAAGCGCGAGGGACAGTACCTGGAAGGCAAAGAAGCCGGCGAGTGGCAGGAGTGGCACCCCGGCGGCGGTCTTAAGGCCAAGGGCCGCTACGACGCCGGCAACCAGACGGGCGAATGGACCGAGTTGGACGAACGGGGCGACCTCGTGACGACCCGTACCTACACCGACGGCCAGGTGACGGGGGAGTCGCTTGCGTTCAAGGGTCGTCCCGTGGAGCGCAGGCAGGCAAACTGGCCCGACGGAACCCGCAGCCAGGAAGGCACTGTCCTGGTGGTGGACGGCCGCGACGTGCAGCACGGCTGGTGGCGCGGCTGGCACGAAAACGGCCAGCTTGCCGAGGAAGGCCTGTGGCTGGACGGGCGCAAGGAAGGCCTGTGGGTCGCCTTTGACAGCAACGGCATCCAGTACAGCAAGCTCACCTACAAGAACGGCGCCGAAGTACAGCCGGAGTAGCGGCTCGTTCCGGTTTAACCTTGCGGGTTCCATGCAGCGCTTGCGGCTGCTGCCGCGACAGCGAGCGACAGAAGGCAGGAGGGCTCGTGTCGCGAGCGCCTGTCGCGGATGCGGCGCGGGTGCCCGAATCCGACTGGCACGAAGCAGTAGTGGCTCGTTGGCCGCTGTCTGCGGTAACATGATGCCTCGCCGGGCCGGTGTGTAAGCGTCCCGGCACGGACGCCTCAGGTGCACGATATGGCCGAGCCGTCGGGCTCGAGACTGAAGTTGTGGTTTCAGCGCCTGGTGCTGGTGGCCCTGGGCGCCTGCTTGGCGTATGCCACCATTGTGGCCGCGCATGCCTTTGCGCCCAGCGGGCTGCACCAGACCCTGTGGATGGCTGCGCTGGCCATGGTGGCGCTGGTGACGGCCATCTCGTTCGTAATCAGCCGACGCTTGAGCCGCCTGGAGCGACACGAAGACGACCGGCGCCGCAAGAGCTCGGCGACCGGCGTGATGCTGCGCGAGCAGATTGCCGCGCGCCACGCAGCCGAGGCCTCGCTTCGGGCCGAGGAGATGTTCCCTCAGCTCAGCCCGGGCCCGGTACTGCGTTTTGATGCCGACGGCCGCATCAACCGCCTGAACCCCGCAGCCGAGGAAGTGCTGGGCGCGGCGGCGCTTGGGCGGCTGTTGTGGGAAGCCGTGCCTGAACTTTCGCGCCAGGACCTGGCGGCCTGCATGGTGAACGGCCGCACCCCGCTGCGCGAGATGCAGGCCGGCGAGCGCTGGTTTGTGGCCCACCTGCGGGGCGTGCCGGAAATGGGCTTCGGCGGCCTGTTCGCCCTGGAGATTACAGACTTCAAGCGGTCGCAACTGGACCTGCAGGCCACCGAGATCCGTACCCGCGCCATCTTGGACGGCATCAACGACGCCATCGTGATCGTGGTGGATCAAGGCCGCATTCAGGCTGCCAACCCGGCCACGTCCCGCCACTTCGGGTACACGCACGGCGAGCTGATCCAGCGCAACCTGGACGTGATTCTGCCCGGGTTGTTTGAAGACCAGAGCCAGGACCGGCTGGAAGCCCTGCTGGCCGTGGCGCGGCGGCGGCGGCCCGGAAGCCGCGACCCGCGCGCCACCGCGGTGCGCAAGGACGGCACGTCGTTCCCGGCCTCGGTGGGCATCAGTGCCTACGAGATCAACGGGCGCCCGCGCGTCAGTTGCGTGATCCGCGACATTACCGAGCGCGTCCAGGCCGAAGAAGCCGAGGCCCGCCAGAAACTCCAGCTGGAGCGCCTGGTGCAGGAGCTGGCCGAGTTCAACTATGTGGCCAGCCACGACCTGCAAGAGCCCCTGCGTACGATGTCCACGTACTGCGGCCTGTTGAAGCGTGATGTGGGCGGAGAGCTGCCGCAGCGCGCGGCACAGGACCTGGACGCCATCCTGGATGCGTCCTTGCGCATGCAGCGCTTGATCGGCGACCTACTGGAGTACTCGCGTTCCGGCAATCGCGAGTATCGCATGGCTCCGGTGGACCTGGATCGCGTTCTGCGCCGCGTGACCGGCGACCTGAAGGCACGCCTGCAGGAGACCGGCGGCACGGTGACCCACGACCCCCTGCCGCAGGTGCTGGGCGACGACACGCAGATCGGGCGCGTGCTGCAGAACCTGATCTCCAACGGCCTGAAATTCCGCAAGTCTGAACACCCGCCCTCGGTGCACGTCAGTGCCGAGAAGCACGAGGGCCGGGTGCGTATCACCGTGGCCGACAACGGTATCGGTATCGAGTCACAATATGTGCAGCAGCTCTTTCAGCCGTTTAAGCGGCTACATGCCGCCGGCCGGTACGAAGGGTCTGGCATCGGGCTTGCGGTATGCCGTAAAATCATCGAGCGCCACGGCGGCACTATCGGCGTGACATCCACTCCGGGCGAGGGCAGCCGATTCATGCTGGATCTGCCCGGTGTCACGGAATCGGCGGCAGGGAAAGAGCAATCATGAGCGCAGCTCCCGCATCCCCGGCACGCGCCTACACCATCCTGCTGGTGGAGGACAGCCCCGCCCAGCAGGCGCTGACTCGTCGCGCCCTCGAAGACGCCGGCCTGCAGGCCGAACTGCAGGTGGTGTCAGACGGTGTGGAAGCGCTGCAGTACCTGCGCAAGGAAGGCGCGTTTGCCGCAAGCCCGCGCCCGGACATCATTCTGCTGGACCTGAACATGCCGCGCATGGACGGCCACACGTTCCTCGAGCAACTGCGGGGCGATGCGCGCATTGCCGGCATTCCGGTCACGGTGCTGACCACCAGCAGCGCCGACAGTGACGCCACCGCCAGCTACGCCCGCGGCGCCAACGCCTTCGTCACCAAGCCCGCGGAATACGACCAGTATGTGCGCCTGTTGGTTGCCCTGGGGCAGTTCTGGGCGCACTTCGTGAAGTTGCCCCCGGCCCCCAAATAACCCGGAGACGACCCATGTTTCGCTGTTTCGCCCCCGCAGCGCTGGTGGCATTGCTGGCTGCGCCCCTGGCAGCGCAGTGACGCCCGGTGGGCTGAGGCCCGTCAACTCCCTCCGGTGGAGGGTCGTCGGGCGGCTGTGCCCCTGTTTCCGGGACCGGTCGTGCAGGCGAGAACAAGGCATCTGCCAAACAGCTCTACTCTACACGGCTGTACCCTCCCGGCACGGTGGAATGGCAGACCGATCTGGGCAAGGCCCGCACCGATGCCGCCACAGGCGGCAAGGCGCTGCTGCTGTACTTTGCTGCAGCCGGCGATTGTGCCGACGCCAAGGCCGACAAGAACGTGCGTGCCATGGCTGACGCCGACGAGTTGCGCAAGCTGAGCCAGGAGCAGGTGCTGTTTGTGTTCGTGCCGGCGCGGGAGGGTGACGCCGCCGCAGAACCTGCCGGCCCAGCCGCCAAACCCGCCCCCGCGCTGATTCCCAAGGACCGTCTGGCCGCTGAGGACCTGTGGGCGTCCTATGGCGTGCCTGCCGGGCCGTACTTTGTGCTGACGGATTCCTGGGGCAACGAGCATTCACGCCACAACTGGCGGCTGGACGCCAAGAGCCTCGGCACTGGCCTTTCGCAGATGCAGAAGAACATGGCCAAGGCCGACGCCCGCATGCAGGCCCAGCTCGACAAGGCCCAAGGCTGCGTGGACCGCGGCGAGCGTGAGGCCGCCATGCCGCACCTGCGCGAGGTTTTTGCCTGGAAGCTGGTGGGGCGGCCGGCAGGCGTGGCTGCCGCGGCCCTGTTCGGCGAAATCTGCGTCAAGGTCCGCGAAGAAGCCGCCGCGCTGAAGGGCAAGGAAGACACCGAGTCCAAGGAGCGGCTGGCGCTGCTCCGCCGCGCC